>JAISXU010000045.1 GCA_031270395.1 Oscillospiraceae bacterium
TTACGGCAAAGCCGCTCGGGACTTTTCTCGCTCATATGCGCATGTTTCTCGCCGCCTTTGGCGGCAACCGAAACATTTGCGCGCTATTAATTCGGCACGACATATCGTGCGAATTAATACTCACCCAGCACGTAAGTCGATATGATCAGAAAATTCACCGCAGTCCAGGACGCCCACGACCATGTATCCCCCGCCGACGGTTGATCCGGGTCCGGGTACGCAGAGCCGTCAAGCTCCGTCGGCAGCGGCGCAAATCCCAAAATAAACCCTTTTTCGCGGACCTTACGGCACCACCTGCGCGCTATCTCTTTGGCTTCCTCGGTCTTTCCCGCGCTTTTGAGTCCGACGGTTATAAACATTTGCAGCGGCGCTATGACCTTGCCCAGCACAAAGAATTTATTTGAAAAGCGGCAGTTCGGACTCTTTAGACTCTCGGCGGCAAGCCCGAAGTCGGTGAGAAATTCCCCTTCGCGCATGAGCGCCCGAGCCGACTTGTCGATAATATCCCGGGGCAGACGTCTCCCGAGCATAATCGGCTGATAACAAACAAGACTCATTGAATCCGCGAGTTCGCCCGTAGACGGGAGTCTGGGCAGAAATTTTTCCCCGTTCCAATGGTTTTTTATCAGTGTGCCGATAAACCTTTTGGATCGCGCGAACCATTCGCCGGCCTCCACATACAGGCCCGCTCCCTCGGCTATCTTGCCCACCGCCTCGCAGAGCAGCGCTATATGGGCGTATAGATCCGGAGACTGTATGGGAAATGTTCCGAAAAACACGGAGGCGTCGTCCCAGCCGGACTCATTGGGATTGTGGTACTCGAGGGTATCGGGTTCGGCGGAGGCATGGTATGTCAGCCAATAGCTCGCCCATCGCGCGAACGGCGAGTACATCTTTTCGCATCGCTCACGCGTGAGCATTGACCCGTCGGTGTTGGCCAGGATATGCGCAATGGCAAGACCCTGCATTGCAGGCTGCGGAGTACCGTAGGACGCCTCGTAATAACTTATCGTGCCGGGCAGCATACCCGATTCGTGCTGAAAATCAAACAGACTGCATATGAGCCTCCAACCCTCATCCGTATTGTTCAGCATGGACATGGCGTTATAGCTCTGCTGCCACGCGAAAGCGTGGCATATCCAGAGGCGGTGCATGTAAATCATCGCCTGTTTCATTATACCGTTTCCGCCCTCGCCCTGCCTGTGCGACCAAATCACAAATTTTGCGTATGCCGCAGTATCCTCAAATTCTCCGGCGGAGCGGTAATTTTTACACCACTCCTCATAATCTCTCCGAGCTTCCGCGCGGATTTCATCAAAGCTCCTATAGCGCTCGTCGCGGACGCGCTCACGCATATACTCATGTACGGCCGCCTCTACGGCGCCGTCCGGCCCCGGCGTAAAATCAAGCGTGATATTTTCATAGAGCGCGTTCGCTGACGATTCCGCCGTTACCGCGAGCTCTCCCGCAAGCGGAACATAAAGCGACTTCCCGGCGGTTCCGAAAGACACCTCGTACGTGCCGTCGCCCTTACGCAATACGCCCTCGCAGGCGCCCCCGGCGCCGTCAACAGTCAGGCGCAGTCCGATGCCCTCGCCGCGTATCGCCATGCGGTCTGCGGGATCCAAGCAAAACTCAATAAAACCTCGCTCCGAATCTATCCGTAAATGACTGAAGTCGGCAAAATATGTATACGGCACGGCTTCGCCCGCGTACGTGGCCTGAATGTGGAATACATTCTTCCGTGCAGACTGGAATAAGGGCGTGCGGCAATGTACAAACCAGAGAGAGCGGCGCTCGAAATCCTCGGAGAAAACGAACATTGAGTTGCGGCGGCTCCATGGGACACGCTGTAAATCATACGGCTGATTCAATCCGAACATCTATGCGTTCCCCCCTCTCCCGAGCGCCGAGACAATATAGAGATACGCCGACGCCGCCCAAGTAGAAGCAAACTCGTCGCCGACATTGTTTACAAAGCCATTTGATTGCACGTGTGAGATATACCACTCGCAGACTCTCTCCGCCGTCTCGCGCCGGTGCGACGCAAGCAATCCGTACACGAGGAGCGCAACGGCCGGCAAATCCTTTTCGGATTTCCAAAAATCGCCCTCGTCTATCTGGCGCGCAAGCCTTTCCGTTACCTCCGAAGGGAGGCTGTCCCCGAGTATCAGCGGAATATGCGAAAGCAACCCCGACGCAAATTCCGTCCCGCGCGCCGACGCGCCGCTTACCGTAAAACCGCCGCGTCCGTCAAGCTCGCCGAGCAGCGTCTTGAGCACGCCGTCGCCCGCCTTCGCCCACTTGGGGTCGCCGGTGGCCTCTGCAAGCGCCGAAAACAGCAGAAAAAGATATGAGAGCAGATCGGGCGTCGGCCCCGCATCTCCGACACCGACGCCCGCGCCGCAGTCTATTCCCGCTTCCTTTGGGTACGCGTAGGCGGGGACGCCGACACCATCCCGGTCTCGCCACCGCAACCACCATTCGGCGTTTTTTTCAAGCGCGGCGACAAGCTCCGTTCCGTCCGTCTCGCCGAGCGCAACTACATATGCCGGCGCCGTCGAATATCCGAACTGGCTCTGCGCGTCCGTAGTGTACGCGGGAAGCGCTCCGTTTACGTCGGCGAGGCGGAGCGTGTTTTTCAGTAATTCCAGCTTTGCGTCCGCGCCGTCAAACGCGAGCGCATGGAACGTCTGCTCGAACACCGAAACCAAGTCGCTCCCCCGCCGGCTGCCGTATATCATATTTCCCCTGAGCTTTGACGTCGTCGAGCACTTGCGCGGCTTCAAGCGCCCTATCCACGTGAGATACGCAGCGGCGTCGAACAGCGCCTCGTCTCCCGTCGGCCCGCCGTACAGTCCGCGCCATCTTAGATAGTCGTCCCCGGCCTCCCCGACACAGTCGTCGAATGGGCGGTAACGCTCCAACGGCTGCCCGCCGGCGATATACTCGTGTATCGCGATTTCGAGTTTCCCGTCTTCTCCGGGATGAAAGTCGGCCGTCACGTCGTCCGACGCCCAGTCGAACATGCGCCACCACTGATTGAACCGGACGCTCCCCTCGATCGGGAAGAACAGCAGCTTTCCGCCTGCGCCTCCGATAAGAAGCTCCATCGAACCGTCCGCACGCGCGCAAACCGTATCCATCATTCCCATGCGCGAAAATACTCTAAGCCCGACGCCGTTTGCCCTCACCCGCATGATCTCGGGTTCGTCGATACAGAACTCAACGCTCCCGCCCTCCGCGAGCATTTCAAGCTTGGCCGGCGAGGCGCGGAGCGTATACTTAAGCTCCGCGCCGCCCGCCAGCGGACATAACCGCAACAGACCGCCCTTTCGCGGCGCGCCGAACCCTCCGCCCGCCGCGTCCGTGGTCAGACGTAAATACAGGCCGGGCGCGTCATACTCGTCGCCTTCTTTGTACGTGTAGATAAAGAACCGCGACAGGCTCCTGCCAAACGGTATTCTGTCAAGCTCCTTTAATTCGAGCAGATCGCTGATCGTACTCCCTCCCCGCTAACTGAAATATGTGGTGTCGATATTTTCGAAGTACGCCTTATACGTATCGCGCGTGATAACCTCGAGTTCCATCGGGAACAGCGCGTAGTCGTCCCCGTAAGGCGCGCGCTTGGAGTCCGCCCAGAGCGTGTCCGGCGTGGCCCTTCCGTCGATTAGCGCCACAAGTCCGGCGGTCGCCGGAACGGCGTATATCTCCTCCGCAATGCCGACCGCGGATACCCAGCTGCCGTCGTAACCCGAATCCCATTCCTCCACGGCGGTCGGGCTTTCGCAGCATGTGATGAGTACGCGGTCTTCAACTCCCAGAGTCTCAATCGCGCGCGCCACGCCGGGCGCCACCATCGCCATAACGACGTTTATCATCCAATACTCGGTGCCGGGGTTTGCGGAAACGTACGCACTGATCATGTTATATGCGGCCTCGGCGGTGAACTGCTGTCCCGCTATATCGCCCTCAATGTAAAGACTGTCGGGAAAAGTCTGCTGGAACAGATCCCGCGCGCCGTCCGAGCGCGTCGAGAACAGCGGCAGCGTTGAAACTGTGATAGTAATCAGACCGAGCTTCTTTGTGTCGATTTCACCCCAATAATCCTTGTAATTATCAATCAGCCACTTTGTGGATTGCGTACCCACCGCGAAGCCGTCCAGCGCGACGGTCGGCCAGCATATTTTCAGCGGATCCGGGTCGAGATTCTGGAACGGCATGGAGAACGCGATCCACGGCTTTCCCATCTCCGTGAGTACCTCAAAAGCTCTTACGGACAGATTCGGGTTTGTATCCACGAGAAGTCCGTCGCGGTCGCTCATGAGCTCCAGATTGTTGATAAACTTCTCGTCGTCGCCGTTAGCTGTAACAAAATCGACGGTAATGTTCATCTTTTCCTGACATTTTTGCAAAGCCTCATAGTATCGGTCTATCATTGTTCCCGAGCCGAAAGAGTAATGCGCTATGCGGTAAGCGGGTCTTGCGTAGTGATCCACCGGATCATCCCAGTAACCCACATGTTCGCCGCCGACAGGCGCTTGCGCCGTCGGCGGCGAACTTTCCGAGCCCGCAGGCGGGCTCGTTGCCACCGGCGAATTGTCCGCCGTATTCGGGGCGTCCGAAGAGGACGGCGCCGGCGCGTCGCCCTGATTGGCGCACGCAACGACGGATAGCGCCAAAATTACCGCAAGAACGAGCGAGAACAGTTTTTGCTTTTTCATTTCGTTTTCCTCCTGCATTGTTTGATTATTATTGACACATGCGCAGTGCCGGTACATATACCCATGCCTGATCGCGCTTCGCCGCGGCGTCTTTCGCGCGCAGACAATCAGGTCTGTTTTGCCGGCGCCTCGCGCGCCGGTGCTTTAAGTGACGCCAGCCTGCGCTTTTCACGGAAGAAATCCACAATAAGCGCAAGAACAAGCAGCGCGCCGTTTGAAACGACCTGCCAGTATGGGTCAAGCTGAATTATGTACAGGCCGTTCTTAAAGCAGTTGAGCATCATAATGCCGATGAATACGACGGTCATACCGCTGCTGCCGCCGCCGAGAAAGGAGACGCCGCCGATGATCGCCGCCGTCATCCCGTCCATCTCCGAGCCAATTACCGACTGCATTGAACCGCTGTGCATACGCGCGGCAAGCACTATGCCGCCCAGAGACGCGATACAGCCGTTGTTTATATACATGATCGTCGTGATTTTTTTGTAGCTGATACCCGCAAGACGCGCGGCGTTACGGTTGCCTCCGCACAATAGCATTTGGCGCCCGAACTTCGTATTGGCGATCAACAGACCGTATATTATCAGCAGCACGACCATAATTATAAACGGCAGCGGGAATACCCACAGCGATATTGAGCCTAATTCCCAAAACGCCTTATTTGTGATCATGATAGGTTGATTCGTCGTGATGACTCCCGCTATCCCCTGATAGACCGAGGACATGGCAATCGTGGCTATAAACGGCATAAAATTGAGAATATTCGCGAAGAACGCATTGACCAGACCGAATACAGCGCCCACACCCAGGATCATAAGCACGGCCGGAAACCACGGGATGTCGGTTCTCAGCAGAAACGCCACAAGTACGCCGGCCAACATGCCCTCGGCGCCGGACGCCAGATCGATCGCTCCGCTCATCATCAGACACGCCATACCGCATGTTATCGTGCCGGAAAGACTCATGGCGTACATGATGCCCCGAACGTTGTCGAAGCTGAGGTACGCGGGGTTCATAATGTAGAAGAATACGATGATTGCCGCCGTGACAATAAGAATTGTCATGCCCTTTGATTTGGTGAAATTTCTGACGACTCTGGTCATTGAGTTTTCCCTCCTGATCAATCAAGCATGGCGAGCGCCAGCACGTTTTCCTCCGTCGCGTCCTCACGCTTGACGGTTCCGGTGATATGGCCGTTATGCATAACGATAATGGTGTCGGCGACGTTGATGACCTCAGTAAGCTCGGAAGAAATAAATATCACGCCTATACCCTGCTTGGCGAAATCGCACACCATTTGATACACTTCCGCCTTAGTGCCGACGTCGATCCCTTTTGTCGGCTCGTCGAGTATGAGTATTTTTGTGTCTATTAAGTCTGACGTCCAGCGCCCCAGAATGACCTTCTGCTGGTTACCGCCGGAGAGCTCCGAGACGATCTTATCGAGCGTCGGCGTCTTGATTGAGTACCGCTCCACCGCTTTTTCGGCCAGAGTCTCTGATTTCTTTCTGTCAAGAAAGAGAAGCTTTTTCAGCTTGTCTAACACGGGCAAACAAATATTGTCCGTGATACTGCGCCACATGATGAGTCCCTGCTCCTTGCGATCCTCGGGGCAAAGCGCAATTCCCTGTTCGATAGAGGCCTTTTCCGATCCTGCCTTATGTATCTTACCGTTGATCTTTATCTCTCCCGACAGAATATGATCCGCGCCGAACAGCGCTCTCACCACCTCCGTCCGTCCCGCGCCCACAAGCCCGGCAAATCCCGCGATTTCACCCTTTCTGAGCGTAAAGCTGACATCGTGTACGGCGTCGGTAACAAGATTGTTCACCTCAAGCAGCACGTCTCCGAGCTTGTCGTTGCGGCTCAGTCTTGAATACGTGTCGCCGATATCGCGGCCGACCATAGCCTTGATAAGCTCCGCCTCGTCCGTCTCCGGCGTCGCCATCGTCTTTACCAGCCGCCCGTCCTTCAAGACCACGATCTCATCGGTTATCTGGAAAATCTCCGCCAGTCGGTGAGACACGTAAATAACAATCTTTCCGTCATCCCTGAGCTTACGTATAAGTCTGAAGAGTATACTTATCTCCGCGTCAGTCAGCGGTGCCGTCGGCTCGTCAAAAGCTATAATCTGTGAATCGCGCCTGTAGGCTTTCATTATTTCCACCATCTGCTGGTATGCCACCGAAAGCCCTCCGACGAGCTCCTCCGGATCTATCGGCAGACCGAACGCGTCGATAATCTCGCGCGTGGTGCGGCGCATTTCATCCTTCCTGAGCAGTCCGAGTCTTGTCGAGGGGAGGTCTCCCGAATATATGTTTTCAATCACGTTAAGTCCCGGCACAAGCTGGCGATCCTGATATATTACGCTTATACCTCTGCTTATGGCGTGATACGGCGCGGCGAATTTCTGCTCCTCGCCGTCGATAATGATTGTCCCCTCGTCGGGCTGGATGTCGCCGCTCAGTATTTTAAGCAGCGTACTTTTCCCCGCGCCGTTTTCACCGAGAAGCGCGAGTACCTTCCCGGCTCCGGCGCGAAATGAAATATCCTTGAGCGCCTGAACGCCCGGATACGCTTTACCTATCCCGTTAAACTCAATATACTCCGGCATCGGACAATTCCTCCCCGCTTTCCCGCTTATCTGCGCATAAGCCGTTTCGTATTGAAGTAATCGAACGTGAGCGCAATCAGGAGCAGCGCGCCCGACGCCATCGTCTGCCAGTACGGGTTGATGCCGATGAGCGTCAGCCCGCTGTTGAAGCCGTTGAGCAGCACAAGCCCGACGAACGCCCCGCCCATGCCGCCTGACCCGCCGCCGAACGAAACGCCGCCCAGTATCGCGCCCGTCATGCCGGCAAAGGCGCCGCCCGCTATGCCCGTGGCCGAACCTGACCTGAGCCTTGCCGCTTGGAGCATACCGGCCACCGAACCTAAGACGGCGTTATTTATGAACAGTATATACCATACCTTTTTGGGATTTATGCCGGAGAGCTTCGCCGCGACGGGATTGCCCCCGACCATGTATATTTTTTTGCCGAACTTAGTCTTTGCGAGGACGACGCCGTATATTGTGAAAATCGCAAAGGTGAAAAGGATGTTCACGGGGAATTGGCCGGCAATCCTGTATGTACCGAGCCAGACGATGTACTTGTTGGAGACTTCCACGGCAGCGCCGTGACTCAGCAGAAGCATACCGCCCTGTACCATATATGACACCGCCATTGTCGCAACGAACGGCTGGAATTTTACCTCGTTTATCAAAACCGCGTTTATAAAGCCTACGAGCGCCGCTCCGGCCAGTACCGCCAGAATAGCCAGCGGCCACGGGAAACCTTTCATCAGGAATTGCGCCATGAGAATACCGGAGATAGTGGACACCTGCGCCGTTGACAGATCGATATTCCCCGAGATCATCAGGAATACCGCGCCGCACGTCAGATACGCGGTGATGACCATCGAGCTGAGGATATTTCTGATGTTCACCCAGTATAAATACTGCCCCTTTGAAATTATCGTATAGAACGCGGCGACCGCTATATACAATAGGAGCAGCACAAACATCTTTGATTGCGTCAGCCGTTTAAGAAAGCTCTTTTTTTCCATAAATCCACTTCCCCAAAATATTTGGCGCCGCAAAACACGCGCGGCCCGCTCCTCCGCCAAACCCGCTCGGAACCGATTCCGCCGCGCGTCCGCTAACCGCGCCCACCCGGCGTCCGTCTCGTCCGCCGTTTCCTGACAGAGGTAATATATCTCAATATCCCGGCGAATACCAATACAAAAAACAAATACGTATATAACATTTTCTTATGGACATGTGCATTTTGCACTTGATTTAATGTCAATTTTTGTGTATATTGCTGTTAGTGATACGCAGTTCATAAGCTGCAGAAAGGGATGCGCCATGACGATAAGCCAGTTACAATGCTTTGCGATGACGGCGAAGTGCGGAAATATAACAAGGGCGGCGGACGCTTTATATATCTCTCAGCCCGCTATAACCCTCGCTATTTCATCTCTGGAAAAAGAATTGGGCGCGGTCTTATTCGAGCGAGCGCCGAGGAAGATGACGCTGACAAATATGGGCAAAAAAATCCTGATAAGTGCGCAGCTTATCGCCGACGAATGTGATAGGATCATCAATGTCTGCTCCAACCCTACGCCGGATCGCAATATCGTCACATTTGCCGCTCCCGTCATACCGCGGCATATAGCTCAGGTCGTCAAGGGCTTTGTCGCGGCGCACAAGCTCATATCACTACAGAGAATTTCCGAATTCAGGGGAACTCCGGAGGTGACGGTAGGAGCGACGGTTGACGACAACTTCAACGAGATGAAAAGGCACGTCATGACAGAGGAGCTCGCACTTGTCGTACCGTCAAAGCATAGACTGTACGGCGCGGAAATGATAGATTTCAAAGAACTGGGAAATATACCCGTCGTCAGCCTCGTCCCCGGTACGGCCATGAGACGTATTGAGGATCACTATTATGAGACTGCGGGCGTCAAACCGCTGCGCGTCGCCGAAATCGCGTCCTTCTCAGAGATGATGGAGGTCATTTACAGCGATGAAGCGATCGCGTTTTTCCCGTGTAAGACCTGGGGTATCGAGGTAATATCCCAAAAACGCATTGTGCGTCTGACAAATCCGCGCTGTTACAGATACATATATGCGGAGGAACGCCTCCACGCCCTGTCAAATCTCGATGCTGTCACGGCGTTTTTCAACTTCATAGTTTCGTTCTTTTTTATGGATAGACACTTGGAGTAGCTGCACGCGGGGGCGGTCGTGCGGGGGCGGTTGAGAAATTTGTTGACCGGGCGGCGTCGTATGGTTTATAATGGCGCGTCACATGAAATTAACGCGCCGTCCATCATACCGGCGCGTCTCGGAGGCGACGGTATGGAGCTACAGGTAAAATATCCGGATATCGACGAATTCCTGACGAGGGCGCTGAGGGAGGATATCGGCTCGGGCGACGTCACCTCCCGGTGCTGCGTACCGGAGGACGCGTCGTCGTCCGGCGTCTTTCTCGCGAAGGAAGCCGGCGTGATATGCGGACTCGAGGTCGCGGCCCGCGTGTTCCGGCTGCTCGACGGCGCCGTCAGCTTCAAGCCGCTCGTCTCCGACGGCGACGCCGTATCCGCGGGCGAGGCGATAGCGGAGATATCCGGGCCGTCGCGGAGTATTCTGGCGGGAGAGCGCACGGCGCTCAATCTGCTGCGGCGCCTGTCCGGGATAGCCACGCGCACCGCCGCCGCCGTCAAAGGCGCGGCGGGCGGCGGCGCGCGCGTGACGGACACCCGCAAGACGACGCCCGGTATGCGCGCGCTTGAAAAATACGCCGTCCGGTGCGGCGGCGGCTTCAATCACCGCTTCGGGCTGTACGACGGCATACTCATAAAGGATAACCACATCGCCGCAGCCGGAGGCGTCGCCGAGGCCGTCGCCCGCGCGAAAAAAAATGCCCCGCACACGCTGAGGATCGAGGTGGAGACGGAGAGCCTCGAACAGATCGCGCAGGCGCTGGAGGCCGGCGCCGACATAATAATGCTCGACAACATGCCGGTGCCGCAAATGGCGGAGGCGGTTCGCATGATCGGCGGGCGCGCGCTGACGGAGGCGTCCGGTAATATAGGAGAGCGCGATATAGCCGAGGTCGCCGCCTCCGGGGTCGATATTATCTCCGTGGGCGCGCTCACCCACAGCGTAAGGGACATGGATATAAGCTTAAAATTCTTATTGCCGGAGGCGGAAGGACCGGGGAACGCGGAGGTATTATGGGCACGTCAATAACGCGTAAAAACGGCGCGATCGAGTTCTGGAGATACGCTTTCGCGGTCTTTGCCGCCCTGTACCACTTTGAAAAGGTGTACGAGATGATGCCGTGGATGGCGTCCGTGCGCCGCGTCGCCAGCGTCGGCTTTATCGGCGTCGAATTCTTTTTTATACTCGCGGGCTTCCTCATAGCCGAGACCGACAAGAGGCGCGTACTGGCCGGCGCGCCGGAACGCATGAGCTTCGCCGACGCGGGACGCGAGGCGTGGGATTACGCCCGCAGCCGGATAAAGACCGTGTATCCGACGCTCGCCGCCGTCCTTATCATATTCTCTCTCATACTGCGCTCCGGCGGACTGGCCGAGCGTCTTCGGGACTTTATGAACCTCGAATGGGAGGCCCTGATCCTCGGGGGCACGAGCTTCGCCTGGGGCGACCCCGAGAGTCCGGCGCTGTTTCTGATAGTCTCGTGGTTCCTCACGGATCTCATCATCTCCGGCTTCTTCATCACGCTGTTCATACGCATGAGGCGCGACGTCATGCGCGTTATCGCGCCCTTCGCGGCAATTCTGCTCTATTCGCTTTTCGGGCACAAGAGCTTTGACCTATATCTGGGGCATGAGCTGTACGGTTTCCTGTCCGGCGGCATGGTGCGCTCTCTCGCCGGCATGTTTCTGGGACTCACGGCCAACATACTGTACACAAAGCTCGCCGCCGCCAACCTCGGCGCCGTCAAGAGGGCGCTGCTCAGTCTTGTCGAGATATACGCGATATACCGCCTTTTCTCCCTGGGCTGGAATCAGGAGATCGGAGTTGACAACTACCGCATACTCGTCTACATACCCGTTATCATTATTTTTGCCTTCACCTCGAAGACCGCCGTATCCCGGATACTGGACAACCCGGTCAGCCGGCTTCTGGGAGGCGTTTCGCTGGCGGTCTATCTGTTCCACTGGCGCTTTCTTGAGACGTTCTTTACCCTGAAGATGAAGCTCTGGGCGAGCGTAGACGGACTCATGACGCTCTCTAAGCTGCTGCGTCAGCCGTACTCACAGATACAGAAGCTCGTCAACACACCCGCGTGCGATCTGGTGATGTACATAGTCGCCGTCACCATATGCTCGATAGCCCTGACATACGCGCTGAAGCTCTCGGCCCGGGGGATCCGCGCGCTGAGAGGCGCGGCGGCGCGCGGGACTCCGCCGGAGGTCGCCAACGGCGCCGGGGAAGACGTCACCGCCGGGGAAGACGGCGGCGAGCGGCAATGAGAATAGCGATAATCGGCGCGGGCGCCACGGGTCTCGCCGCCGGATATGAGCTCACCCGGCGCGGGCACGGCGTCACGGTCTATGAGAGATCGGAGGAAGCTCTCGGCGGACTTGCCGGCAGCCAGACCGTGGCGGGCGCGGTGATCGACAAATTCTATCACCACATATTCACGAGCGACGCGGATATTATATCGCTCATCGGCGAGGCGGGACTCTCCGACAGTCTCGTCTGGAAAAACGCGAAGAACGGGATATACTGCGCAGCGGCAAGCGAGACAAGCTCGGGCGGGCGCATATATCCCTTCACAAGCCCCGCCGACCTCATGCGCTTCCCGGAGCTGAGCCTGCTGAGCCGCGCGCGCACGGGGCTCGCCGTGCTGCGCGCGAAAAGCGTCGGCGACTACAGCCGCCTTGAGGACGTGAGCGCGCGCGACTGGCTCATAAAGACCGCTGGGCGCGAGTCTTACGATAAGCTGTGGCGTCCGCTGCTGGATTCAAAATTCGGCGAGGACGCCGACGGCGTGGGCGGCGTGTGGATATGGAACAAATTCAAGCTGCGCGGCTCGACACGGCGCGGCGCGGGCGCCGAGTCGCTCGGCTATCTCCGGGGCGGCTTCGGCGTCCTGTACGGCCGTCTGGCGGAAATTATACGCTCACGCGGCGGGCGCTTCATGTTTTCGGAGGTCACGTCCGTCGTGGCGGAGCCCGGCGGCGGTCTGTCAGTGACGGCCGGCGGAGAGCGCGCGGAATACGATAAGGTTCTGTTTACGGCCTCCCCCGCCGAGCTGTGTCAGATAGCCGCGCTTCCGCCGGAATACGCGGAACGCGCGCGCGCCGTGAAGCACAAGGCAAACGTGTGCGTCACGCTTGTGACAAAGAAACGTCTGTCGGATTATTACTGGCTGACCGTCGCGAAGCCGGGCGCACCGTTCGTGCTGTTCATTGAGCACTCCAACCTTTTCCCGGATCCGAGCTTCGGAGAGCGCGGATATATCTTCCTGTCACGGTATCTCGACTCGTCGGACGCCCTTTTCCGCGCTTCGGACGACGAGCTCGCCGGCGTGTTTTTCGACTGCCTCGGCGGTATATTCCCGGATTTTACGCCGGCGGACGTCGTCGATTATCGCGTACACCGGGCCGAATACGCGCAGCCGGTGGCGGGACTTCGCCACAGCGAGAGGATACTGCCGCCTGAGACCGCGCTCGGCGGTCTGTATCTCGCGTCGATGGCGCAGATATATCCCGAGGACAGAGGCCAAAACTACGCCGTCGCCTCGGGGCGCGCGGCGGCCGGCATAATTTGCGGCGGGAGAACGGTAAAATGAAGCACACCGCTATGTCATTATTGCAGAGAGCAAAGGCGCTCGGCGCGCACTGGCTTTTGCTGTCCGCCGCCGCGTCGGCGGTGCTGCTGCGCGCCGACTTCTCCCGGTTCATCCTCTGGTGGTGCGTCCTGTTCGCCGTCGGCGCCGCGTTTTTCCCGATGACCGGCGCTATCTTCGGTCGCTTCGAGTCGAAGGGATATATATTCTCAAAGGTGATCGGCGTGGCGCTGTCGGGATACGTCTCGTGGGTGCTGGCGTCGCTGAAAATACTGCCGTTTCGCTTCTGGGCGCTCCTCATACCGCTTTTTGTCGGTCTGGCCGTCAATCTCCTTATATCGCGCCGGCGCAATACCGGCAACGCCGGTATTGCCGGAGGTCTGCCGCCCGCCGCGCTCCGGCACGAGGCGCTTTTTATGCTGCTGCTGGCCGTCTGGTCGTATATTCGCGGCGTCGGCCCGGATATAATCGGGTTGGAGAAATTCATGGATTTCGGACTGGTGAACTCCATACTGCGCTCCGACTTCTTTCCGCCCGGCGATATGTGGTACGCCGGTCAATCCGTCAACTATTATTACCTCGGACAGTATTTCGCGGCGTATCTCACAAAGCTCACCGGCATATATTCCGGCGTCACGTACAATCTGATGATAGCGTCTCTTTTCGCGTTCGCGTTCATGCAGGCCTACAATATCGGACAGTTTCTGTTTGAGCTCTACACCCTCCGCGCGGGGCGCGCGAACGCGCCGGACGCCCGTCCCGTGCGGAGAGCGAGGGTCGTGTGCGGCGCGCTCACGGGAGCGCTCGTCTGTTTGAGCGGAAATCTGCACACGGTCATATACGCGTGGCTTTTTCCCGGAGACAGCGCGTACTGGTATCCGTCGGCCACAAGATACATAGGCTATAACCCGCTTATCGAGACGGACGGCACCATCCACGAGTTTCCGCATTACTCATATATAGTGGCCGATCTGCACGCACACATCGTAAATCTGCTGTTCGCGCTGACGTCGCTGGCGGTCGTTATAGCGGTCGTCCGCGAAATAATCGCGCGGCGGGAGCGCGGCGGCGGGAGCGGCGAACAGCCGGCGCCCCGCTTACGCATACGGGGCGCCGCCGGAAACGGAGGGCTGTCGGCGCGTCTCGCGCCGATTCTGCGGGCCGTCGCGCCGGCTGCCGGCTTCGCCCTGAACATATTCCTCATCGGACTGTTTCCGGCGACTAATTTCTGGGATTTTCCGATATATATAACGGTGTCGGCGGCGCTGTTTTTATACGCCAATATCAGGCGTTACGGCGGCGCCGGGCGGGCGCTCGCCGTAACTCTGGCGCAGCTCGCCGTGACGTGCGCCGTCGCCTACGCCGTCGCGCTGCCGTTTCATCTTACCTTTGAGTCAATAGCCACAAAGATAGCGCTCGTCCCCGCGCGCTCCCGCGTGTATCAGCTTCTCGTGCTGTACGGTTATCAGACCTTTTTCTTTATCACGCTGCTCGTCACAGCCATAAGACGCCGGACGCGCGGCGGCGGTGACAGCGACGATGGCGGCCCGCCGAAAAACGCGTTCGTCAGATTCATCGGCGCACTGAATCCCGGCGACGCCGCCGCGCTTATCATCTTTATCTGCGCCATAGGGCTCGTGATACTGCCGGAGCTCGTATATGTGGTGGACATCTACACGAGCCACCCGCGCGCGAACACGATGTTCAAGCTGACCTTTCAGGCGTTTGTCCTGTTCGCCGTCGGCGTCGGCTACACTTTCCCGCGCGTATTCCTCACCGGCGGGGCGGACTCCCCCGCCCCGCTCCTGCGTCACGCGCGGCGCGGCGCGTGGCGGCGCGTGCCCGCCGCCGCGCTCTCGTGCCTGCTTATGGCCTGTGCTTTCGTCTACCCCTATTACACCATCAGCGGCCGGTACGGAAATCTGCTGCCGCGTTCCTATAAGGGGCTCGACGGCACGACTTTCATGGCCTCTCACCGTGAAAAGCTCGATGCGGACAATCCCGACGCGCCGTATGAGTATACGCTTAACGAGGACTATTATTTGATAAAATACATAAACGCGTACGTCTCCGGCACTCCCGTCATAGCCGAGGCCAACGGTCTGAGTTACACCTCATACGGGCGCATATCCGCGTTCACGGGACTGCCGGACATTTTCAACTGGTACACGCACGAGCAGCTTTGGAGACGCAGCGACACCGCCGCGTTTGGCGAGCGCATTTCCGACCTCGACGCGATATACACGGGGTCGGACGCCGCCGCAGTCCGCGCGCTGCTCGGCAAATATGACGTCCGGTTTATCGTCGTCGGCAAGCTTGAGCGCGCCAAGTTCGGGGAGCGGCTCAACGAGGAGCTGCTCAAAAGCCTCGGCGAACGCGTCTTCGGCGTTGGCGGCACGATCCTGATACGCGTCGATTAGGCGCTTGCCGCGATTCGCTTGCCGCGATTCATTCGCGGCAAGCGGTGATTACCGGCTGTATCTGTCGCCCGGCGAGCGCCTCCTCCGCGGCGGCCGCCAGTAAATCGAGCTCCGCCGCAAGTGAGGCGGGCTTTCCCGCGCAGTCGTCCTGATAAAACGGCGCGAAATACACATTTTTGCGGTTGAGCAGCGTCCCGATATTCGCCAGATTCGCGGAGAGCGCGTCGTTTGTCGATACGGCTATGAGCACGGGGCGCCCGTTGCGCAGATGCGCCTTTGCCGCCATAGTGACGCTCGAGTCCGTTATGCCCAGAGCGAGCTTGGCGAGCGTGTTGCCGGTACACGGAGCTATTATGAGGATGTCGAGAAGTCCCCGCGGGCCTATCGGCTCGGCGCCCCTGATATCGCGTATTATCTCCTCTCCGCACAGCTGTGTCACTCTCGCGGCAAAATCCTCCGCCCGGCCGAATCTGGTATCCATGCGGTACGCGCGTTCGGACATGATCGGAATCACGCGCCCGAACGACGTCCGCAGCTTTTCGAGCGCGTCTATCGCGCGCTCAAGGGTGCAGAAGGATCCGCACATCGCGAATCCCGCGCATTTATCCTTCAATCCGCAGCACCTCTTTCACTGAGAATGTTGTATACCGTGTCCCGGATTATCGCGCCCGCCGTCACGGGCGCCACCTCCCCCGGCAGTCCAAGCGACCAGACGGCCTTGACCCCGAGCCTCGCGGCGGCTGTAAAATCGACTCCGCCCGGTCTGGACGCAAGATCGAGACACAGGCAGCCGCGCTTGAGCTCGCGCAGCCGCCCGTACCCGAGCACGCGCGCCGGCACGGTATTCACCACGACGTCGAATTTTCCAAGCGCGCCCTCAAGACGGCCGGTATCCATCGCCTCGTATCCGTAGGCGTGTATCCAAGCCGTATCCGCCCAGCTCCTCGCGGAAGCGGTGACATAGGCCCCCATGCCGCGCAGACGGTGGCACAGCAGCTTTCCGATACGTCCGAAACCGATCACGAGCGCGCGCATACGGCACAGCGTGACGTCGGTTTCCTCCATGATGAGCTGGACGGCGCCCTCCGCCGTCGCGACGGCGTTCGCGACAGCCAGCTCCTCGCGCTCGATATAGTCGATTATCTCCAGCCCCATCAAGCCCGCAGTCTCGCGCGACGCGTCGTCCACCTTCCCCGCGCATATCACCTGACCCGGACTCAGCGCCGCGAAAATCTCCCGCGTCGTGTACAGCCCCCCGGACAGCGGCGTCACCAGCACACCCTCGCGCGTGGCCAGCGGCAGAGGCAGCACGACGCAATCCGCGCCCTGCGCCGCTTCCCCGGCAAGCGACGTCTGCGTGACGCCACGGAGGGGCGCCGTTTTTTCTATGGCAAATGTCTTGACCTCGTGTGAATCCGCCGCCAGCAGACCGGCGAGCATGGCAAGGCGCATATCTCCGCCAATTACAGCAAATTTCATAGTGTTCCTCCTAAAAACTGCTTCCAAAACATTAACATTGTATTCATACCGCCTCAAACCCGTGACAAATGTAGTTATTGAGTATATAATATCCGCAGAGCGGATATTATATATCGCGCATGCGCCCGCACAGCGGGCGCGCGCTTAAACTTTGAGCCGCGGCGCGGGACGCGCCGCATGGCGATATATCAGAAATTGCTTTACAATTTCTGATATAATATCCGCATAGCGGCCCGTCTGTTACGGCGAGACCGCGACAGCCGGAATTGTATTTTGAAGGAACCTGCAGAACATGATAAATACCCTGATTGCGTTCGGCACGAGGCCGGAGGCTATTAAGATGGCGCCGCTCGTGCTGGAGCTGAAAGCGCGCCCGGAATTTTGCTGTACCGTCTGCGTGACGGCGCAGCACCGCCAGATGCTCGATCAGGCGCTCGACGCGTTCGGAATAACGCCGGATATCGATCTGGACGTCATGCGCCCCCGGCAGTCGCTCACCGACGTAACCGCCGCCGCGCTGCGCGGTATGGAAGACGTCATAGCCGAGCGGCGCCCCGATATAGTCCTCGTACACGGAGACACAGCCACGACGTTCGCCTGCGCGCTCGCCGCATACTACCGCCGGACGGACGTCGGCCATGTGGAGGCGGGTCTGCGCACATTGAATAAATACTCGCCCTTTCCCGAGGAGATGTACCGCCAGATGACGGATCGCTTGGCGGACATGCTTTTCGCGCCCACCGAGCTCAGCCGGCTCAATCTGCTCCGCGAGGGCCGCGAGTCCGGCGATATTTTCGTCACCGGTAATACGGCCGTCGACGCGCTGCGCTTTACCGTGAGAGAGGATTACAGCCATCCCGCCCTCGACGGACACGCCGGCCACAGGCTCCTGCTGCTCACCGCGCACCGCCGTGAAAACCTCGGCGACCCGATGTACCGCATATTCGGCGCGATAAAGAGGATCGTAAACGAGTTCCGCGACGTCCGGGTGATATACCCCGTCCATCTCAACCCGTCCGTGCGCGAGATAGCGGACGGCGTCTTCGGCTCGGACTCGGACAGGATTTCGCTGATAGAGCCGCTGGACGTATGCGATTTCCACAATTTTATCAGCAGGGCGTATATGATCCTTACCGACAGCGGAGGCATACAGGAGGAGGCGCCGTCTCTCGGCAAGCCCGTGCTCGTCGTGCGCGACACGACGGAACGCCCGGAGGGCGTCGAGGCCGGCACATTGAAGTTAGTCGGCACTGATGAGGACGCGATCTACAGAGAGACAAAGCTGCTGCTCGAGGATCGGGCGGCATACGAAAAAATGAGCCACGCGAGCAATCCCTACGGCGACGGCTTTGCCAGCAAAAGGATCGCGGATTCGATAATCGCCAGATATGGTTCGGGCGTCAAAAGCGGTTTAGTATAAATAAAAAGGGGGAGCGCGCATGTTCAGGATCGGCTGCCATCTGTCCTCGTCGGGCGGCTATCTCGCGATGGGGCGCACCGCGGAGAAGCTCGGCGCGAACGTCTTTCAGTTTTTCACGCGGAATCCGCGCGGCGGCGCCGCCAGAGCCATAGACGAAAATGACATAGCGTCATTTCTGAGCTTCGCGTCGGAGCGGGGGATAGACCGTCTGCTCGCGCACGCGCCGTACACGCTCAACGCCTGCGCCGAAAAGGCGCATCTCCGGGAATTCGCGCGGGAGACGATGGCGGACGATATCCGCCGGATGGAATATCTACCGGGAAATATGTATAATTTTCATCCCGGGAGTCATGTCGGCCAGGGCGCCGAGCTCGGCGTCTCGCTCATAGCGGATACGCTCAACAGCGTCCTCTCCCCCGATCAGACGACCGTAGTCCTGCTGGAGACTATGGCCGGCAAGGGCAGCGAGCTCGGGGGAAAGTTCGAGGAGCTGCGCGCCATAATCGACGCCGTGGAACTCGACGGCAAGCTCGGCGTGTGTCTCGACACCTGCCACGTGTACGACGCCGGCTACGATATACGCGGGGATCTCGACGGCGTATTGGAGGAATTCGACGCGGTCGTCGGTCCGGAGCGTCTGCGCGCCATCCACCTCAACGACAGCAAAAATCCGTTCGGAAGCCACAAGGACCGCCACGAGAAAATAGGCGCCGGCTCGCTCGGACTCGAGACGTTCGAGCGCATAATCAACCATCCGCGGCTGCGCGATCTGCCGTTCTATCTCGAAACGCCCAACGAGCCCGACGGCTACGCCGAAGAGATCGCGCTCCTGCGCTCGCTCCGGAGCAGCGCCCTGTTGAATAATTAAACGTCGGATTTTGTCCGCACACCCCGCTGCCGCTGTAATTCTCCTTACCTTTTTGGGGCGCCCTCTATAATTTAACCGTCAGGGCTTCTATGTATTCTGCCAACTCGCCTACCTTCCGGCAGGCATAGACGGTCTCGTCCACGGCGCTCACGCCGAACTCGTCCTCCATAGAGGTGATCAGCTCGATCAGGTCCAGCGAGTCCGCGCCGATGTCGTCGAGCAGATCCGTAGAGAGCGTAATCCGATCCCTGTCTATCACAAATTGCTCGGAAATCGCGTCTCTGAGCTTCTCAAAAACCGTTGTCAATTGTTCTCACCTCTGCCGTAATGGACTACGACGCGGCGGCGCGGTTCCTCCCCCACCGAGTGCGTTGTTACCTTATCATTGTCCTGGAGCGCCTCGTGAACGACGTGGCGCTCATACGCGTTCATCGGGTCGAGTCTGATGCTGCGCCGGAGCTTTATCACCTTGCCCGCGGTACTTCTGGCGAGTGCCGTGAGTTCCTCGTCGCGTTTGCGCCTGTAATCCTCGGCGTCGATATTTACCCGGACGTGCCGCCGCCCGCGGTTGACGACATAATTTGACACATGCGCTATCGCGTCGAGCACCTCGCCGTTTTTACCGACGAGAACACCCTGCTCCTCACACGTGATCTCGGCGTTTACGTCGGTGTCCGTCTCCGAGACCGACGCGCTCGCGTGTACGCCCATGTGCTCAAAAAGACCCGTGAGGAACGTGTCCAGTCTCTCCGAGCGCGTCTCCTCGCCGTCGTATACGAGCCGCACAGTCGCGGGCGTACTTCCGATGCCTAAAAATCCCGCCTTCCCGCGCTCAATTATCTCTACTGAGACGTCGTCACGCGCCAGACCAAGCTCTCTCAGTCCCGTCTCGATGGCTTCTTCTTCCGTTTTACCGGCAGCTTCAATTGATTTCATCTGTACTCTCATCTCCCGTCTCATCCTGCTCCCGCTCGCCGGAGTCGTCCGCGCCTTCGCTGAATCTGTCCGGGTCATACGCGCGGCCGCGCGCGTATCTGCGCGGGCCGACTCTCGCCGGCTCGCCGTCCGGATCGTCCGGCGGCGGCTGATTCTTTTTCTCCCACTCCACCGCTTTCGTTATCTGTTCCTGTCTCTCCGTCGTCTGCTGCTTGCGTTTTGACGTGTTCGGATTTGCCATCGTGGCGTTCTCCGCTTTTTTGCGCTCGGTCTCCAACCGCTTCGCCTCCAGCTCCGCTTCCCTTGCGCGCCTGCGCTCATTCTTTTCGGCGTTCTCCGCCTCAATTATGCGCGAATACCGCTTGTGCAGCCAAACGTCCTGCGCGACGCCGAATACCGAGTTGGCTATCCAGTATACGCCGAGCGCGGCGGGAACGATAAAGCCGAAGTACACCGTCATAAGCGGCATGAGCATGGTCATCATCTTCATGGAGCTCTGGCCCTCGGGCTGCGCCACGGTGTTGAGCTTTGTACTCACCTTCGAGGTTAGGAATGTCAGTACGCCGGTTACCAGCGGTATAAGGAACAGACCCAGACCCGGGGCCCATATTTTCGGATTGCTCCAGTCGGTCGTCCAGAGAAAATTCCATACCGGCTGCTCGCCCATGTCCATGCCCAAAAACCGGAAGTCAATTTCGCGCAGCTTCTCGGTGACGCCGGCGATATTGTTAAAACTGTCGAGATGCTCCCCGATAAATTGGGTCTGCGCTATTTCAATGTACCCGCCGGCCTTTTCACCCTCGACGAGACCGAGCCGCTTCATCAGCTCAGCCGTCTCCGAGCCGCTTGATATGAGGCCCTGCGCCACCTCTTTGATCCGTTCATACAGCGCGCCGCCCGCCGCAACCGCCTCCTGCGCAATACCCATCATAGAGGTCAGTGGGTTGCGTATAACCTGATAGAGCGCCAGCAGTATGGGAAACGGTATGAGCGACCATATACACCCGGAGGCGGGGTTGACGCCCTCCTCCTTGTAGAGCTTGGCGACCTCCTCGTTATATTTTTGCTTGTTAGCGCCGTGCTTCTTCTCCAGCTCCTTCAGCTTGGGCTGAAGCACCGATTGCTGCATCATACCGCGCTTACTCTTCATCTGAAACGGCAGTAAAATCACCTTTACGGTGAAGGCGAACAGTATGACGGCGACGCCGTAATTTTCGAATATCGCGTATAACTGCAAAAGCAGCCAGCCGAACGGCTGTGCAATGGCTCTCAGCATATAATGTATACTGCCTTTCTAAACATCGTCGTAATCCTCCCCGTTCAGTCCGCGCCGGCGAGGGACGGGGTCATATCCCCCCTTGTGGAACGGATGACACTTCAAAATGCGCCGAAACGCCAGCCACGATCCGCGCGCGGCGCCGTGCGTCTCAATGGCCTCCAGCGCGTAAGCGGAGCACGTCGGCGTGAAGCGGCACCGGGGCGCGAACGCGCCCGATACGCGCCGCCTGTAGAAGACGATCAGCGCGACGAGTACCCGCTTCACGGCGGATCAGCGCGAGAGGACGGGCGTATTCCCGTTCCGGCGCGTATGCGCCGCGCCCACCGGCGCCTTTGTCATTCCGAGCCGTCCGCACAGTCTCACGAAATCGCGCGTCAAGTCGTCAAACGCGGCGTCAAAGCACCCCTGCCGCGCGACTATAACGACGTCATACCCCGGTACGAGCGTATGCTCGCGCAACCTGTAGACTTCCTTCAGCCTCCTGCGCATACGGTTACGCCGTACCGCGCCGCCGAGCTTGCCGCTGACCGTAATGCCCAACCGGTTTTCTTCACGGCCGTTTCTGCGGCAATAGATCACCATAAAGCGGGACGCGGCGCTCTTACCCCTATTGTAGAGGCGCCTGAATTCGTGATTTTTTTTCAGAGAGACGGAAAATCTCAAAGCATAACACCTCCGCGCGGACGCACGCCTATGCGGACAGCTTCTCTCTGCCCTTTGCGCGGCGGCGCGCGAGCACCTTGCGACCGTTTCTTGTGGTCATTCTCTTGCGGAAGCCGTGCTCCTTTGAGCGCTGCCGCTTCTTAGGCTGATATGTCCTGAGCATATCGTCCCCCCCTAAAATACTGAAATCTCCCGGCGGCGTCCGTCGCCGGGCGCAAACACCCGCACATTATACTAAATACGGTCCCGCGTGTCAATAAGCGATGAGCGGTGTTACGAGAGTCCCTATACCCTCTATGGCGACCTCCACGGTATCGCCCGGCCGCAGCCATACGCGCCGCCCCTTTGGTTTGCCCAGAATAACTCCGGCGGGAGTGCCGGTGAATATCAAGTCGCCCGGCTCGAGCGGGAAGCAGCGCGACGCGGCGCTGAGCGTCTCGGCGCACGTGAATATCATGTCCGACGTGACGCCGTTCTGCACGCTCTCGCCGTTGACGCGGCAGACTATCGCGTTATCCGCCGACGGGTCAAAGCAGTCCGCCGTCACAATAAACGGCCCCGCGGGTGCAAAGCCGGGAAATGATTTCCCGGACAGCCACTGACTGGACAAAAACTGACTGTCGCGCGCCGACAGGTCGTTCCCGCACGTGTAGCCGAATATGTGCGCCGCGGCGTCCTCCGGCGGGACGTTGTACGCGCGCGCGCCGACGACGACGACAAGCTCGGCCTCGTAGTCGTAGCACCGCCGCCACCCGGGCAGGGCCACCGGCGCGCCGGACGGACTGAGCGCGTCGCCGAACTTGCTGAAAAGCACGGGGTATTCCGGCGCCTGACCGCCCGTCTCCTCCGCGTGGCTCTTATAATTGAGTCCCGCGCAAACTATCTTGCCGGGGCTTGTCACATTGCCGAACTCGACGCGGTCAAGGGCGTATACGGCGCCGTCATACGCTCCGGCGGCCGCCTCCATGCGCTCTAGCAGCGCCGCGCCGCCCGCGGCGGCCTCCCCCATATCGGACGGAAACCCGAGAGCGGTCATGTCGGCGACTCCGCCGCGGACTGCCGCACCGACACGCGGCCGTCCGTTATCAATAAAGCTGCATAATTTCACCGCCGCGCGTCCTCCTCCGGTCTCCCCGCCGGACGGCCGCCGCCCGTCACGCCCCACGCGGGGCGCAATAGCAACAGGCCGTCTATCTGGCTCTCGCTCATCGGGCGCTCGACGCCCATCAGCCGCGAGTACATGGCGACGGTCGCGTTATACTCTATACTCTCGAGCCTGTAGAGCGCGCCCATCACGTCCCCGCCCCACGAAACCGCGCCGTGGTGTTCCAGCAGCGCGCCGTTGTAATCGGGACAAAAGCGCGCGGCGCCGTCGGCCAGCTCGTCGGAACCGGGCGGCGCGTATTCGGCGAGAGGTATGACGCCCAGCAGCACCACGGCCTCCTGCAGCAACGCGCGGTCGAGCGGGATGCCCGCCGCCGCGAACGACGTCGCCACGGGCGGATGCGCGTGGCAGACCGCCAGAACGCCGCGGCTGCGCCCGTAAATGCGCAGGTGCAGCTTGACCTCCGACGACGGCTTTCGTCCGCCGCCGCCCTCCAGCACATTCCCGTATATATCCATTTTTATGAGCATATCGCCGGTCATAAAGCCCTTCGATACGCCGCTCGGCGTCGTCCAGAGCTCCGTATCCGATACGCGCGCCGATATGTTGCCGTCGTTGCCCGCGACGAGTCCGCGGGCGTACAGGCGTCTGCCGGCTTCAACGATGTCGCGCTTCGCGTCCTCGTCGGCCGGATAATTCAGCGTTTCCACAAGCATGCCCTCCCGGCTAAGCGGCGTCGTCCGAGCGACGCCGCGCGCCCTTCAAACGAGTAATCCCAGCTCCGCAAAGCTCTCCGCGTAGGGCGCGCGGCAGATGCCCCTCTCGGTGATTATAGCGGTGATAAGGGCGTTGTCTGTCACGTCAAACGCCGGATTGTAGCATTTGACCTCCGGGAGCGCGGACGGCTTGATAAAGAATTTTTCCTTTATCTCGTCCGGCGCGCGCTGCTCGATCTCAATATCGCCGCCGGTGGCGCAATTCGGGTCGATCGTGGAGGACGGACAGAATACGTAAAACGGTATCCCGTAGTGTTTTGCCAGAATCGCGACTCCGCTCGTGCCTATCTTGTTCGCCGCGTCGCCGTTTGCCGCCACTCTGTCGCAGCCGACGAAGCAGGCGTTGATCTTACCCTCGCGCATGACGATGCTCGCCATGTTGTCGCAGATAAGCGTCGTATCCACCCCGGCCTTATACAGTTCAAAGGTGGTCAGGCGCGCCCCCTGAAGCAGCGGTCGCGTCTCGTCGCAGTAGGCGCGCAGCTCTATCCCGCGCTCTTTGGCGAGCAGTATAGCGCCGAGCCCCGTCCCGTAGCGCGACGTGGCGAGCGGGCCGGCGTTGCAGTGCGTGAGTATGCCGTCGCCCGGACGCACGAGCGTCAGCCCGTACTCCGAGATCGCACGGCACATCGCGACGTCCTCGTCGTATATCGCGTCAGCCTCCCGCCTCATTGCCTCTATTATGCGCGGCACACTCTCCGAGCTCATGGAGCGCGCGAGCGCTTCCATGCGGTCGAGCATCTTGCGGAGATTGACCGCCGTCGGGCGCGACGAGTCGAGATACGCCTTATTTTTCAGGAGCTCATCGTAGAATTCGTCGTAGCGCGTCGCCGCGCTCCCCGCCGCCAGCACATAGAGCGCGTACGCCGCAAAGATGCCGATCGCCGGCGCGCCCCTGACCCGCAGCTCCGCGATCGCCTCATACAGCTCGCCGGCGCCGCGCAGCGTGAGGTAACGCGTCTCGTTGGGCAGCAGACTCTGGTCTATGATAACCACCGCGTCGCCCGCGTCGTTCAATCTCACGTTTATGATCTCGCAGCCCGTGTTCACAGCCGTTCACCGCCCGCCCCGCAGCCTCTTTCCGCGCGGGCCGCCGAAGCCCTGCGTCTCATTCCACGCCCGGCAGAGCGGGAAGAGCGTTGAGGCCGCGTTTGAGGTCCTCGTCCGTGGGGATATAGTCCTCCATGACGCCGCTGTTATACTGCATATACGCCGCCAGGTCAAAATAGCCCGTGCCGGTCAGGCCGAAGAGTATCGTCCTGGATTCGCCGGACTCCCTGCATTTGAGCGCCTCGTCGATCGCGACGCGTATGGCGTGGGCGGACTCCGGCGCGGGCAGCAGCCCCTCCACGCGCGCGAACAGCTTGGCGGCTTCAAACACGCTTATCTGGCCGACCGCCCGCGCCTCGTCGAGATAGCCGTCGTGATACAACTGCGAGAGTATGGGACTCATGCCGTGATAGCGCAGCCCGCCGGCGTGGTTCGAGGCCGGTATAAAGGAGGAACCCAGCGTGTACATCTTAGCGAGCGGGGTGACCTTGCCCGTGTCGCAGAAATCATACGCGAATCGGCCGCGCGTCAGCGACGGGCAGGACGCCGGCTCGACGGCTATAAAGCGCGGCGACGCGCGGCCGGCCAGCTTGTCCGCCATAAAGGGCGCCATGAGCCCGCCCAAATTCGAGCCTCCGCCGGCGCAGCCTATTATCACGTCGGGGTATTCGCCGTATTTTTCGAGCGCCGCTTTTGCCTCCAGACCCACTATCGACTGGTGGATGAGCACCTGATTCAAGACGCTGCCCAGCACGTAGCGGTAGCCCTCCGCCGTAACGGCGGCCTCCACGGCCTCCGATATGGCGCAGCCGAGGCTCCCCGTCGTATTCGGGTCGTCGGCCAATATTTGCCGCCCCACCTGCGTCGTCTCCGAGGGGGAGGGAGTGACCGAGGCGCCGTACGTCTCCATTACCGCCTTGCGGTACGGCTTTTGCTCGGCGGACACCTTCACCATAAAGACCTTGCAGTCGAGTCCGAAATAGCCGCACGCCATGGAGAGCGCCGTCCCCCACTGTCCGGCGCCCGTCTCCGTGGTGACGCCCTTCAGCCCCTGGGCCTGCGCGTAATACGCCTGCGCTATCGCCGAATTGAGCTTGTGGCTGCCCGACGTATTGCCGCCCTCGTACTTGTAATATATCTTTGCCGGAGTTTTCAGCTCTTTTTCCAGAAAGTACGCGCGCACGACCGGAGACGGGCGGTACATCCTGTAAAAATCGCGCACGGGGCCGGGTATCTCTATGAATCTGTCCTTGTCGTTGAGCTCCTGCTTTACCAGCTCGTCGCAAAACACGGGACGCAGATCGTCCTCCGTCACGGGCTGCAGCGTGCCGGGGTGCAGTATCGGGCGGTGATCCGTCTTCATGTCGGCGCGGACGTTGTACCACGCCTCGGGCATCTCGCCCTCCGTCAGATGTATTTTATACGGGATATCCTTCTCCGCCATTTATATGTGTCCTCCCTTTTGACAATAGTGCATAACCGCTATGCTCCGTCCGGCGGCGGCTTGCGCGCCGCCGCTGTTTTCGGTATTCTACCACACCGCGGATCTCCACGCAATCCTTTCCTCGCCGGGATGGAAATCCGGGATGGAAATCCCTATAACACCTTTATTGTCTTTATCACTACGGGTTCGAGCGGCCTGTCCTCCGGGGAGCCCGTGGTCGGCACGGCGGATATCTCGTCCACGACGTCCATACCCTCTAACACGCGTCCGAACGCCGCGTACTCGCCGTCGAGGAACGTCGAGTCCGCATTAGTGATAAAGAACTGGCTCGACGCGGAGTCCTTGTCGTTCGCGCGCGCCATGCTTATCACGCCGCGCTTGTGGCTGATGCCGTTGGCGACCCCGTTTGACTCAAACTCGCCCTTGATCGTCTTGTCCGAACCGCCTGTGCCCGTCCCCTCGGGGTCTCCGCCCTGTATCATAAAGTCGGGAATTATGCGGTGGAACGTGAGCCCGTCGTAGAAGCCGTCCTTTGCCAGATTTATGAAGTTCTCGACCGTTATGGGAGCCGTCTTCGCGTCGAGCTCGAGCAGGATCGTACCGCCGCTCTCCATGGTTATCTCGACGCGCGGACTGTCGGCGCCGCCTTTCGCGCACCCGGCCGACGCCAATACCGCGGCGGCCAGCGTCAATATGAGCGCCGCGTTTCTGATCATTTTTTTCAAATCGTCACATCCTCTTACTGAAAACCGCTTCAAGCCCGTACTTGTCGCCGCCCTCAACTACCCCGCCTTGTACTCCTTGAAAAACTTGACGAGCTCGACCGCCTCGTTGGGTGCGACTACTATCGTCCATCCGGGCAGCTTCTCCTCGATCTCGCCCTTCAGCACCGCCACCTTGCCCGGGATGACGAGCGTGCGGCTCTTGAGCTTACTCTCTATTTCAAACTCGCCTACGAATTTCGCTATGGACGACGCGGACAGCTTGCCCGCCGCCCACGCTGTCAAAACCGAATAGCCGCCCGCGTCGGAAATGAGCAGATTGAGCGGCACTCCCGAGCGCTCGAGCTCGCCCGACACGACGAAATACGTCAGCGCGAAATCGACGGTGGTCACGCAGAGCGCGTCCTCGCCCGCGCCGTTGAGCGGATATATGCCCGGCTCCACCTTCATCGGCTTCTGCGGGTCGGTGTAGATATTCTGGCGCAGACCGTAGAGCGGAAGCGCCTGCGCGTAGCTCATTTTTTCCATCACGATGATCGAGCCGTATTTGAGCGTGAACAGCGAGGCGAGCGCGGTCTGCAAATACTCGTCCCCCGGGGCGAGTCTGGCCGGATTGACGATTGCCGGATACCCGAACACGCGGTCGTTATCGCGCAGCGCGGCGCGGCGTATCTGCACCGCCCACGCAAAGGCGTCCTTTATTGATGTCGAGCCGACGTCGAGCACCAGCTCCTTATTGCCCAGCTTCTCAAGCGCGGCCGCCGTGTCGTACAGCTCGTCGAGACTATTGCCGCCGACGCCCAGCGCGACGCCGAACTCCGAGGCCAGCGCGCCGAACTCGGCGTAATTGCCCGCGTCCGCGCCGTTGAGCAGCGGCTTCGACGCGGCGCAAAGCTCCAGAGCCGCCCTCGCCGCCGCGGCGTCCCGGCACTCCAGAATTATCCCGCGCCCCGCATCCAGAGCTTTTTTCACAAGCTCCGCGTATTTGCCCGCGTCGCCCGTGAATTGCAGATTAAGAAGCTCCACGTACATGCGCTCGCCGAGTCTGTCGTAATCGACCCTTTTTATATCCGGCAGCTTTTCGTCGAAGCTGCCCTCGCAGACGTTGACGGCGTACAGATTCTTCGATACAAACGTCTTATCGTGCCGGAACAGCACCGTCTCACCGCCGAGCGCAAACACGCTTTCCCCTGCGCCGATATTGAACTTTTTCATCGGGGGCGCCGTCGCGTCGCCGAGCTGCGCCTTCGCCTCGTCGGACAGGTGCGGGCATTTCGCCAAATCAACGGCGCCCTGCGCCACCTTCATCGCAAACGCCATACACGTGGGATTGCCGCAATCCTTGCAGTTTGTTTTCGGCGTGAGCTTAAATATATCAAGACCTTTCAGAGCCATAAAGCATCTCTCCTCCCCTTAAATAAGCGCTTTGATAAACCGGGACACCGCTTTTACCGACTCCGGGTGTCTCAGTATTACGGCGTTCGAGCCGGCCGCCAGACACGCCGCGGCCGTGGAGACCTCCATGTTGATACCGCGTATCTCCATCGGCCCCCACTCGGGGAAGTCCTCCTCGGAGACTATCGCCTCTTTTACGCTCCACGCCTCGGCGCCTACCGGCGTAACTATGGGCATTTGAAGCATCATGTCGTTTTGCGCGAGCGCCGCGGCCTTGACCCTGTCGATAGTGGACGCCACGTACTCAAAGCCGTATCCGGCGGCCGCCGAGCCCAGATTCATGGCCGTGTTCTCGCTCTTGACGCCCATCTGACTGATGAGCACGTTGAGCTGCTTTGCGAGGTTGATGTCCACGGCGGATTCCGCGCCCACCTTCTGGGAGTAGGCCAGCCCCACGGACGCGGCAATACTCTTGTAGTTCTCCTCGCGGGCGGACAGAACGAGTATATTGCGCCCCGAGAGCGCCTCCGATATTTTGTCGAACAGCTTTACGTCCTTGTCTATGCTCTTGCTTCCCTCGATTACGATCGGTATATCGACGGCGTCGGCGATCTCCTTTATCACCGCGACGCAGTCCTCAACCGATCTGTCGCCGCCGTCCGGATGCGCCCCGTCGAAGGACACGGCCAGAAAGTCGGCGCCCTCTACGGCCGCCGCTCTTCTGGCGGTCTCGGCGAGAGTATCCGCCCCCGCGTAATACTCGTCCATGCCGGGAATGCCGGCGTAGTGTCCGGCGTCGTGTATCTCGATGCCTATCTTGGGGCTGTTCTCTATCGGGGCGTCAAAGCTGTAAAACGGAAATACGTTTTCGCCCCCGAGAGATATCTCCCTGTCCCCTGTCCCTACGGTCAGCGCGTTGATCTTTGCCGTAAACTTCTGCGGCGTCGCCTTAAATGCCATAAAATCATCCCTTTCTTCCCATCAATCGCGGAGCTTGCTTCCGCCGCGCGTTTGCCGCGGCGCGGCCGTGGTAAACGACTAGAATAACGGTTCCATCGCCAAAACGGGGTGCCCCTTTTCGGACAGGAACTCGAGCAGCGTCTCAGGGTCCTCGCTCACGCTCTCGTCGGCCACCATAGAGCAGAAATCGTCTATGCCGTACAGCTCCCGGGCCGTCTCGTTTAATCTGTCGTGTACTATATCCTTCAGCGCCTTGGGCATCCAGACTATGCGCGTTATGCCGCCCTCGGCTTTCAAGAACTTCTTGGAGGCGATGAAGTGCTTGCCGTGCCCCATGAAGCCGGGCGTCTGCACGCCGCCGCCCGTCATGGACGCCATCTCGGAGAACGTCATGCCAAGCGGAGTGATTCCCGTGTGCTCGCGGTTGACTATAGTGACGCCGTTTGAGGCGGGCTCTATGCCGCATATGCACTCGAAGCAGCCGCAGGAGGTCATGGGGTCCTCCAGTATCGAGTAGAGCGTCACACGCTCCAACGCGCCGTGCGAGTAATGCACGACGGCTTCGTTTACGTCCTCCCACGAGCCTATATCCTCGTCTATTACGCGCTCCTTCGTCACCACCTGGCACGGCCCGTTCGGGTCGAGCTCGTTCGTCGCCTTCGCGTCGAGCCATGAGACGGCGCCGCACAGCCCCAGGCGCTCCGGCGTCACGACGCAGACGTGCGAGGGCGAAAAGCTCTGGCAGAGTATGCAGCTGTAGAAGACCCCGACATTCTCGTCCGTCATGGAGCGCAGACGCATGTCGCGCTTATCGTAGCTCTTGTTCGCCTCCGCGCGCAGCTCCTTCAGCTTTGCCGGATCCGTCACTATCGTCACCTGGCACTTATCGACCACGGTGTCGTATTCGCTCTTGACCTTCGCGTACAGCACCTCGCCGATATGCTTTATGCGGAAGCCCGCGTCAAACGCGTCAAGGCTCACGCGCACGCGTATCATGTCACGCTGGCCCGTGTGCATAACGCCCTCGATGCAGTTGAGGAAGTTATGGAATTTGCGCTCGAACACGGGCTCAAAATCCGACTGCATATTTTTACCGGCAACATCCACCATGATGCCCACGGCGATAGTCGCCCCCTGCTCGGCTTCGTCGATGTCCGGCCCGTCGAGCGTTATGCTGTGATCCTCTATCTCGTGCGCCTCCTTCGTGCGCACCCACTCGAAGCAGTCCGCCCGCGCGCCGTTGATGTCCACGCGCGTGTCCTTCTTGCGGATGATCTCGCCCTCGAACGCCGTGGAGAACGCGACGGGTATGTCGATGTCCGTGATCTTTATCTTGATGTCGCGCGCCTCCAGAGACGTCTCGATGAAATCGGCCACGTTCTCCTGAATGATTATCGTCTTGGGAACCTTCCACACGTTTTCCACGACGTTTGTGATTACGGGGAAGCCCTTTGCGATGGCGCCCGCGCCGCACGCCACCGTCATGTCCCTAAGCGGCGGGAACACGTTTACAAACGCGAAAATGCGCTTGAACGAATACTCGTTGAACGCGTCCCAGTCGCCCGGCGTCACGGCGCCGAATATCATTGCGGCGCGCACGACGAGCGATATGATGTGGCCCACCGCCCATATGTCCTCTCCCACCGGCACGACGCGCACGGGGAAGCCCATCTGTATTTTGGAGCGTATCGCCTGATCTATAACGCCGCCTATGAGGAACACGAATATCCCGCGGTTTTGATACCCCTTGATGAGCGCCGCCGCCTCCTCGTCGGAGGGCGCGGGGTCTATGATGACGACGAAGCCGGGTATGTCCTGCGTGACGAGCGGGACGCCCAGCTCGCGCACCTCCGCGTCGGAAAAGTGCCCGTGGTACTTCGTGCCCTCGTAAGGACTGCGTCCGCCCGCGTACTTACAGCACTCGATGACCTCCGCCGCCATGACGGACGCTATGCCGCTCGAGAACACGTCGCCCGTGCGCTGCTCATGGATCATCCTGCTCTTGATCTCGTCAAGCGCCTCGCGCAGATCGCCCAGCTTCGTTATCCGCCTGTTCTGATACGCGTAAATACACGCCATGTGGTACGCCGTGTCGGGCATTGCAAGAGACGCGTCCGCGCCGAGCTCGGCGAGAGCTTTCCCGTACTCGCTCTCCGCTTTTTCGTACATCTGATCGGCGCCTCTGAAAACCCTGTCAAAAAGTCCCATCCCGTATTATTCTCCTTTAGAATATTTATCCGCCGCGCGGCGTCACGCCCCAAGCTCCCGGTCTATCCGGGCCTTTATTATCTCGATCTCGCCCACCGCCGCCGGACTCACATCAAACGGCGACGCGCCCGTCCTGTCGGCCTCTATGACGCCGTCGTCGTGGCTCACAAAGCCCAAAAGCTCCTCCGGCGGTATGCGCTCTCTCACATATTCCCTGTCGTCGTCCCCGCGCGTCTTGTTGGCGACGACGCTGATATTTCTCACGCCGAGGTCGCCCGCCAGCTTTTTCACATTCCTGTAAGTCTGTACGCTGCGCTCGCCCGGCTCTATGACCACGATGAACCTGTCTACAAAATCGGCGGTGCCGCGCCCAAGATGTTCAAGTCCGGCCTCCATGTCCAAGATGATCACCTCGTCGCGGGCCGTCACAAGGTTTGATATGACGCGCTTTAGCATCACGCTCTCCGGGCAGACGCAGCCCGAGCCGCCTTTTTCCACAGTACCCATGACGAGCAGCTTGACGCCGTGCTTCTCTATCGCGAATCTGTCCGGGATGTCGTCTACCTTGGGATTTATCTTGAACAGTCTGCCGTAGACCTCGCGTCCCGCGCCCGTGCGTTCCGCGATGAGCGCGCTCATTTCGGACAGAGGCGTCAGCCCTCGCAGCTCGCTCTCGGTGAAGCCGAGAGCCGGACCCAGATTGGCGTCGGGGTCGGCGTCAGCCGCGAGTACGCTCCGGCCCTCCGCCGCGTAAAGTCTCGCGAGTATCGCGGCCAGCGTCGTCTTGCCGACTCCGCCCTTGCCCGTGACGGCGATCTTCATGGCCTTACAGTACGCCCACCGCGGCAAGCGCCTCGCGTTTTGCCTCGATACCGTCGATTATCTCGCGGACGAGATCGTGCGGGTCTGTGTTTATAATGAAGCCCGCGCCCGTTATCCTGCGCGTACCCTCCGTGATTAGCTCCATCATCTGCGCGGAGCCCTTTACCTGCGGCTCTATGCCAAGATAGACGTCGATGCCGGTAGACACCACGTAGTTTGCTATCGAAACGGCTTTCTCGCTCATCCACTCCGGGGCGACGCCGACCACGGGTATCTGCGATATATCCACGCCCCAGTCGCGCGCTATGCCGTTGGCGAGCAGCATCATGCGGCTTATGTCCACGCAGGCGCCCATATGTAGTATGGGCGGTATGCCTATGAGCTCGCACACGCGTTTGAGGCCCGCGCCGCAGAGGTCCTTCGCCTCCATGTTCAATAGACCCGCCTTTGTGGCAAGCTGCGCGGCGCAGCCGGTGGCCACTATGAGGATGTCGTTGCGCAGCAGCTCTCTCATTATCTCAAAGTGCGAGTAGTCGGGACGTATCTTGGGGTTATTGCAGCCCACTATCGCGACGGCGCCGCGGAGCACGCCCGCCCTGATGGCGTCTATCGCGGGACGGAACGAGCCGCGCTCGTCCACGTGGCTGTTCGTCACCTTGTCGAGCTCTTTTATAATCTGTTCCGTCGGGTATCCCACTACGGCCGTCTGCTTGTGCTCGGGAATAAACAGCTTGCTCTCGTCTCTGTTCTTGTAGTTGTCTATCGCCATTATGACAAGCTCGCGCGCCTGTTCGAGGGCGGTCTCAGGCTTGAATTCGATGTAAGTAGAGCCGGGGATGCGCGCTATGGGCGAGCTCGTGATAAACTTCGTGTGGAAACACTCCGTAAGCTGCGCGAGCGCGGGGAAAATACACTGCACATCGACGCACATCATCTCCAAAGCGCCCGTCAGCACCGCGTTTTCCTGTTGCAGGAAGTTGCCCGCCATGCGCACGCCGTGGCGCATCGCAATCTCGTTTGCCGTACAGCACAGGCCGACGATGTTTATCCCCTTCGCGCCGGCGGCGCGCGCCCGATCGCCCAGATCCTTCTGCTCCGCCGCAAAAACGACCATCTCCGAGAAAACCGGATCGTGGCCGTGTACGGCAATATTTACCATATCCTTTTCGAGTACGCCCAGATTGCCCTCCGTCCGCCTGACGGTCGGCGTCCCGAACAGTATGTCCGTGACCTCCGTGCCGAGCATCGAGCCGCCCCAGCCGTTCGACAGGCCGCAGCGCAGTCCCTGCCGGACGAGCGCCTCGGCGTCGGCCGTGTTGCCCATGTGCGTCATGTGCATGGCCGTAGCGATCTCGCGGTCGATAGCGCGCGGCATTATGCCCTCGCGCGCCCACACTTCGCGGCGCTCCGGTATGGCCCTCTCGGCGAAGCGCTGAGTTCCAAACGGCTTGCCGAACTCCATGAGCGCGGTCTCCGCGACCTCGTGCGCGATGTCGTATATATCGCGCCCCTCGGTCTCGATGCCGTACTCCTCCGCGAGCCTTATGAGCTTCTGCTCGTCGCGCACGGGGTAATTTCCGTCCCTGCTCGACATGTGCAGTACGTGCAGTATCTCGCGCGCGTGATCGGAGTGCGACGCCGTGCCCGCCGCTACCATACGCAGATAATTCCTGCCCGCTATCGCGTGCGCGTCCGCGCCGCAGATTCCGCGCGGCGCCTTAGGCGTGACGCGGCACGGGCCCATGGAGCAGATACGGCAGCATATCCCATCCTCTCCGAAACGGCACTGCGGCGTCTGGTTGCGCTTCCTGTCCTCATACGTCTCCGCGCACACCTGACACGCCGTATCGCGAAGCCGCTGGGTATCGGCCTCCATCTCCTCCACGGTCGTAACTTGATTCCATCCGCTCATAGCAAATTTTACCTTTCCTTCCCCTGACACAAAAGACCCGCGCCGTTTCCGCCGCGGCCCCTCCGTCAAAAATGCGTCCGTCGTCTGTAATGCCGGACACATTATATATCATATCCTCCGGCGCGTCAATATTTTTAAGCAAAAACAGTATAAGATTACAAAATGCTTATTGATTTTTTATAATGTGCACTTTTTATTATTATTTTTATGAAAGAGTCTCACCGGAAAACAAGTATTATATGGGTAATTCTACACTTTTATAGCGCCCGTATGAATAATAAACCTTTAAGCTTCAGGGGGCGCCCGGCTATTTATCTATTTATTTATCTATTTATATAGTATAGTCATACCCGAGATAATCGCGGTGCTTGTCCACAATATCCTGAAGCGTCATACCGTCGAGATACTCCATCACCACCTTCTCCAGTCCGCTCCAGACGTCCGTCGCCATCCGGTTCACCCTGCCGTTGTCGTCCTTCGACGCCGACTCCGGCATGGAGTCCATATGCGTGACGCCGCCCTCCATGGCGCGCAAAATATCGCCCACGGAACATCGATCCAGTGGGCGTGAGAGCTTATACCCTCCCGCAGAGCCGCGCACAGCCGTCAGAAAATCGGTCTTGTTTATCTGTATCATCACCTGCTCCAGATAGGTTTTTGAGACGTTCATCCGTGCGGCGACGTCCTTCAAGCTCGTGTAGCCGTCGTTACCGTGGACGGCAAAGTCCAGCATCATGCGCAGAGCGTGCTGCGTTTTTGTGGAAATTCTCATTATTACGTCCCATTCCTTTGCAAAATATCACGGCTTACCGCCGCATGTATTCTATACTCAAAAACACACTATTGTCAAGCGGCCCCGCGAGCGGTTTTGTATTATTATTGTGCGGCAATATTTTGCAATTTTCACAGCAAGGCAAATGTTCCGTTTCTCGCAAGCATGGCAGAATCTTCTCGTTGGTCGCGTCTCCGGCGGGGGTCGTCCTCACGTATGAGACGAGAGAACCTCGGGCGACCGAGGACGAGTCGCCCCTACAGGACGTGGAAACGGCGGGGCGACGCAAATTGGGGCAAATCAGGAAAATCTTCACCGGGAGCAAGTCTGCTGTCCGGTAGCACTTGTGTAAATCCGGCCTCCGGTGTATAATGTGGCCGTTCTGTGTGAGAGAACTGTGTTTATCGACGGCTGTCGGTGCGACCGGAACAAAGTCCGGCAAAGAAAGTGCGGGGTATCATTTATGAAAATCAATCAAAATTATCTGAATTTGCAGGAGAGCTATCTGTTCAGGACGATAGCGCAAAAGGTGAACGCGTACAAGGCGGAACACCCCGAGGCCGATATAATCCGGTTCGGGATAGGCGACGTGACCCGCCCGCTCGCGCCGGCCGTCGTGGAGGCGATGGGCAAGGCCGTCCGCGAGATGGGTGACGCCGCGACGTTCCGGGGGTATGACGACGGCGGCGTGGGCTATGACTTCCTGCGCGAGGCAATAGCCGGGTACTATGCCGCCAGAGGCGTGGACGTCGGCGCGGACGAGATAATCGTCTCCGACGGCGCGAAAAGCGACGTCGGCAATATCCTCGATATATTCGGTTCCGGCGCGGCTGCCGTCGTGCCCGACCCCGTATATCCCGTGTATGTCGATACCAATATTATGGCGGGCAATAAGATCATCTACGCCGGCGGCAACGAGTCAAACGGCTTTCTCCCCCCGCCCCCGTCTTCCGAGGCCGCCGATATTATCTACATCTGCTCACCGAATAATCCCACGGGCGCCGTGTACAGCCGCGAGGGGCTGGCGGCGTGGGTGGACTACGCGCTCCGCTCCGGCGCGGTGATCTTGTTCGACGCGGCGTATGAAGCGTTTATCACCGATCCCGGACTGCCGCGCAGTATATTCGAGATCGAGGGCGCGCGCCGGTGCGCCGTCGAGATATGTTCGTTTTCAAAGCTGGCGGGCTTCACGGGCGTGCGTTGCGGGTACAGCGTCGTCCCGCGCGAGCTTGTCTCCGCGGACGGGCACCCTCTCTTTGAGCTTTGGAAGCGCCGCCAGACGACGAAGTTCAATGGCGTCAGCTATATAACGCAGCGCGGCGCCGAGGCGGCTCTCTCCCCCGAGGGACTCGCGCAATGCCGCGAGAATATCGCGTATTACCGTGAAAACGCGCGTATAACAGGTTCCGCGCTCAGTAAGCTCGGGATAGAATACTTCGGCGGCGTAAATGCGCCATATATCTGGCTGCGCTGTCCGGACGGCATGGACTCGTGGGAGTATTTTGACAAGCTGCTCGGCGAGAAGAACGTCGTGGGCACGCCGGGCGGCGGCTTTGGGGAAAACGGCAAGCATTTCTTCCGGCTCACGGCCTTCGGGAGCAGGGAGAACGTCGTCCGGGCGATGGAACGCATAGGCGGGTGAGGCCCAGATGACAAGAAGCGTTGCGCGGGAGATTGCGATGCGCGTCATATTCGCCATATCAGAGGGCGGATTGACGGCCGAGTGGGCGCTCGATAATATTTTCAGCGACGAATATTACGCGACGCTCGCGGAGGAGGACTCCGCGTACGCCGGAGGCCCGCCCGGCAACCAACTCCAATATATCAGGCAAGTCGTGGAGGGCGTGTACGGGCGCACGGACGAGCTGGAGGGCTACATCGGCAGATATGCCGTGGGCTGGCGGCTCGAGAGGGTGTCGCGCGTCGCCGTGGCGATCATCAAGACGGCCATGTTCGAGGTGCTGTACATGCCGGATATTCCGGACGCCGCCGCCATAAACGACGCCGTAGAGCTCGGCAAACGCTACGAGACGCCGGAGACCGCCGCCTTCATCAACGGCGTGCTCGGCAGCTTCTCCCGGGCGGAACCGGCAGCGGAACCGGAAAGGTGAGGTGAAACGCGTATTGAGCAGCGCTGTCCGCGTCATAGGCGTAACGGAGCTCAACGAGCACATCAAATCTCTGCTTGACGCCGACGCGCGGCTGTCGGCGGTGTACGTGCGCGGAGAGCTGTCGAATTACAAGACGTACCCCTCGGGGCACCACTATTTCACACTCAAGGATCAAAACAGCGCGCTCCGGTGCGTGTTTTTCAAGCGCGAGGCGGCTCAGCTCCGGTTCAGGCCGGAAAACGGGATGAGCGTCGTGGCGTTCGGCAGGGTGTCGGTGTTCCCGCGCGACGGCGCGTATCAGCTCTATGTCTCGGAGCTCTCGCCGGACGGCGTAGGAGACCTCCACGTGGCTTACGAGCAGTTGAAGGAAAAGCTGCTGGGCGAGGGCTTGTTTGATGCCGGCCGCAAAAAGCCGCTCCCGTCCTTTCCCGGGACGATCGCCGTAATAACCTCTCCGGCGGGCGCGGCGGTGCGCGACGTCATACGCGTGCTCGGCGCGCGCTGGCCGCTCGCGCGCGTCAAGGTGCTGCCGGTGCGCGTGCAGGGCGCCGAGGCGCCGGGGGAGATCGCGGACGCCATCGGCTGGGCAAACAGATATTCTGTCGCCGACCTGATAATAACGGGACGCGGCGGCGGCTCCATAGAGGACCTGTGGGCGTTTAACGACGAGCGCGTGGCACGGGCGATATTCGCGTCCGCAATACCCGTCATATCGGCCGTGGGACACGAACCCGACGTGACTATTGCCGACTTTGTCGCCGATGTGCGCGCCGCCACGCCGTCAAACGCGGCGGAGCTCGCCGTGCCCGACGCTTTCGAGGTCGGGGCGCGGCTCGCCTCACTGGAGCTCAGGGCGGCGCAAACGCTGAGGCGCTCACTGTCGGCGCGGCGCGCGCGCCTTGACGCATTGTCCGTCAGGCGCTGTCTCACGGATCCCATGAGCTATATTGACGACAAGCGCCAACTGCTCGACATGACGCGCGAGCGCCTCGCGGCGGCGGCGTCACGCGGTCTGCACCGCGGACGCGAGCGCTTCGCGCGCGCGGCGGCGTCGCTTGACGCGCTCAGTCCGCTCAGGGTGCTCGGCCGCGGTTACGCCATCGTCCGCTCCCCCTCCGGCGCGATAGTCAAGGCGGCGTCCGATGTGGCGTCCGGCGATATAATAACGGCGCGGCTCAAAAAAGACGAGATAAAATGCCGCGTAATGTAAAGGGTTCGGGTGTCAAAAGTCCGTCTGACGATAAGCGTGTCGATTTTTTTACACCCCACGCGATAGGTCGCGCGGGGACCCCATCGTCAGACTATACAAAAAACGCAGCGAATACTTTGTGTATTCGCGAGGCTTTTTGTGACGTATGACGGAATAAATCGCCGCTTAGCGGTGGGCGTGACTTTTGACACCCGAGCCAGAAAGGCGGGATTGCACAGTGGCAAAGAACAACTTTGAGACCTCCATGCTGCGCTTGGAGGAGATAGTACATGAATTGGAGCGCGGCGACGCTCCGCTCGACAAATCGCTGTCGCTGTTCGAGGAGGGCGCCCGGCTGCTAAAGAGCGCCGGCAAGCTGCTCGACGCGGCAGAGCAGAAGGTTACGCTGCTGCAAAAGGGGCCCGACGGCAAGCCGGAGGAGACGGAATTTGACGACGCGCAATGACGCTATGCGGCTCAGATTCGCGGAGCTCGCGGCGGCGACGGAGTCCGCGCTCGCCGATTGCTTCACCGGCGAAGCTCCGCACAGGACGCTCGCCGACGCGATGCGCTACAGTCTGTGTTCCGGCGGAAAGCGTATACGCGCCGTTTTGACGCTCGCGTTTGCCCGCGCCGCGGGCGGCGACGAGCGTTCGGCGCTCGACGCCGCCTGCGGCGTAGAGATGCTGCACGCGTATTCGCTCATACACGACGATCTGCCGTGTATGGACGACAGCGACGTGCGGCGCGGCAAGCCGTCAAATCACATCGCGTTCGGCGAGTGGACGGCGACGCTGGCCGGCGACGCGCTCCAGGCGGCGGCGTTCGAGCGCGTGCTGCTCTCTCCCCTGCCCCCCGGGCGGACGGCGCGCATGACGCTCACCCTCGCGCGGGCGGCCGGGCCGGACGGCATATGCGGCGGACAGGCGCTCGATATGGACGCGGAGGGCAAGGAGCTCACAGTCGGGCAGATCGGGCGTATACACGCGCTCAAGACCGCGGCGCTGTTCAAGGCGTGCGCCCGTATGGGCGTCGAGTCGGCCGGCGGCGGAGGCGCGCTCGCGGACGCCGCCGAGCGGTACGCCGAATCGCTGGGACTCGCGTTCCAGATACGCGACGACGTGCTCGACGCGGTATCGGACGAGGCGGCGCTGGGCAAGCCCGCGCGCGCCGACGCATACAATGTCAAGAGCACGTTCGCGTCGCTTCTGGGCGTGCCGGAGTGTGAGCGTCTCATACGCGAGGAGACGCAAAGGGCAGTGGACGCCCTAACCCCGGAGCTCGGCGGCGACGAGTTTCTCGCGTGGCTCGCGCGGTCGCTCGCCGAGCGGGAAAAATGACGCGCCCGCGACTTTTTGCCCGGCATACCGGCGCATACACGAAAGGCGGTGCTTTTTTGAGACTTCGCGAGTACACGGACAGTCTGCGCGGGCGCAGGATCGCCGTGCTCGGGATCGGCGTGTCGAATCTCCCCCTCCTGCGGCTGCTGCTGGACGCGGGCCTTGACGTGACGGCCCGCGACAGGCGCTCCGCCGACCAATTAGGGGACGCGGCCCGCTTGCTTAGCGGCTCGGGCGCAAGGCTCATACCGGGCGAGGGTTATCTCGACGGCCTGAACGAGGACGTCGTCTTCCGCACGCCGGGTATAATGCCGCGCACACCGGAGCTGGAGGCCGCCGCGCGGCACGGCGCCGTCATCACGAGCGAGATGGAGGCGTTCTTTGAGGTCTGCCCGTGCGATATAATAGCCGTCACGGGTTCCGACGGCAAGACGACCACGACGACGCTCATAGCCGAGCTTCTCCGCGCGGAGGGCAAAGCCGTATGGCTCGGCGGAAACATAGGCTCGCCGCTGCTGTGCCGTTCGGACGATATGTCGCCGGACGACTTCGCCGTCGTCGAGCTCTCGAGCTTTCAGCTCATCACGATGAAAAAGAGCTCCCACGTCGCCGTCGTGACGAACGTCGCGCCGAACCACCTCGATATCCACCGCGATATGGACGAGTACGCGGACGCCAAGCGGAATATCCTGCTCCGCCAGACTCCGCCGTGCCGCGCCGTATTGAACCTCGACAATGAGATAACGCGCTCCTTCGCCGCCGACGCGCGCGGTGAGACGCTGTTCTTCTCGCGTCTTAGCAGACCGGAGCGCGGCGTCTTTCTCGACGCGGGTATCATAAGGTACACCGAAAACGGCGATTTTGAGGATATTCTGGGCGTCTCGGATATAAAGCTCCCGGGGGCGCACAATATAGAAAACTACATGGCGGCCATAGCCGCGACGCGCGGGTTTGTGTCGCGCGCCGCGATTGAGCGAGTCGCCCGCGGCTTCGGCGGCGTGGAGCACAGGATAGAGCTCGTTCGCGAGCGCGGTGGCGTGAAATACTATAACGACTCCATAGCGTCCAGCCCGACGCGCACGGCGGCCGGTCTGCGCTCGTTTGACGGGAGGGTCATACTCATTGCGGGCGGCAAGGACAAGGGTGTGCCGTTTGACGGCCTCGCGCCGGAGATAGTCCGGTGCGTCAAAACGCTTGTGCTCACGGGTTTCGCGGCGGAAAAAATACGCGCCGCCGTCACGGGCTTTTCCGGTTACTCCGGCAAGCCGGAGATCGTCATGCGCGCCGACTTCGCGGACGCGGTGCGCGCGGCGGCTGGCGCGGCGGCGCCGGGCGATACGGTACTGCTGTCGCCGGCGTGTACCTCTTTCGACGCCTTCTCCAATTTTGAGGAACGCGGGAATTACTTTAAGGAGATAGTAAATGGACTGGATTGATACGCTCACGCGGCTGTGCTCCTGCGACGCGCCCTCGGGCTTCGAGACGCCGGCGGCGCTTCTCGCGGCGGAGCTCTTGCGCCCGTATACCGACGAGATAACGACGGACGCGCTCGGGAACCTGATCGCCGTCAGGCGGTGCGGCAAGCCGGACGCCGTGAGGCTCCTGCTCGACGCGCACATCGACGAGATAGGCTTCGTCGTCACGGGGTACGCCGAAAACGGCTTCCTGCGCTTTACCGGAATCGGCGGGCATGACGAGCGTCTGCTGCCCGCGTCGGAGGTGAAGCTCCTGACCGACCCTCCGCTGCCCGGCGTCATAGACACGCTGCCGCCGCACCTGCAAAAGGACGCGGACGCGGAGATCGCCGTGAAAATCGACGACATGTATATAGACGCCGGGCTGTCGCCGGAGGACGCCGGGCGGCTCGTACCGGAAGGGACTCCGGCGGTGTTCCTCTCGGAGCCAACGGCGCTCGGCGCGAATCAATTCTGCGCGAAGGCGCTCGACAACCGCGCGAGCGTCGCCGTCGTCCTCGGCGCTCTGGAGCTTCTGGTGGGCGGGCCGTTAGGCGTCGATTTGTACATCCTGTTCTCGTCGCAGGAGGAGGTTGGCGTGCGCGGAGCTCCGACAGCGGCGTTTGCGGCGGACGCGCGCTATGCCATAGTCCTCGACGTGGATTTCGCGCGGCAGCCCGACATGATGCCCGAGCGCGGGAGGATCCCCGGAGGCGGCGTCGTCGTCGCCCGGGGCCCGAATATGGACAGGGGGCTTACGGAGCGCGCCGCAGCCATAGCGAGGGAGCGGGATATACCATATCAGATATCGGTCGAGCCGGGCGGCAACTCGGGGACGAACGCCCGGGCGATACAGGTCTCGCGCGCGGGCGTGAAAACGGCGCTTCTCGGCGTACCCGTAAAATATATGCACACGCCCGCGGAGACGCTTTGCACAGACGACCTCGGCGCGGCGGCGCGTCTCGTTGCGGCGCTAATATCGGAGCTTGGCGGAGGGATACGGAATGCTTGAAATGCTCAAAACGCTCTGCCGCGCGTCCGGCGTATCGGGCGATGAGGACGAGGTTCGCGGCGTCATACGCTCCCTCGCGTCGCCTCACGCCGACGATATAAGGCAGGACGCGCTCGGCAATCTGATAGTAGAAAAGCGCGGCGCGCGGCGTACCGGCAAGAAGCTCATGCTCTGCGCGCACATGGACGAGGTCGGCGTTATAGTGACGCACATAGACGGCGGCGGCTATCTTAAATTCGCGTTCGCGGGAGGCGTGGACAGGCGCGTCGCGCTCGCCAAGCGCGTGTATTTCGGAAGGGATCGCGTCCCCGGCGTCGTCGGCGTAAAGCCGTACCATATGCTAAAGGAGGCGGAGCGTGATAAGCTCCCGGAGCTCGACACGCTGTACATCGACATAGGCGCCTCCTCGCGCGGGGAGGCGGAGGCGCTCGTGCGGCTCGGGGACACGGGGGCGTTCGACGCGCGTATTTTTGAGTTCGGGGACGGATATATCAAGGCAAAGGCGATAGACGACCGCCTCGGCTGCGCCGTCATGCTCGCGCTGCTCAGGGAGACGCCGCCCGTGGATTGCGTCTTCGCGTTCACGGTGCAGGAGGAGGTGGGGACGCGCGGCGCGGCGGCGGCCGCCTTCTCCGTAAGGCCGGATATAGCGCTTATTATCGAGGCCACGACCGCGGCGGATATTCCGGGAGTGCAGGAGGGCAAACGCGTCTGCTCGCTCGGCGGCGGCGCGGTCTCGCCGTTTATGGACGGCGGCGCGGTGTACGACCGCGCATTGTGGGAGAAAATCAAAGCCATAGCCGCGCGCGAGGGCATCCCGTGGCAGACAAAGACGTATATCTCCGGCGGCACGGATGCCGGGGCGATACAGCGTTCGGCGGGCGGCGTCCGCGTCGCGGCGCTGTCCGCACCCGTGCGGAATCTGCACTCGCCGTCGTGCGTCGGCAAAATATCCGATTTTGACGCCGTGCTGTCGCTCGCGCGGGCGTTTCTCGCCGACATGGGAGAGAGCGCGCTATGAGCGGGCACGTCATATCCGATGAAATAGCGCGTCTCGGCGAGCGGGCGGGACGCGACATCCTCTCCCGGTTTTCGGAAATCGACGACGTGGCGCAGCGCTGTACAGCGAGCGTACTGGACGCGTTCCGCCGCCGCCGCGTCTCCGCGCCGTGCTTCGCGCCCGCGACGGGCTACGGGTACGGCGACAAGGGGCGCGACACGCTCGACGCGGTGTACGCCGACGTGTTCGGCGCGGAGGCCGCCATAGTGCGCGCGGGCTTCGCCAGCGGCACGCACGCCATCACGGCGGCGCTTTTCGGCGCGCTGAGGCCGGGCGACACGCTGCTGTCAGTCACGGGCGCGCCGTACGACACGCTGCGCGGCGCAATAGGCATAGAGGGCGGATACGCGGGCTCTATGAGGGATTACGGGATCGGCTACGCGCAGGTCGAGCTTTCGGGCGACGGACGCCCCGACCTCGCGGCAATCGCGGACGCGGCGGCGGACAGTGCAGTCGCGGCGATCCTCGTACAGCGCTCACGCGGCTATACGGCGCGGCGCGCGCTGAGCGTCGCGTCCATCGGCGAGATAGCGCGCGCCGCCCGCGCGGTAAATCCGCGCGCCGCGGTGATAGTGGACAACTGCTACGGCGAGTTCACGGAGCCCTGCGAGCCCACGCGGGCGGGCGCGGATCTCGCCGCCGGCTCGCTCATAAAAAACCCCGGAGGCGGACTCGCCCCCGCCGGCGGGTACGTCGTCGGCAGACCGGAGCTCGTGGAGGCGGCGGCGTTCAGACTCACCTCGCCCGGCATCGGCGGCGAGTGCGGGCCCAACCTCACCGACGGACGGCTGCTGTATCAGGGGCTGTTCATGGCGCCGCACACCGTCGCCCAGGCGCTGAAAACGGCGATATTCTGCGCGCGGCTCATGGAGCTTCTGGGTTACCGCGTGGATCCGGGGTGGGACGAGCCGCGCCACGACATAATACAGTCCGTCGAGCTCGGGCGTCCCGAGCTGTTGGAGGCGTTCTGCCGCGGGATCCAGGCCGGCTCTCCCGTAGACGCTTTCGTCGCGCCGGAGGCGTGGGACATGCCGGGCTACGGCTGTCCTGTGATAATGGCGGCGGGCACGTTCGTGCAGGGCGCTTCGATCGAATTGTCCGCGGACGGGCCCATGCGCCCCCCGTATACCGCGTATTTGCAGGGCGGACTGACATATGAGGCCGGTAAAATCGGCGTTATGACCGCGGCGAGTATGCTGGCGGGTAAATAACGGCCCGCCGGCGGAAAACAGAGGATTGTTATACGAGATATGGATATAATGGATATAAAGGAAAAAATAGTGCGTCTCAGGACGGAAATAGCCGCTCACAACAGGGCCTACCACGAGATGGACTCCCCGCTGATAAGCGACTTTGAATACGACGCGCTCACGCGTGAGCTGCGCGAGCTGGAGGCCGCGAATCCCGGGCTTATCACGCCGGATTCCCCCACGCAGAAGGTGGGCGGGCGCGCAGGGGCGTCGTTCGACCCCGTGACACACTCGCCCCCTCTGGAGAGCCTTAACGACGTGTTCTCGTTTGACGAGCTGCGGGCCTTCGGCGAGCGGACGCGGGAGGACGCGGCGGAGCGCGGCTACGTCGTCGAGCCCAAGATCGACGGATTGTCCGTCGCGCTCTATTACGAGGACGGCGTCCTTGTGCGCGGCGCGACGCGCGGCGACGGCGTCACGGGCGAGGATGTCACGGAAAACCTTATGACTATCGGCTCCATACCGCGCCGCATCGCCGGTGCCCCCGCGCGTCTCGCGGTGCGGGGCGAGGTCTATATGCCCAGGAGCGTGTTCGCGCGCCACAACGAGCAGCGCGAGTACGACGGGCAGCCGCCGCTGGCCAATCCGCGCAACGCGGCGGCGGGTTCCATGCGCCAGCACGACCCCGCGGTGGCGGCGTCGCGCTGTCTTGACATCCTCGTATTCAACATCCAGGCCGTGAGCGGGATGGAATTTGAGACGCACGCGAGCGCGCTCGACTATCTCGACGCGGCGGGCTTCAACGTGGTGCGCCGCGCGGTGCGCCGCGATATGGACGGCTGTATCGAGGAGATAATCAAATACGGGGAGTGCCGCGAGGATTTCGACTACGGCATAGACGGCGCCGTCATCAAGCTCAACTCGCTCGCGGCGCGCGCGCGTCTCGGCAGCACGTCGAGGGCGCCGCGCTGGGCCGTCGCGTACAAGTACCCCCCGGAGGAAAAGACGACGCGTCTTCTCGACATCGTGATACAGGTCGGGCGTACCGGCGTGCTCACGCCTAAGGCCGTCGTAGAGCCCGTGCGTCTGGCGGGCACCACGGTTTCAAACGCCACCCTGCACAACGAGGATTTCATACGCGAGCGCGACATACGTATAGGCGACTCGGTGGTCATACGCAAGGCCGGCGAGATAATACCGGAGGTGCTCTCCGTGGTGCTCTCGGAGCGTCCGGAGGGTCTGGCGCCGTATTCCTTCCCCGCGACGTGTCCGGAGTGCGGCGGGCCTGTGACGCGCGCCGAGGGCGAGTCCGCCGTGCGGTGTCTGGGCGCGGAGTGTCCGGCGCAGCGTGTGCGCAACATCGCGCATTTCGCGCAGCGCAAGGCTATGTATATAGATGGGTTGGGGATCGCCGTCGTGCAGTCGCTTCTCGACGCCGGACTCATACGCTCCGCGGGCGATCTGTACTCTCTCGACGCCGATACAGTCGCACAGCTTCCGCGCATGGGTAAAAAATCGTCCGAAAACCTGATAGCCGCGATCGAGAGGTCAAAGAGCAGCGGCCTCGCGCGTCTGCTGTACGCCCTCGGCATCCCACAGGTGGGCGAAAGCGCCGCGCGCGCGCTGTCGGCGCGCTTCGGCTCGATGGACGACATTGAGAGCGCGTCCGCCGAGGAGCTCACGTCCGTCGGGGACATAGGGCCCATAACCGCGCAAAATATCGCGGACTGGTTCGCCGCGCCGCAATCGAAACGGCTTCTGAGTCTGCTGCGCGCCGCCGGCGTCAGTATGACCTCGGAGCGGCCGGCGGCGTCGGGCGGCAAATTCGACGGCATGACATTCGCGCTCACCGGCGCCCTGCGCGGCTATACGCGCGCCGAGGCGTCCGAGCTGATCGAGCGGCACGGCGGGAAGGCGTCGTCCTCAGTCTCGAAGAACACGACCTACGTCGTGGCGGGCGCCGACGCCGGCTCGAAGCTGCAAAAGGCGGAGGCGCTGGGCGTCAAGGTGATAGATGAAACCGAATTTGAGGCGCTTATCAACGGCGCCGGGTGATCTGCTCCCCTCCCCCGTCGGCTTTCCCCGCACACAGACACGGCGCGCCGCGCGTTTTGCCGCGCGGCGCGCCGTGAGTTCTCCGGCGTTTCAAACGGGTTGCTTTTATCCCTTGAGTATTTTGAGCGCGTCCTCGCGGTAGCAGTCCATCAGGTACGGGATGCCGGACACCTTAGCGCACTCCTCCGTCAGCGACATCAGTTCGTTTCGCGTTATGACGGATATGTTGAACTTGCGCACGCCGGCCATGAGCTGCTGAAGACCGACCTTTATCTTGTCCGAATAGCTGTAGATGCCTATGGCGCCGAGCGGTATCTTCTCTATCTCCTTAGAGCCCACTATATCGCGCACCTTTTCGTAATTTACGAATATCTCCTCCGGGGTCTGCCCGTACTCGGCTATGTTCTTGGGCAGATTCTTTTCGGCGAGCCACTTTTCGATGTTTTTTCCGACCATGCCGGGGATCATCAGCGCGCGCCCCATGCAGACGGCCTTCGTGTACGGAGCGCCGAGGGCGAGCGCCTTGAATACGCCGTCCTCCGAGCTGAACCCGCCCGCGAAGGCGAGATCCGGTACGCGTTCGCCGTTTTTCGCGAGTACCGACGCGTACTCATACGCGGCGCTGTGCAGATACAGCGAGGGTACGCCCCACTCCTCCATCATGCGCCACGGACTCATTCCCGTGCCGCCGGAGGCGCCGTCGATCGTCAGGAGGTCTATCTTAGCCTTTGACGAGAATTTTATCGCCATCGCGAGCTCCAAAAGGCTGTACGCGCCTGTTTTGAGCGTTATGCGTTTGAACCCGAGCCCGCGCAGACGCTCCACCTCGCTCATAAAGCTCTCCTCGGTGACGAAGCCGAGGCGGCTGTGGCGCTCAAATTCCTTGATCGCGCCGGCCTTATATGACGCCTGGATTATCGGATCGGAGGGATCGGGGGTCACGATGTAGCCGCGCCGCTGCAATTCCAGCGCGCGCTCCAACTGCTCAATCTTGATCTCTCCGCCTATACACTTGGCGCCCTGTCCCCATTTGAGCTCGATAGTCTCGATCTTGTGCTTGTTTATGATATATTCCGCGACGCCGAGGTTCGTGTCCTCCACGTTCATCTGTATAAGTATCTCGCCATAACCGCTGTGATAGCGCTTGTACGCCTCTATGCGCCTGTCCATGTCCGGCGCGCTCGTCACCTTTTTATTTGAATCGAGCTCAAGCGCCGGGTCGATGCCGCACACGTTTTCGCCGCACACTATAGTCACGCCGGAAATCGCCGCGCCCACGGCGAAGTGCTCCCAGTTTCGGCGCGCTATCTCCGTAGAGCCGAGAGCGCCCGTAAAAATCGGGACCTTCATCTTCACCTTTTTGTCCCACCCGTAGGCGGTCTCGGTGTCCACCTTGGGGAATAGCGCGGTGTCCGGCGACGGCTCGACGCCGTCCGGCAGCCCCACGGCCCCCCTCGCGTACCCCTGGATATTCAGGTGCGAATAGTCCACCGGGTAGTCCTTGTCCCCTCCGGCCGTAACGTCGCCGAACGGCCCGGGATAGATCAGCTCGCGTCCTCTGAAAGTCGCCTTGAATACCTCGCAGTTACCTCTGCATCCGTCGACGCACCTTGAACACAGCCCACTGCACGGCACAACGCTCGTGGAGCGGTTGGCCGTCCTTGTGGCGTCATTGCCATTGGGCCTCCGCAGATTCATTTCTCCTGACCTCCAAATAAAAAATTTTTGCCCGCCCCATTGCGGAACACGTCGATTATACACCGGCGATATTGATTTTGCAACGGCGGAGTGTATCCGGCTCCCCTCCCCTGCCACGCGTTAAAACAGCTTCAGCGCCCTGTTCTCCCCCACGGCGAACATGGTGAGTTGCGGGTCCTCGCCCTCGGTCGCCTTCAGCCACGGCTTGCTTATCTGCGAGCGCTGTCTCGTCTGTTCCTCGAGTACCTGTCCTATCAGCGTGTTTGAGAGCAGAAAACCCGTCGGAGTGAACCGCCAGCGGCCGTCGTGCTGCTCCGCCCATCCGTTAGTCTCAAAAAACCTGAGCCTGTTCAGAATGCGATCCATATCGCACCTGAATATTTCGTAGTATTCCTGTTCGGATATGCCGTACACCGTTCGCAGTCGGAGCATGAGGTACTCCCCCGCCCTCTCGAAGTCCGACAGCTCCTCGCTCGTCTCAATTACCGATTTGTCGTACAGTATGCCCTCGCTGTACCGCTCTATATCCGGTACTATGCCGTACCGCCGTCCCGCGATAAAGCTGTGCGCCGCAGCGCCGAGGCCGAGATACTCGCCCCCCAGCCAGTATTTCAGATTGTGCGCCGACTCGCGGCCGCGCCGGGCAAAGTTTGATACCTCGTACTGTTTGTAGCCGTATCTGCTCAGGGTGTCCACGGCGTAGAGGTACATATCCGCCTGCTCGTCGTCGTCCGGCAAAAACGGCGAATCCTTGAACACGTACAGCTGCGTGCCCTCCTCGATGGTCAGCCCATAGCACGAGATATGCTCCGGCTTGAGAGCCACCGCGCGGCTTATCGTGTTTGCCCAGTCGTCGCGCTTCTGCGACGGCAATCCGTAGATCAGATCCACGCTGATGTTTTTGAAGCCGGCGTCGCGCGCGTCCCGTACCGCCCGCTCCGCTCTCGCGAAGTCGTGCCGCCGTCCGAGACTTTTCAGGACTGCGTCGTTTGCCGATTGTACGCCGACGGACAGCCGGTTGAAGCCCGCCCGGTACATGGCGGCCAGTTCCTCCCTTGTCACGCTGTCGGGGTTTACCTCCGCCGTTATCTCGGCGCCGCGCAGCACGTGTCCGTTCTTTTTCAATGCGTTGAGCACGCTTATCAGGCGGCCCGCGCCGTAGTAACTCGGCGTCCCGCCTCCGAAATACACGGTATCTATGAGATACCCGTCAAGCTGGGGGGCGTACTCCCTGACATGGCGAAGCAGCGCATGCTGATAATCCTGCATGAGCTTATCCCTGCCCGCCAGCGAGTAAAAGGCGCAATACGCGCATTTGCTCGCGCAAAACGGAATATGTATGTAGACCCCGAGCTTTTTTTCGTCCTCCATGCGTTCGGTCACGCGCCCCGCGGCGGCGCCGTCGCGCCGTCCGCGATTTTGAAATTGTACATTTTTTCTCCCTCCGCCTCCGTGCAGGCGGTGAGTATTATACACCAAATACGCCTTGCGGCGCAACTCACGCGGGCGGCGCGGCGGCGCAATATCCGCGGTCAGATTTTTTTTGTCAGCACAAGCACGATAAGTACGCACGTACAGAGCAGCGCGAAGCCGACGAGATAGATGCCCGCTTTCGCGCGTCCCCCGCCGCCCGTTCCGCCCGACGGCGGCAGCACGTCAAGTCTGCGCAGTCCCAGCACGACGGGTTTATACAGAAAAATCACGAGCGCCGAGTTGATTCCGGTTTTCAGCAGATTGAACGGCATAAATCCCGGAATAAGCAGATCGACTACGATTTCTCTCGGCACGCCCATATAGCTCGGGGTTATGAGATAATTCCACAGCAGCATGACGGCGGTCGTCACCACGATACCCGCGCCTAGCCCGATGACGGCACCGCTCGTGTTATGCTTTTTTTTGTAGATAGCGGAGGCTGTGGCGGCGAACGCGCATGACGCCAGCACGTTCATCACAAGCCCGATAGGCCCCGTATCGCTGACCGTGACCATCTCTATCAGCGAGACGACGACGGATATGCTGACCGCCGCCATCGGGCCCAGCATAAAACCGCCGATCGTAATGATCACATCCTTCGGCTCGTACGTCAAAAATCCGACGGCGGGCACGATAGGTATCTTAATGAGCATTACAAGATACGCGATCGCGCAGAGCATCCCCATGATCGTGAGCCTCTTTGTTTTTTCAGACATATTGTTGACTCCTTAAAAAAATATTTCGCACCCGAATATGCCGCTTCGGACGCGAAATACTATCGCGAATCCTCTCACATCCAGACTATACTGTCGGTATTGGAATCTCACCAATTCATGCGCTCGCGCGCTCGCGGACTATACCGCCGGTCGGGTATTTCACCCTGCCCCGAAGACCCATTTATTCAGTTGCGACACCATACTACCACGCGCCCGTGAGGATGTCAATAGGGCATAGGGCGTGAAGCAGGCGTCCAAAAATGCGGCCTACGCGTTGTGACGCCCGCCCTCTCTCCGGCCGCGGCGCAGCTGAAGGGCATTGCCATAAATATGGACAAAGAGGTATTGAATACACTATAGACAGACCGCAACGGCGGTTCGGAGGTGTGTTAAATGCTGACAGCGGCCCTCGCGATGTTTCTCTCCGGCCCGTTCCTGATGCTGCGCCTGTCGGACGGCGCCGGCTCGTTCCCAAAACCGCTTTCCGCCCCGGAGGAGGAACAATACATAGACCTGTATTTGTCCGGCGACGTCTCCGCGCGGAACGTGCTTATAGAGCGTAATTTGAGACTCGTGGCGCACATCGCAAAAAAATATTTCACGCAGACGGATGAGCAGGACGATCTCATATCTATCGGCACGATAGGACTCATCAAGGGAGTCTCCACCTACAGACCGGACAGGAAGGTGAAGCTGGCGACGTATTGCAGCCGGTGCATCGAAAATGAGATTTTGATGTACTTTCGCAGCCGGCGAAAATCCGCCGGCGACGTCTCGCTCTCCGGCGCGCTCGACACGGACGAGGACGGGGAGCAGCTATCGCTCATCGACGTGCTGCGCGTCGACGACGATATGTTTGAGAACCTGAGCGCCCGAGAGATGCGCGCGCAGCTGGTGAAATATATTACCGCCGCGCTGACCGACAGAGAGGCTGAAATAATCGTAATGAGATACGGACTCAATAATACGTATCCCAGGACACAGCGGGAGGTGGCGGCGACGCGCGGAATTAGCCGCTCTTACGTGTCGCGCATAGAGAAGCGGGCGCTGGAAAAGCTGCGCCGCTGCTTTGACGAATAGCGGACTGCGGTATCTCCCCCGCTGCGGGCGCAATCCAAATTTTGATTTTTTTATTGACTTGCGCGCCCGGATATGGTAGTGTCTTTCGCGAGGTGTTGCAAATGGATTTCCGCACGATATGCGTACACGGGAGCGACAAACGGTACGATGTGACGGGGGCGGTCAGCGTACCGATCTTTCAGAGCGCTACCTTTGCGCATCCCGGAGTCAACCGCTCTACGGGCTACGACTATTCGCGTACGCAAAACCCGACGCGCGAGTATCTTGAGGCGGCGATAGCGCGTCTCGAGGGCGGCTCGGACGCTCTCGCGTTCTCGTCGGGCATGGCGGCGGTGGCGCTCGTCATGGAGCTCTTTTCTCCGGGCGACCACATAATAGCGTCCGACGATCTCTACGGCGGCTCGATACGGCTGTTCGCCAACCCGTCGGCGGCAAGGGGTCTCAAATTTACATACTCGGACGCGTATGACGCCGCGAGTCTCGCGTCCGCGCTCACCCCGGCGACAAAGGCCCTGTTTATTGAGACTCCGAGCAACCCCATGATGCACGTCGTAGATATAGCGGCGGCGGCGGAGTTTGCCTCGGCTCACGGCTTGCTGCTTGTCGTGGACAACACGTTTATGACCCCGTATTTCCAGCGCCCGCTCGAGCTGGGCGCCGACATCGTGATCCACAGCGGCACAAAATATCTGTGCGGGCACAACGATACTCTGTGCGGCTTCGCCGTCGTAAAGGACGCCGGTCTGTCCGAACGGCTGAGATTCCTTTTCAAGACCATAGGCCCGTGCCTTGCGCCGTTTGACAGTTGGCTGCTCATACGCAGTCTCAAAACTCTCGCGCTCCGCATGGAGGCGCAGCAGTCGAACGCGCGCGAGCTGGCCGAGTGGCTGCTGACACAGCCGAAAATCAAGGCCGTACACTACCCCGGTCTGCCGGAGCACCCGCAATACGACATCTCGCGGCGTCAGGCGTCGGGCTTCGGCGCGATGCTCTCATTCTCCGCCGATACGCCCGAAACGGCGGTCGGGATATTGGAACGCGTCAGGCTCATACTCTACGCCGAGAGTCTCGGCGGCGTCGAAAGCCTTATCACATACCCCATGCTCCAGACGCACGCGGATATACCCGAGGCGGAGCGCGAGGCAAAGGGGATAGACGGATGTCTGCTGCGCCTCTCCGTCGGGATAGAGTCGCCGGACGATCTCATCGCGGATCTCGACCATGCGATCAACGGGCGGTGACGCGTAGATGAGCTATGATTTTGACGAAATAATTGACCGCCGGAATACCGACAGCCTGAAATTCGACCACGCGGCGAGACGCGGCAAGCCGGACGGACTGATACCCATGTGGGTGGCCGACATGGATTTCCGCGCGCCGCCGTGTGTGCTCGACGCGCTGACCGAGCGCGTCAGGCACGGGATTTTCGGTTACTCCGAGCCCGCGGAGGATTATTTCGAGGCGGTGCGCGGCTGGTTTGAGCGCCGCCACAACTGGCGGATAGAGGCGGACTGGCTCGTAAAGACGCCCGGCGTCGTCGTGTCGATGTGCGCGGCGATACACGCCGTGACGCTGCCCGGCGACGCCGTGATAATACAGCAGCCCGTCTACTACCCGTTTGAAGACTCGGTGACGGGTTCAGGACGCAATCTCGTAGTCAACGAGCTCCGTCTGACGGACGGGCGGTATGAGATCGACTTTGACGACTTCGAGGAAAAGGTCAAGCGCGAAAAGGTAAAGCTGTTCTTGCTCTGCAATCCCCACAATCCGGGCGGACGCGTCTGGACGCGCCGCGAGCTCGAGAGACTGGGCGACGTCTGCCTGAAAAACGGCGTGACCGTGTTTTCAGACGAGATACATCAGGATTTTGTGTTCCCGGGCCACGTCCATACCGTGTTTGCGGATATAAGCCCGGAGCTCGCGGACATCACGATAACGGCTACGTCGCCCTCGAAAACCTTTAACATAGCGGGTCTGCACATAGCGAACACGTTTATCGCCAACGCCCGGCTGCGCCGCGAATTTGTCAGGGCATACTCAGGCACGGGTCTGAGTCAGGTCGGTGCGCCGGGACTCACAGCCTGCCGCGCGGCGTATCGCGGCGGCGACGGATGGGCGGACGAGCTCATCGCGTACATCCGCGGTAATCTCGACTATCTGCGCGTGTTTGCGGACGCGGAGCTGCCGGGAGTGGAGGTGCTAGAGCCTGACGGGACGTATCTTGTGTGGCTTGATTTCCGCGGCCTCGGCCTCGACACCAAGGAGCTCAACGATTTTATTGTCGGCAGGGCCGGCTTATGGCTGGATTGCGGCACGATGTTCGGCGCGGGCGGCAAGGGGTTTCAGCGCATAAATATAGCGTGTCCAAGAGGTACGCTCACGCGGGCGCTTGACCGCCTTGCGGACGCGATACGCGCGAAGGACGCCGTCTGAAACAGCGTGACAGGCACAAAGCGCTGTCCGCGCGTCGTCACGCGGCGCCGCCGGCGCCAAGCAGCCCGCGGAATTTCTCGACGTCCGCGCGCGTCAGTAAACCCAGCGCGAAAAGCAGCGCCGCGTATACCGCGGCGCTCAGCGCTATGTGCGCGGCGACGCTCGCTCCGCGCGCGGACAGCGACAAGCCGCACAGCCGCAGGATGAATATCGCGGCCTCGGACGACCCGAGAGCGCAGAGCGCGGATTTGAGCATGTCGGACGCCTTTACGCGCAGACGCGCGACCTTCGCGAGTCTGCGTATGCTCAGCGCGAAGTTGAACAACAACGTAAAGTAAATGATAAATATGTAACCTCCGACGGCGTGGATCGGGAGCAGATAATATACGAGCGCGAGACTGATTACGGAATCCAGCACGTTGTACCGCATGGAGTGCATCTGCTGGCCCAGTCCGCGCAGCATCCCGTCAGTCACGCAGTCGAGGTACATCACCGGCACGAGCGGGGCGAGCGCGCGTATAAAACGCCCGGCGTCGGCGCTGTCATAGAGCGACCGGCCGAGCTCCCCGGAGAACCGCAGCAGCGCGGCGGCGGCGCACAGCGAAAACAGCGCGGCAAAACGCAGCGTGTTGTTCACAAGCGCCGATATACGCGCGTCGTCGCCGCGTGTCTGCGCCTCGGTCAGCTCCGGCACGAGCAATTCCGCCAGCGAGTAGAATATGGAGGACGGAAAGGTTATGACAGGGAATACCATACCCTGTATCATGCCGTATTCCGCGAGCGCCGTCTCCGGCGACGCGCCGTGCTTGCGAAGACCGCGCGGGATGAGCAGATTTTGAACCGTGGACAGCGCGACGCGCGCGTAGGCCGAGAAAGCGAGCGGAACGGCGGTCACAAACATTCTGCGCGTGATGGCCTTGTGCTCGCCGCCCGCGCCCCGCGCGGCGCCGCGGCTATCGCGCAGATACATGAACAGATGCAGGAAAAATGACGCCAGCTCGCCCGCGACGCCTCCCGCGACGATTATTGAGCACGACACGCTCAGGTCGCCGCCCCCGTATACGCCGAGGGCGAATACCGCGGCGGCGATGCGTATCGCCTGTTCGACCGCCTGCGCTATCGTGGGCTTTATCACCCGCCCCACGGCGGTGAAGTACCCCGAGAGCACCGCCGTGAGTGAAAAAGCGGGCAACGAGAACGCGAGCACGCGCAACGGCATTACGGTCCTCGCGTCCCCGATCCAGCGGGCACCGATAATATCCGCGCCAAACCACAGCGCAGACGCCGCCACAGCGCCGCACGCGAGCGCGTAGAGCAGACAGCGGCGTATCGCGGCGCGCGCGCCCTCCGGACTGTCGCGCCCGAGCTCCATCGCCACGAGACGCGTGGCGGTAAACCTGATGCCGGAGAGAGCCACTGTAGCGGCGAGCGCACTCACGGACATGATGAGGCTGTACAGCCCGATGCCGGCCGCGCCTATCCTCTTGGACAGATACACCTGAAACGCCATGCCGACGGAACGCATCAAAAACGCCGACGCCGTCAGCAGCGCCGTGTTGAGAAGCATTTTACGGACACGGTACATTCACACCCTCCGAGTCATACAAAATCATTTCGTATAACCCATATATACTCCGTCCATGCGCGACCTATGCGCGCGGACGGAGTTATTTGCTGTTAACTAATATGTAGTGTACAATCGCGGCGCAATGAGATACTATACAGCGCTGCCGCGATTCACGCGCGGCAAGCGTGATAGCGGCGCTGCGACTTTTTTGTCGCGGCGCCGCACGTAAGGCGGAGGTAGAATGAATGGAAGCAGAGAAGTCTCCGGAGCAGGAAGGGAGAAGCGTGTCGCGTGAAATGGAAGGTTACGCGTCATATCTCGACGGGTGTGAGAAGAGTCCGGCGACGGTGGAGAAGTACACGCGGTACGCGCGCGCGTTTCTCGTGTATCTGGACGGAGCGGAGGCGACGCGCGAGGGCGTACTGAAGTGGAAGAAAGCGGTAACGGCGCGGTACACGGCGGCGGGCGCGAACGGGATGATAGCGGCGGTGAACAGCTTCGTCGCGTATCTGGGGCGGCCGGAGCTGAAGGTCGCCGCGCTGCGTGTGCAGCGGCGCATGTTCACGCTTGCCGAAAGCGAACTCGGGGAACGCGAATTCAAGAAGCTGGTGAGTCAGGCGGAGCACAATGGCGGCGGACGGCTGTCGCTCGTCATGCGGACACTGCTCGCCACAGGCATACGCGTGAGCGAGCTCGGGTTCATCACAGCGGAGGCTGTCACGGCGGGGCACACGGAGATAACGCTCAAGGGCAAGACACGCGCTATATTCCTCACGCCGGCGCTGTGCGCGGCACTGCACGGCTATGCGCTCGCGCGCGGGATAACGCGTGGCCCCATATTCGTTACGCGCACGGGCAAGCCTCTAGACAGATTCTCCATATGGCGCGGTATGAAGAAGCTGTGCGGTTCGGCGCGTGTAGCGGCCAAAAAAGTCTTTCCGCACAATCTGCGAAAGCTGTTCGCTCGGATATTTTACTCGCACATTCCGAAGCTGGCGCGGCTCGCCGATGTCCTCGGGCACTCCAATGTGAACACAACGCGCGCGTACACTGCGCTCTCAGGAGAGTCGCTCCGCGAGCAGCTCTCCGCCCTCCCACTGATGCTATAAAATTAATAATTAATAATGAATAATGAATTATTCATTATCATTATCCCTTGCGTCCCTACAACGCGGGACGAAATAACCGCGGGCGACCGAGGTCGGTCG
>JAISXU010000004.1 GCA_031270395.1 Oscillospiraceae bacterium
CTCGACAAAATCCGTCAAAACACCTCCGTATATGCTGTTTATCGGCATATATTGAGAATTTATTACATTGTCTCACATTTCCCAAATTGTGTCAATAGCCCCCGGGGAAAATGTCACAGTATTTTAACCAATGTGTTGGGTGAATATTTTTCTGGTCATGCTTCCGGCGGGGATTCGCATCCCCGTCCTGTAGGGGCGACCGCCCTCGGTCGCCCGCGGTTTCTCCGTCCCATCCGTGCGGCGTTCCGCCGCTTGTATGCCTGGCAAATGCTTTTACATCCCCCGTCCAAAGCCGAAACGAAGCCCAACGGAGTGGGTTCGTTTCGGAGAGGACGAACCGCGAAGCGAGCGAGCTTTCGGCTTTAGCCGGAAGCGAGACTTAGCGAAGCGCGTGAGGACGAGCCTACCGGCGGTGGTACTTTTCGAGCCGCCGAAAAGTACCCAAAAGGCGGCAAAAGGGGGTCAGGGGACAGTCGTCCCCTCCCCCCTTTTGATTCCCCCCACACCCCTTATACGGGGGAAGGATAGGACCCACGTGCTACTGTCGATTGGCTATTTTTAAAGGTCAAATCCAAGTGCCCTACGAGGGACGTCGTCCGCACGGAGGGTACAAGAGCGAAGCGCGTGAGGACGAAGCGCCGCACGGAAGGCCCGGACAAAAAACGCGGACGACCGAGGGCAGTCGCCCCTATGGTTGAAAAGAAATCCCGGCTGTAATATAATAGGGAAACACACAGAGAAAAAACCGGCGCACGACGCCGAGAGCCAAAGGAGAGCGATGATTGCATAACATATTAAGAGCGAGTGTCGTCTACCGGGCGATCGCCGCGGCAGGCGCGGCATTCGGCGGGCAGTGGCGCCGCAGCGCGATCATCGGCCGCTTTCTGCGGGGCTCGAGAAGTACGGACGGCGGGCTGGCGGCTGCGGCCTGGTTTTCGGTCAGACGGGGAATCGGCCGCCTCTACCGCCTTGCGAGGCTTGACAAAATTCCGGCCGAGAGCGTGCTGCGCCGCCCGGAGCTGTGGTGTACGGCGACGCTGGTTCTGGCGCCCATAGTGCCGACAATGGCCGCGGCGGGACTCGCCGGCGCGACGTGCCTGTCAGCGCTCATAAGGGCGGGCGCCGCGCCCGGAGACAGACCGGCGCGGCACGGTACGGCGCGGTATATTATTTTGTTCGCGGCTATCTATTTCGCGTCGATTTTTACGTCGGTCGCCGTGTCGGGGAGTATGTACGGCGGACTCTTGCAGACGTTCTTTGCGCTGCTTGGCGTCGTGATGTTCTCGTCCGTGCGCGAGCGGCATCATATCACGCTTGTGATACGGGCGTTCGCGCTCTCCGGCGCGGCGGTCGCCGGGTACGGGATATTACAGTATTTGAGAGGCGCGCATGGCGCAAGCGCGTGGCTCGATTCCGAGATGTTTTCCGACATCGGACTGCGCGTGTACTCGACGCTCGGCAATCCGAACGTGCTTGCGGAGTATCTGCTTCTCGTCATACCGTTCGCCGCCGCGCTCGTCCTCACGGAAAAGCGCGTACTCCCGCGGCTGTTGTTTCTGGGTTCACTCGCGGCCATGCTGCTGTGCATGGCGCTGACCTTTGCGCGCGGGGGTTGGCTGGGACTCATACTCGCGGCGGCGGTATTCCTTATTATGCTTGACAGACGGTTTATTCTGCTCGGCATTTTCGGACTCGCCGCGCTGTACTTTCTGCTGCCGGACGTCATAGTCTCCAGATTTTTGAGTATAGGGAACCTTGAGGACGGTTCGACCTCGTACAGGCTATCCATCTGGCTCGGAACGCTGGCAATGCTGCGCGACTTCTGGTTTGTCGGCATAGGGCCGGGCACCGCGGCTTTTAACAAGATATATCCGCTCTACGGCTACAATACCGTTGCTGCGCCCCACTCGCACAATTTGTTTTTACAGTTTGTCTGTGACAGCGGCGTCGCGGCGCTTATTGTGTTTGTGATGGTGGTTTTCTCACTTTTGCGCGCGCTCGCCTCGTCCGTCGCGGGTTCGGCGGACAAGACGATGAACCGCTTCCGCATCGCGGCGATTTCGGCGGTCGTCGGTTTTCTGGCGCAAGGTCTGACGGATTATTCATTCTACAATTACCGCGTCACACTTGTATTCTGGGCGTCTGTCGGGCTCGGCATGGCGCTGTCGCGGCGCTCAGATGCGGAAACGGCGGCGGCGGATGATTAGAGTTGTAAACGTGATAACGGACTCGAATATCGGCGGCGCCGGTCTCGTACTCATAAACTTCATGCGTAATACCGACGCGACGGCGTTCTCCCACTGCGTGATATTGCCGGAGGGCTCCATGCTGGCGCCCCGGCTGCGCGAGCTGGGAGTCGAATTGCGCGAGATGGCGGGAATAGCCGAGCGCTCCTTTTCGCCCCGGGCGACGGGCGCGTTTTTGCGCGCCTTTAAGGAGCTGGCGCCGGACGTGGTTCACACCCACGCGAGTCTCAGCGCGCGCATTGCGGCGAGACTGTACGGGAAATGCGCAACGGTACACACAAGACACAGCGTGTTTGACGTCAGACGCGCGCTGACGGTATTCCCGTTTCGTCAAATACTCGGAGCTGTAAACAACTCGCTCTCCGATATTATTGTGGCGATCTCCCCCGCCGCGCGCGACTACCTGACGGTAACGGGCACGTCTCCGGCAAAAATTGTGACGATGATGAACGGCGTCGAGCCCGTGCGGACACTGACGGACGCCGAAAAGGCGGAGGTCAGGCGGCGTTACGCTGTGGGCGGGGACGGGCTTTGCTGCGCCATCGTAGCGCGGCTCGAGCCGTACAAGGGTCACGAATATGTCCTGGAGGCGGCCGCGCTGCTGCGCGAGCTGCCGGTGTGGTTCATCATAGCGGGAACGGGCTCGATTGCGGACGGGTTGGAGGAAAAAAGCCGCGCGCTCGGACTCAAAAGTTGTGTTTTCACGGGCTTTGTCCCGGAAATCTGGGAAATTGAGAATATCATGGATATCCAGATCAACGCGTCCTACGGCACGGAGGCGTCAAGTCTCTCGCTTCTGGAGGGGATGAGTCTGGGCAAGCCGGCCGTGGTGTCCGATTTCGGAGGTAATCCGTACTTGATTTCGCACGGTGAGAACGGCCTCATCGTGCCCGGCAGGAACGCCGCCGCTCTCGCCGGCGCAATACGCGAGCTCAGCCTCGACCGCGGGAAATACGCCTATATGTCCCGGCGTGCGCGGGAGATATATGGCGAGGAATTTACGGCGGAAATACCTGTCAGAAAAGTAGAGCAAATATACAGAGAGCTCGCGGGGCGGAAAAAATCCGCCGGAAAGGAATGGTCATGACTATGGACGCGCCAAAAAAGAAATTCAAGCTCCGCTTTAACGTATTCGACGCGATAATTATTCTGGCGGCGCTCGGCGCCGGTTTTCTGCTGCTGCGCCTGACGGGCGCCGGTGGCGGCACGCCGCTGAATCCCGGCAAACCGGTCGCCGTAATATACACGCTGGAGCTGAATAATCTTCCGGCCGGTACAGCGGCGAGGATAAAGCCGGGCGACAGACTCATCGACGTCGTGGAAAAGCGGGACGTCGGCACGGTCGTTTCGGCTGAGTACGGGCCCTATATGTCGACGTCAAAGAACAATGTGACGGGCGACTATATTCTTACCGAGGTGCCGCAGCGCGAGACTGCGGTCATATCCGTCACGCTGGACGCCGTGGACAACGGCAGCGAGCTCAACGCGTCCGGCTTCATACCGCGGGGCGGGCTGGGAATGTCGGTCACAGGGCCGGGTTACGCCGGTTCCGGCCTTATCACAGATATAGGCAGGTGAGCGCGGTGAAGAAATTTATCGACAAAAACGGGCGCATTTTCGGAAAGGTCAGCTTTATAGACTTGCTTGTCGTCTTGGCCGTCGCAGCCGCCATACTTGTCGCGGCGACAAAGCGGAACGTCGTCGAGCAGGTCACCGGCTCTGTCAATACAATTCCCGTGGAATATGTGGTGGCGGCGCGCAATATACGCGGTACCGTGGCAAATCTGCTGCGCGAGGGAGACGACATCCGGCTTGAAAATGGCGTACCCGCGGGAAAAATTGTGAGCGTCGAGATAAAGGACGCCGAAGCGCCCTCGCCCAAGGCGGACGGGACGTATGTGATCGGGAAGATAGAGAGCAAGGTAGACGCGTTTATCACCGTGTTGGCCGACTGTTCTGTCTCAAACGGGCGGTACTACGCCGACCGCACCTTTGAGTTGAATGTCAATCAGCAGCAAAATTTTGTCACAAAGTACGCGGTCGTGACAGGTACGATTGACGACGTCGCGGAGCTCTTGCGCGAGTACGGAGCGACATGAGCGCCGTGAGCGGTGGGAAAAAAATACTGCTCGCGACGATGAGTCTCGGCATAGGCGGCGCGGAGACGCACATCACGGAGCTCGCGCGCGAGCTCACGGCGCGCGGGTACGGCGTCGCCGTCGTATCGGCGGGCGGCGTCTACGTGAGCGATATTACCGGGTGCGGGGCAAAGCACTATTTTGCTCCCCTCAACACACGCCGCCCGCGCGATATGGCGCGGGCGTTCGTCGCGCTGGCGCGGCTGATGAGGACGGAAAAATACGACATAGTACACGCGCACGCGCGTATCCCGGCGTTCCTGTGCGGGCTGCTGCGGCCGCTTTACGGCTTTCGCTTTGTGACGACGGCGCACGGTGTTTTCAGCGTGCGCGGACTGTCGAAGACGCTTACGAACTGGGGCGAGAAAACGCTCGCCGTGTCGGAGGATATTAAGGCGTATCTGCTGAAAAATTACCGCGTTAAAAGCGAAAACATCACCGTCACCGTAAACGGCGTCAATACGGATCGCTTCTCGCCCGAAGTGTCCGGGAAGCGCGTCCGCCATGAGCTCGGGATACCGGCGTCCGCGCCCGTCATAGTCAACGTCTCGCGCCTGGATAAAACGCACTCCGACCCGGCAGCCGCCGTGCGCGCGCTTATCGAGGCGGCGCCCGGACTCGCGCGCGCCATTCCGGAGCTGCGCGTCGTCATTGTCGGCGGCGGGGACGCCGAATACGAATTTCGCGAGACGGCGGCCCGCGTGAACGCGGAGAGCGGACGCGAGGTCGTCACTCTCACCGGCGCGCGCACGGATATAAACGGATTTTTGGCGGCCTGCGACCTTTTTGTCGGAGTTTCGCGCGCCGCTCTGGAGGCCGCCGCCTGCGGGAAACCCGTCGTCCTCGCCGGAAGCGAGGGGTATTTGGGCGTGCTCGCGGAGGATACTCTCGAACGCGCGGTGGCGACGAATTTCGCGTGCCGCGGATACCGGGAGACGTCCGCTGAGCGGCTGGGAGAGGATATAGCGGAATTTTTCCGCGATTTCGGGACTCCGGGATTCGACGCCCGCGCCGCGCGCCTCGGAGCGTTCGGGCGTGAGCTGGTATCGTCAAGCTATTCCGTCGCGAGGATGGCGGACGACGCGCAGCGGGTATACGCCGCTCTCGACACCCCGCGGCGCGTGGTGATGAGCGGCTACTACGGCTTCGGGAACGCCGGAGACGACGCGATAATGCAGGCGGTGTACGCCTCGATCACCGGCGCGTGGGCGAACACTGAAATTACAGTGCTTTCAAAAAACCCGCGGGCGACGCGCGAGCGCTACGGCTGCGCAGCCGTCAACCGCTTTAATCCGGTATGCGTATTCCGCGCGCTGAGGCGGTGCGACGCGCTCGTCTTTGGAGGCGGCAGTCTGCTACAGGACTATACGTCCACACGGTCACTCCTGTATTATCTGGCCGTCCTCTCCCTCGCGCGCGCGCTGCGGCGCCGCGTCATGATATACTCAAACGGCATAGGGCCCGTCACGCGCGAGAAGAACAGGCGCCGCGTGAGACGCGCCGTTGAATCAGCCGATATAGTCACGCTCCGCGACGCGCACTCGCGCGCGGAGCTCGTCTCGATGGGCGTCACGCGGGAGGACATCACCGTCACGAGCGACCCCGTATTTACCCTGGCCGTCCCCGACGCCGGCGAGCGGCGGGAGATTTTGAAATCGCTCGGACTCGACGGGCAGCGGCCGTTTGTCGTCATCTCCGCGCGGAAATGGGGCGCGGACGACGGCTTTATATCGGAGCTCGCGCGTTTCGGCGACATGGTGACATCCGATCTGGGCTTTGACGTCCTCCTCCTTCCGATGCACCCGTCCGGCGACGCGGCGGTCTGCCGCGCATTGGCGGAGAAAATGAGCCGCCGGACGGTCGCCCCGACTGGTGAGCTAACGCTGAGAGAGTATTTCGGGATCATCGGAGAGGCCGAATTTGCTGTGTCCATGAGGCTGCATACGCTGATTTTCGCGGCGCGGACGGGGACGCCTTCTCTCGGTATCGACGTGGATCCCAAGCTCCGCGCTTATCTTGAGACGCTCGGGCTTCCGAGTCTCGGCGTCCCGGAGGAATTCGACGCGCCGCGGGCGCTCGGTTTGGCGCGGGGCGTCTCGGAGAACCGCGCGGAGATTTCGGACAGGCTGACGAGATTGGCCGGCGAGTACGGGCGGAGGGCGCAGCTCGACGCGAAGCTCCTCGCGGGTATGCCGGCCGGTAAAAAGGCGCGGCCGCGCCGCCGCACACACTCCCCCCGGTGAGCATATTATGTGTTATGAGACAGCCGCCGGCGCTGCGCCGAATAGGGAGTTATCAGGAAACGTCCGGCTGTCAATCTCTAATTGAGGGGGAGAGCAAATGTCTGAAAAGATCACTCCGGGTCCGGTCTGCGGCGGCGCCGGTATTAAGGAAGCCGTCTGTGTGCATACGAACAAGATTTTTGATTCAATAAGAGACAAGGATTGTATCGAGGATCTCCGGCTTTACCTGACCATCGAATCGCAGTCCGTAGTGGAGGGCGCCGTAAATGTGCGTCCTAAGACGGCGCGGCTGCTCAATATCGACATAAACGTGGAGAGCGTCTCGTTTAATAAGGGCTACTACACCGTCGATATTCGCTACTACTACCTTGTCAAGGGGGACGCGCTCACATCCGCGTGCAAGCCCGTTGAGATAACGGGACTGGCGGTATTTGACAAGCGCGTCGTGCTGTTTGGCAGCGAGAGCACCGTACGGGTGTTTACGTCAAAGACAGCCCTCGGCGCGGGATGCGCGTCCGAGTGTTCGCGTCTGCCGACAGTCGTCGTGGAGGCGGTGGATCCGATAGTGCTCGGCATGAAGATGGTCGACGTCTGCGAATGCCGGTATGACCAGTGCATCGTCAATATACCGGACTGCGTCACCGATATGATCCCCGGCGACCTGAACTTCAGCAATTCACAGCGCCGCGTCTATGTGACGCTCGGTCAGTTCTCAATAGTCTACATAGAGCGGGACACGCAGCTTCTCATCCCGACCTTTGATTACTGTATGCCGAGCAAGGAGGGCGTGCCCGCGGGCGAAGACGACCCGTGCGCGCTATTCTCGAAAATTCACTTCCCCGTGGACGATTTCTTTCCCGCCGACGCTCCGGACAGAAGTCCGGGCAGATGTGAATGTGAGTCATAGGGCGGGCGCATCAACCGGACGCACTCAAAACGCGGCGGCCCGGACGACGGAACGGTAAACCGTTTCCGCGCTCGTGCCGCCGCGCGTTTTTCCCGGGGCTGACGCCCCGTGTGCTCCCTCCCCCGCCGTCTAGCGTATAAAGGCGCCGAGCTCGCTCTCAAGCAGGGACAGAATATCGCGCACGGCGTTATCCGCGCACTCGTCGGTAAGCGTGCCCTCGTCGGAGCGGAAACGCAGCGAGAACGCGGCGCTCTTTTTACCTACGGGGATCGGCGCGCCGGTGTATATATCAAACAGCTCGGTTTCACGTAAAAACTCGCCGCCGCCGCGCTTTATGGCAGCCGTGAGCTCGGCCGCGGTCACGCCGTCGTCACAGACGACGGCGACATCGCGCTCCACGGCGGGAAATCTGGGGAGCGGGACGTACCCGGATTCGTCCGCGCGGAGTCTGAGCACACAATCAAAATCGAGCATGGCGGCGTATGATGCCGGAAGGTCATAATTTTTTGTGACGGACGGGTGCAGCTGCCCGACGACTCCGATCCTCTCGCCATTTACAAATACGCCGGCGCATCTCCCGGGATGGAACGACGGCGCGTCCTCCCACGCGTGAAATTCCGCGTCCGGGACGCGCAGCTCGCGCAGAAGCGCTTCGACGGCGCCCTTGATCGCGTAAAAATCGACGTTCCCGAACGCGCCGAGCGTCAGCGTGATCCGCTCGTCGGGCAGCTCGCCGTCCCGTGCCGGGATATATACGCGCGCCGCCTCGTACAGCCGCGCGTCTATAATGCGCGCCGTTCTGTTGCGCCGCAGTTCCTCCAGCATGGACGGCAGGGGCGTCGTGCGCATGACGGCCCGGTCCTCGCCGAGCGGGTTGAGTATCGTCACGCACCGGCGTTCCGGCGCGTCGGACGGCAGACGTATACTGTCGTAGTCGGAATGGCCTATGAAGGAATAAGTGTATATCTCGTAATACCCCATACCGCGCAGCAATCCGCCCGCCTCCAGCAGTATCGCCTGCCTGTCGGTGAGGCCGCCCGGCGCCGCCGCGCCCTCAAACAGCGTCGGCGCAATCTTGTCGTACCCGTAAAAGCGCGCGACCTCCTCCGCGAGATCCGCCGTGTGCTCTATATCTCCGCGCCACGACGGGACGGACACGGTATCGCCGTCCACCCGGCATCCGATTTTCTCCAGGATTGCCGCCATATCGCCATGCGGTATATCCGTGCCGAGCAGCGCGTTTATCTTATCCGGCGCCAGCGCCAACGAGCGGGGGACGTATTCGCGCGCGCGTATGTCGATCATCCCGTCGAGCACCTCGCCCGCGCCCAGCAGCTCCACGAGCTCGCAAGCCCTCCGAATGGCGGGGAGCGTATTGTTGATATCGAGACCCTTCTCGTACCGCCCGGAGGCGTCCGTGCGCATACCGAGAGCCGAGGCCGTGCGGCGTATGGATACGCCGTCGAAATTGGCCGACTCGAACACGGCGTATTCCGTACTCTCCGTGATTTCGCTGTTCTCGCCGCCCATGACTCCCGCGACGCCGACGGGCTTATGAGCGTCGGCGATGACGAGCATATCGGACGTCAGGGCGCGCGGCGTCCCGTCGAGCGTGTTCACGCGCTCCCCCTCGCGCGCGCGGCGCACGATGATTTTGCCGCCGTCGAGACAGGCGTAGTCAAAGGCGTGCATTGGCTGACCGTATTCGAGCATGACGTAGTTCGTAATATCGACGATGTTGTTTATAGGGCGCACTCCGGAGGCGCGCAGACGCCGGCGCATCCACTTGGGCGACGGCGCTATCCTGATGTTCTTTACCATCGCGCCCGTGTAGCGCGGGCACAGCTCCGGCTCTTGAACCTCTACGGACAGCAGCTTGCTTATATCGCCGCCGCCGCCCTTTACCGACGGCTCCGGCACGCGCAGCTCCGTCCCGAACGTCGCGGCGCTCTCCCGCGCGAGACCTATTACGGAGAGGCAGTCGGGGCGGTTATTCGTTATCTCGAATTCCACGATTGAGTCGTCCGCGCCTATGACGGGGCGTATATCGCCGCCGGGGACAAGATCGTCCGTCTCCGTGAGTATGAGTATGCCGTCTTCCTCCGCGCCGGGGAAGTCGTGCGTATCGAGCTCGAGTTCGGCGAGCGAGCAGAGCATACCCTCGCTTTTCACGCCGCGCAGCTTGCCCTTTTCTATCTTCTTGCCGCCGGGCAGCAGCGATTTGTGCAGCGCGACGGGCACAAAGTCCCCCTCGCGCACGTTCTGCGCCCCCGTGACGATCTGCGCCGGCTCCGCCCGCCCGACGTCCATCATGCAAATCCACATGTGGTCTGAATCCGGGTGGCGCGCGGTAGAGATAACGCGTCCGACGACGACGTTCTTGATCTCGGCGGAAGGCTCCCGCGTCAGTTCTACCTTCGAGCCGGACATCGTCATCGCCTCCGCGTACTCCGCCGACGTGGCGCGTATATCCGTAAAATCAGCCAGCCATTTTCGTGATAAGTTCATAAATCCCCCGCCGTTTTTTAATAATCATAATCCGTCGGCGCGTCAAGCGCCTTGCCGGTAAAAATATTTATTAAGTATATCATTCTTTTGTTCTAACATCATTGTCTGTTTTGCACATATTTACAAATATCATGGCGTGATATTTGTAAATAGTGACATATTGTGTTTCACATTCCGTGATAATGTTGTTGACACACTATATTTTTTGCTCTATAATACATCACTGGCGGGGACGATTAGCTCAGTTGGTAGAGCATCCGCTTGACGTGCGGAGGGTCAGCGGTTCAAGTCCGTTATCGTCCACCATATCCGGCAAACCCGAACCCCCCGCCTGTGAGAGCGCTCTCACAGGCGGGGGGTTTACTTGCAAACCGGCGGCGCTTTGGGCATGGGTCAAGGCGCGCCGCCGTCACACGGCGTCAAGTGAATTTAACCGCCGAAGCTCCCCGGCCGTCAAATGCCTCCACTCCCCTGCCGACAGAGCTCCCAGCTCGACGCCGCCTATCGCGACGCGCCTCAGCGAGACTACGGCAAGGCCGCACAGGCCGCACATCCTCCGCAGCTGCCTGTTGCGCCCCTCGCGTATGGTCACGGCGAGCAGTCCGCCCCCGGCGTCCGCCCGGAGCGTCTCGACACGCGCCGCAGTTATCAATCGCCCGTTGATTTCCATCGGCCGGGCCAGCATGTCGGGCGCCGCGCGCGCGTCGCCCGTAACCTCGATATGGTACACCTTTTCCTTCATGCTCGACGGATGCGCGACGCGCAGCGCGAAATCACCGTCGTTCGTCATCAGTAGCAGCCCCTCGGAGTCCATATCGAGCCTGCCCACCGGATACACCCGCGTCCCCGCGCCGCGCGTGAGTTGCACGACGGTGCGCCTGCCCCTGTCGTCGCTCATTGAGGTGACGTATCCGCGCGGCTTATTGAGCATGATGTACACGCGTCCGCCCGCGTCGGGCAGCGGCGCACCGTCCACGGCTATCGCGTCGCGCCGCATGTCCGCCCTCTGCCCGAGAGCCGCCGTCACGCCGTTTACCGTGACTCTGCCGTCCAGTATCATCCGCTCCGCCGCCCTGCGCGAGGCCACCCCGCACCGGGACAGTATCTTTTGCAGCCGCTCGCCGCCGTCGCGTCCGGCGGAGTCCTCGAGCTCCTTAGTCCCCGTCGTTCCCGCCCCTTATCAGCTCTCTGACCTTGTCGATAAGCTCCGGAACTATCTCGATAAGCCTGTCAACGGTCGTAGACGCGGGCGGCAGAACGCTGAGAAGTCTCACATTGCCGTCGCGTATCACCAGAAACGCCACGGGAATGATGTTCACGCCCGCCGCCGAACCGCCGCCAAACGAGCTCGGCTTGCCCGGAGCGGGATTCTTTCCCTGAAAGTCGGAGCCCCCCGTCCCGAAGCCAAGCGTCACCTTAGATACAGGAATTATGGTGATGCCGTCCTGCGTTGTGATCTCCTGTCCGATTATGGTGTTCGCGTCCACGATCTCCCTGATCTTCTGCATCGAGGTCTCCATTATCTCGCCTATTGGATTCTTTTCCATTTACGTCCGCTCTCCTTTGATGTTATACCGCTTGCGTCTCTCCGACGCAGGCTTCGCTATTGCGGGCAGCAACGCCCACGCCGTGTAAACCGCCTCCCAGACGGCGATAGAGATCGCCGCGCTCACGAATATTCGCGGCTTGTCCGAGGTAAAATCCACGCCCGCCGCTATATCGCGCTCCCTGACGCGGAACGCCCCGTCGATGAGCGGCAGCAGCGCCCCCGCTCCGGCCGACATCCTCCCGTACATGACGGCCGCCGCGGCTGGGTCTGCGGCGCCCGGCGCGCTGTAACGCACTATGAGCCGCTTGATAAGCAGCTTGCGCCGGAGACGGGATAGCGCCGTCAGCGCCGCCCGCGCCGTCTCCGTCAGCTCGACGGGGCCGCCCGGCCCCTCGCGTTCCCGCCGCGCGCGGCGGCGTTTTTTTTTCGCCCCGTCCCGCGCGCGCCGCCCCGGCCGCACGGCGCGGCGCGCGCGGGGGGAGGGTCTGAAGCGGATAAATCCCCCGCGGGCGTCAATCGTGAGTCCTTCCGCGTCGTATCTCGCCGAGACGCCCAAGCGCGTAAGCGCCGCCGCAAGCAGCAGCGCCAGCGCGATAGCCAGCCCCGTCACGCCGTCTCACCGTCCTGCGGCGGCGCATCGTCGCCGGCGCTCGCCTTCAGCGCGCCGATAGCCTCCAGAATACCGAGCTGTTCGCCGTCCTCCTCCGTATCCGGCAGCTCCGGGAGCTCGTCGACGGACGTTACGCCGAACGTGCGCAAAAAGGCCGCCGTGGTGCCGTAGGTCGCCGGTCTGCCGGGCGCCTCCAATCTGCCCACGGGCTCTATAAGCCCGCGGTTATGCAGGACGGATACCGTGTACGAGCTGTCAACTCCGCGCACCTGCTCGATATACGCCCTCGTCACGGGTTGAAAATACGCCACGACCGCCAACACCTCCAGCGCGGCCTGCGACAGGCGAGGCTGTCTGCCCGACTCGAGCGCGAGACGTATGATGTCCGAGAGTTCCGGCGACGAGCAGAGCTGCAGCGAATCTTCGAGCCGCACAAGCCGAAGCCCGCGTCTTTCAAAGCTGTACCCGTCGCTCATCCGGGCGGACACGTCCGCTATCAGCGACGGCTCGACGCCGATCACCGACGCAAGCCTCCCTATTTTCACGGGCTCGCCCGACGCAAACAGTATTCCCTCGATCGCGCTTTCAATGTCCCTTATCTCCATTTTTGCCTCACATACTGCGATATACTAATCCGCTCGAAAAGTCTTATCCTTACGGCAAAGCCGCTCGGGACTTTTCTCGCTCATAGCGCATGTTTCTCGCCGCCTATGGCGGCAACCGAAACATATGCGCGCTATTAATTCGGCACGACACATCGTGCGAATTAATAATTACCACTCACGCGGCTTCGATCAGATTGACGGTCATATCGCGCCCCTCACCCGCGAGAAACAGCCTGCCGAGCTTACACAGCTCCAGAAGCGCGATGAAGGTGGCGACAGTCTCGGAGCGGCCCCGGCTGCTCGCGAACAGCGCCGCCACGCGCATGACGCCGCCGCGCTGCAGCGTTTCCACGACCTCGGCTATTTTTTCGTCCACCGGATAGGCGATGCGCTCCGGGTACGCTATTGGCCTCCTGTTTTGCGCTCTGAATTTCAACGCGCCGCGCTCGCGTATGCGCCCGAGCGCCGCAAGAAGGTCTGTGCGCTCGTGGCTGTACTTGTATTCGCCGTCGGCCGGTATGACCTCCGGCGGCTTCACTATGAGCCCCGCCCCGCTGAAGTACATATCCCCCAAAACCGGGGTCACGGCCTTTATGCGCGCGTACGCGTCCCTGCCGCGCATCCCCTCCAGCGTCGAAATGAGGCTTTCGAGCTCCGAAATCTCCTCCCTGTCCGTGAGCAGCATCCTCGTCTTGATATACGCCAGATGCGACGCCATCGCGACAAATTCGCTCGCTATATGGAGGTCCATTTCGGCCATGGCGCCGAGATACTCCAGATATTGCTCCAGAATAAGCGATATGCTTATATCCTGTATCTCGATCTTGTTCCGGCTCAAAAGCTGCAATATGAGCGTCAGCGGCCCCTCGAAATCGCCGGACTCGTCCTTCGACTTCACCACTCCGGCGAGCCTGAATACGGGATCGTCCATCTCCCCTACCCCGCGGTCAAAAAGCGGCCGAATATGAAGTTGGCCGCCTCGGCGATTTTGAACAGCCAGCCAAACAGCGTGCTTGACACGCTCTGCAGAGGGCCGGACAGAATACCCATATACATGACGACCACGAGCAGTATCATACCGTATCTCTCGTAGCGCATGAGCTTAATATACAGCCTGTCGGACGCCAGCGCGAACAGCACCTTAGAGCCGTCGAGCGGCGGGATGGGTATGAGATTGAACACCGCGAGAGCGACGCTGATATAGGCGGTATTCCCCACGGTATCGACGATAAACCTGCCGAACGCCGTGCCGTACAACGCCGGAAACGATATGAGCGCGCCATATATAAACAGTACCGGCGCCGCCAGTATTATATTCGACGCGGGACCCGCCAGCGCCGTTATTGCCATGCCCTTTTTGGGGTCTCTGAAAGCGCCCATATTCACGGGTACGGGCTTTGCCCAGCCGAAGCCCGTCAGCAGCATCATCAGACAGCCTATCGGGTCGATATGGCGTATCGGGTTGAGCGACAGCCTCCCCATATTCTTCGCCGTGCGGTCTCCCAGCTTGTAGGCGGCGAAGCCGTGCGCCAGCTCGTGGAAGGTTATACATATCAGTATCGGTATTATCCTGCCCGCCGCCTCGCGCAGCCCGTTCGCGCTGAATATTCTGCTCAGTTGCATCACTGGATATACTCCCCTATAACCGCCGTGAGCGCGTCCCTGTTCACGCCCTTTTCGGCTGAAAACTCCATTACGCGCGCGCCGTCTCCGAGCGCGAGCGTACCGCGTATATCCGCGAGGCGCTCGTCCGTCTGCGCGCGCTTCACCTTATCCGACTTGTTCGCGACTACGGCGAACGGGCGCCCGGAGCGCTTGAACCACTCCGCCATCGTCTCGTCGTCCCGCGTGGGAGTGTGCCGCATATCCACGAGCATTATTCCCAGAGTTATCCGCTCCGGGCGGGCAAAAAACGACTCCATCAGGCTCCCCCACCGTCTGCGCTCATGGTCGGGCGCTCGCGCGTAGCCGTAACCCGGCAGGTCGACGAAATAGACCTTGCCGTCGATCAGGAAATAATTGACGTTCGTCGTCTTGCCCGGAGACGAGCTCGACCGCGCGAGATTTTTGCGGCGGACAAGACTGTTTATTACCGAGGATTTCCCCACGTTCGATCTGCCTGAAAACACTATCTGCGGCCGCCCGTCCGATATAAAGCCCGCCGAGTCCGCCGCGGTCTTCACAAACTCGCAGTTTTTAATACAAAAAGACATCCGGCTATTGGCGTATGCCGGTTCCGCTGTCCGCGCGCTCTCCCGCGCCGCCCAACACCATGTGCAGCGCGCCGCCGTCGTCCGGCGCCCGACGCGCCTCCGGGAAATTGAGCGCCACGTCGAGTATGCCGTCTATATGGTCGGTCGTTATAAAGTCGAGCGCCGCGCGCACAGTCGGGTCTATCTCCTCTATGTCCGCCTCGTTCTCCAGCGGTATGATCACCGTCTTTACGCCCGCCCGCATCGCCGCCATCGTCTTCTCCTTCAGGCCGCCGATACGCAACACGCGCCCGCGCAGCGTTATCTCGCCCGTCATGGCGAGATCGCGCCTCACAGTAGCGCCCGTCAGCGCGGATATCGCCGCCACAGCCATCGCGACGCCGGCCGAAGGGCCGTCCTTCTGGACGGCGCCCTCGGGAAAATGTATATGTATATCCTTCTCCTTATAGAAATTGCCCTCTATGCCCAGCTTGTCGGCCCTGCTGCGAATGTACGACACCGCCGCCTTTGCCGACTCCTTCATCACGTCGCCGAGATTTCCCGTGAGCTCCAGCTTGCCCGTGCCGGGCACCACGTTCACCTCGACGTCGAGCGTCACGCCGCCCGCGGCCGTCCACGCCAGACCCTTCACGAGTCCGACCTCGTCGCTCTTGGCGAGAGCCTCGGGCTGATACTTATGCACACCCAGAAGCTCGTCCAGCGCGCCCGCTCTGACCGTCAATTTTTCATACCGCCCGGACACTATCCCGGTCGCCGTCTTCCGGCACGCCGAGGCTATCTCGCGCTCCAGCAGCCGTACGCCCGCCTCGCGCGTGTAGCCCGTTATCATCCCCAGCACCGCGCCGTCGTCAAATCTTATCTGACGTCCGTTAAGCCCGTGCCGCGCCCTCTGCTTGGGTATCAGATGGCGTTTGGCTATCTCCAGTTTTTCCATATCGGTATAGCTCGACAGCTCTATGACCTCCATCCTGTCCAGAAGCGGCTTGGGTATGGTGGAGCTTGTATTCGCCGTCGTCACGAACATGACCTCCGACAGGTCGAACGGCAGCTCCAGATAGTGGTCGCGAAACGCGTGGTTCTGCTCCGGGTCGAGCGCCTCGAGCAGCGCGGACGCCGGATCGCCCCTGTAGTCGTTTCCGAGCTTGTCTATCTCGTCAAGCAGCAGGAGCGGATTTTTGCTCTGCGCCTGATTGATCGCGCTTATTATCCGCCCGGGCATCGAGCCTATATACGTCTTTCTGTGGCCGCGTATCTCCGCCTCGTCGTGTACGCCGCCCAGCGACAGCCGCGTGAGCTTCCTGCCCAGCGCGCGCGCCATGCTTATGGCTACCGATGTCTTCCCGACGCCCGGCGGCCCGACGAGACATATTATCGGCCCCTTGAGCTTAGGCGTGAGCTGTCTCACCGCCAGAAACTCGAGCAGGCGCTCCTTGACCTTTTCCAGACCGAAATGGTCCTTGTCGAGAATTTTGCGCGCGGCCGCGACGTCCAGCCGCTCGTTCGTCCGCCTGTTCCACGGCAGCTCAAGGCACGTATCCAGATATGTGTTCAGCACCGTGGCCTCCGGCGAGCCGAAATGCAGCTTGTCGAGCCTGTCTGCCTCGCGGAGCAGCTTTTTTTCTATCTCGGGCTCCAGCTTTGCCGCGTATATTTTCTCTCTGTAGTCCTCGGACGATGCCCCCTCCTGCTGCTCCTCGGCGCCGAGCTCGTTTTGTATCAGACGCATCTGCTCGCGCAGCACGTACTCCCTGTGCTGCCCCTCTATGCGCCCCCTCAGCTTTTCGCCGAGCTGCCGCTCGATCCCCAGCACCTCGATCTCTCGCGCGAGCAGATCGCATATGAGCTCCATGCGCTTTACCGGTCTTAGCGTTTCGAGTATGAGTTGCTTCTTCTCAGGCTTCAAAAACGTGTTTTGTGCGATGAAATCGGCGAGCCCTCCGGGGTCGGTCATACCGAACGCGGTGAGCACTATCTCCCTGCCGAGATGCCCGGACATCGCTCCGTACGTATCAAAAAGCCCGACCGCCTTGCGCGTAAGCGCCTCTACGCGCGCCGTCGCGCCCGGCCGCTCGTCGTCGTCCAGCAGCGGGCGTACCTTCACGTAATAATATTTCCGCTCGCCTATTATTTGCTCGAGGCGCGCCCTGTATTTGCCCTCGACGAGAACCTTTATGCCGCCGCCGGGCAGCCGCAGAAGCTGCTTTACGTGGCAGACCGTTCCCGTCTGATACATATCCCCGGCCTCGGGGGCTTCCTTTGATATGTCCTTTTGCCCAACGATGAATATCTTCCGGTCTCCCTCGTTTGCCGCGTCCACGGCCGCCGTCGATTTATGCCGTTCGACGTCGAAGTTCAGCAGCATGTTCGGAAACACCGTCATCGCTCGCAGCGCCAGCATTGGCAGGAGCTCGTATACTTCGTCTTCCAAAACAGTCTCCTAACGCATCAGCTCGCAGGCAGCGCGTCCGGGTCGATCTGCGGCTTTGGGCGGCGCACGAGCATGGGCGGCTTCGCGCCGCTCACACATTCGCCCGTTATGACTATCTTATCTATCTTGCTGTCGGACGGCGCCTCGTACATGGTCTCCATCATGACGTTCTCCATTATCCCCCGCAGACCGCGCGCCCCCATATCCATCTCAATCGCGCGATCCGCAATCGCCTCCAGCGCGTCCGCCATGAATTCGAGGTTGATATTGTCGTATTTCATGAGCTGGACGTACTGCTTTGTGAGCGCGTTTCTCGGCTCCGTCAATATGCGCAGCAGGTCGTCGCGCGAGAGGGACTGGAGCGTCGTAATGACCGGCATACGCCCCACAAGCTCCGGTATAAGACCGTATTTGAGTAGGTCGTGCGGCTGCACGTGGGAAAATATCTCGCCCACGTCGCGCTCGCTCTTGCGCGGTATTTTTGCCCCAAAGCCTATCGTCCTCTTGTCCATGCGGTTTTCGATTATCTTGTCAAGACCGTCGAACGCGCCCCCGCATATGAACAGTATATTCGTCGTGTCGATACTGATAAACTCCTGATGCGGGTGCTTTCTTCCGCCCTGCGGAGGCACGTTCGCTATGGAGCCCTCTAGTATTTTCAGGAGAGCCTGCTGTACGCCCTCTCCCGATACGTCGCGGGTTATCGATACGTTCTCGCTCTTGCGCGCTATCTTGTCTATCTCGTCTATATAGATGATGCCGCGCTGGGCGAGCTCAACTTCAAAGTCCGCCGCCTGTAAGAGCCGCAGCAGTATATTCTCCACGTCGTCGCCCACATAACCGGCCTCTGTGAGCGTCGTCGCGTCGGCTATGGCAAACGGCACGTGCAAAATACGCGCCAGCGTCTGCGCGAAAAGCGTCTTGCCGCAGCCCGTCGGCCCGGCGATGAGGATGTTGCTCTTTTGGAGCTCCACGTCGCTTCCGAAGGTTATGCGCTTGTAGTGGTTGTACACCGCCACGGACAGCGCTATTTTCGCGCTGTCCTGTCCGATTATATATTCGTCGAGTATCGCGCGTATATCCTTGGGCTTGGGAAGACGGACGCCGTGATCTCCGGCGGACGCGTGATAGCTCGCGGGCATGTGCGGCGACAACTCCGCGCCGAGCGTATAGGCGCACTGCGCTACGCACTCCTCGCATATGAACGTCCCCCCGATCCCCGCGATGATGCGTCCTACCTGTTCCTCCGGCTTCCCGCAGAAGCTGCATCTGATCGACTTGCTGTTGTCCTTTGGCATCCCTGAAATACCCCTATCGCTTAAAAATCACCGTGTCGATAAGTCCGAACTCACGGGCTTCCTCGGCGGTCATGAAATTGTCCCTCTCGCACGCGTCGCGGACGACCTCTATCGGCTTGCCTGTGTTTTCCGCGAGTATCTTGTTGAGCCGCTCCTTTGTGCGCAGAATGTTCTCGGCGTGTATCTGGATGTCCGTCGCCTGCCCTCTGAAGCCGCCCGTGGGCTGGTGTACCATGACCTCGGCGTTCGGAAGCGCTATCCTCTTGCCCTTTGCACCCGACGAGAGCAAAAACGCGCCCATGCTGGCCGCCATGCCGATACATATCGTGGACACGTCGGCCGTGATATACTGCATTGTGTCGTATATCGCCAGTCCCGCCGTAACCGAGCCTCCGGGACTGTTTATATAGAACTGTATATCCTTGTCGGGGTCCTGCGCCTCAAGAAACAGAAGCTGCGCGACGACGAGACTCGCCGTCGTGTCATTGACCTCCTCGCCCAGAAATACGATCCTGTCGTTGAGCAGCCGTGAAAAAATATCATAGGACCGCTCCCCGCGCGACGTCTGTTCAACGACGTACGGTACAAGGCTCATTCTCTTATCCATCATAATCAAGTGTCACTCCTACTGTTTATCCTCCGCGGTATCCACAACCGCGGGTTTCTTGGCGGCGCTTTTGGATCTGCCGCCCGTTTTCTTAGCCGCCGCTCCGCCGGAAGCTTTCTCCGCCTCGCCGGAGGTCTTGGCTGTCTTGCCGGAGGCCTTATCCGCCTCGCCGGGAGCCTTGTCTGTCTCGCCGGAGGCTTTGTCCGCCTCGCCGGGAACCTTGTCTGTCTCGCCGGAGGCTTTGTCCGTCGCGCCGGCGCCGTCGGTCGGGGCCGCTTTCGCCGCTCTCGGCTTGCGGGCGCTCTTGGGCTTTGCCTCGCCGCCGGACGCGGCGGGCTTCTTCTTGCCCGCGCTTTTCGCCGCGGCGTCCGGGGCGTCCGCTTTAGCGCCGTCCTGTTCCGCTCCGTCCCCGGCGTCGGGCGGTGTCTCGTCCTTTGGCGGGGCGGGGAGCGCGATGGCGCTCTCCGTTATAATTTTAAGTGTCTTTCGCGTGATGAGGTCCTGCCTGACCGACTCCTCCGACTCTCCGCTCTTGATATCCTCGATTTCCGCGCCATACCGCTCCGCTCGGTCAGCGTACGCCGCCTCTATCTCCTCGTCCGTCACTTCCACGCTTTCCAGACGCGCAGCCTCGTCAATCACCACCGAATAATACGCCTGACGCTCGGCATTGGGACGCATACTCTCACGCAGACTCTCCATCGTGGAACCGGACATGTTCAGATACATGCCAAGCTCCATGCCGTACTGCGCAAGCTGCTGCGAATAATTGCTCACGGCGGCGTCTATATACTGCTCGATCATCGCGTCAGGCATGTCGCACTCCGTGCCCTCCACTATCTTGTCGAGCACGGCGCGCTCAAATTCCGCGTCGACCTCGCTCACCTTCTGGAGTCTGAGCTTCTCGCGAATGCTGTTCTTGTACTCCTCCAGAGTATCGAACTCGGACACGTCCTTTGCGAATTCGTCGTCGAGCTCCGGCAATATCTTCTCCTTGAGGTCGCGCAGCTTCACCTTGAATACTGCGTCCTTGCCCGCAAGCTCCTCCGCCTTGTAATCCTTTGGGAACGTGACGTTTATATCGCGCTCCTCACCCGTGCGCATACCCTGAACCTGCTGCTCAAAGCCGGGAATAAAGGAGCCAGAGCCCAGCACGAGCTCGTAATTTTCGCCCTTGCCGCCCTCGAAGGGCACGCCGTCAACGGAGCCCTCGTAGTCTATATACGCCGAATCGCCGCCTATGGCCGGCCGCGTCGCCGTCTCAATGCGCGCGTTTCGCAGACGCGTACCGGCGAGCTCGCTGTCAACGGCCGATTCGGGAACCTCCGCCTCGGGCTTTACCGCCTCCACGCCCTTATACTTGCCCAGCTTGACCTCGGGAAAAACAGGGACGGAAAAGACGAACACTACCGACTTATCCTCCCCGGCATCCGCGCTGAGGAGCTTAGGGTAGTCGACAGCCCTGAGCTTACACTCGTCAATGCCGAAAGAATACGCCTTCGGCGATATGTTTTCAACCGCCTCGTCCCGGAAAATGTCCGCGCCGTAAAGGCGCTCGATGAGCTTGCGCGGCGCTTTACCCTTTCGGAAGCCCGGCACCGAGATCTTGTTCCTGTTTTTCCTGTACGCCTCGTCAACCGCGGCGTCGAACTCCTCCGCCGCCACCTCTATGGCTATCTCGGTCACGCTCTTTTCTTTTTTTTCACAGCTTCTAACGTTCACGCTCTCTATCCTCCTACACATCGCGGGCCAAATCCCGCTTTAAGGCATCGGCACTGCGCAGTAGTATACATCAAAAGTCAAACCCACGCAACTATTATTTTAGAATCACTTCGTTTGCAACGGCCGTAGCTTGAACGATTTGAGCGCGGCCAGTACGGCCGCCGCGCACAGCGTCCCCAGAATCGCGCCCGCCACGACGTCGCTCGGGTAGTGTACGCCGACGTACACGCGCGAGAGCGCTATGAGCGACGCGAGGACGAACGCGCATATCGCCGCGCGGCGGCTCAGCGTCCGCGATATGGAGTAGGCGGCGGCAAAGCCCGACGCGGCGTGTCCCGACGGAAACGAGTAATCGCCCGGCGCGCTTATGAGTATCCGCAGCCCCTCGACGACCTCGAACGGTCTCGGACGCGCGACGGCGTTTTTTATGATGAGATTATTTATTATAAAACATACAGTCAGGCAGGCAAACAGCGCCAGGCCGCGCCGCCTGTACTTTTCGCGCGCCGTCAGCGCGGCGCCCAGCAGGAGCCACGCCACCCCGGCGTTCCCTATAAGCGAGAGCGCCGCCATTACGCCGTCGAGCGCGCCTGTCCTGACGTGCTCCTGCACGAACAGCACGATGCCGCCGTCCAACCGGAGCAGCTCCGCAAAAAACTCCGTCAATCCATTACGGCGGCGCGCAGCTCGCCGCGCATACACAAAGCCTCCCGCCGCGCCGCCTCAGCGTAGTCCGCGCCGCCCGCGCCGGTCTTCTTCCACGCGCATATGATCGCGCGCGACGAGTTGACTATGGCGCCGCCGCCCCGCAGGAACGCCCCCGCGACGTCGCCGGCGCCGCCGCCCTGCGCGCCGTAGCCGGGTACGAGGAAAAACGTATGCGGGAGCCGTTCGCGCAAAATTCGCAGCTCGGCGGGGTACGTCGCGCCCGCGACTATCCCGGCGCGTCCAAAACCGCGCCGCCCCACGCTGTCGGAGGACAGCGCCGCCGCCATATCTCCGACCGCCGTGTATACGCGCCTTCCCCCGCCGATGTCGATGTCCTGAAGCTCTCCGGACGAGGGATTTGACGTCTTCGCGAGGACAAAAACGGCTTTGTCGTTCCTGTTTGCCGTCTCCAAAAACGGAACTACGCCGTCCGAGCCCAGATAGGCGTTTACTGTTATCGCGTCGAAATTGTACGGCGCGTACTCGCTCGCGCCTATCCTCACTGCGCCGAGATACGCCTCGCTGTACGCCTGTGCCGTGGAACCGATGTCGCCGCGCTTCGCGTCGAGGATGACGTACATGCCGCGCGAGCGCGCGTACTCCGCCGTCCTTTTCAGCGCCTCCGCGCCGCGCGGGCCAAGCAGCTCATAGAATGCGGACTGCGGCTTCACCGCGGGCACAATGTCATACAGCGCGTCTATGAGGCCCCTGTTGAACTCGAAATACGCGTCCGCCGCCGCCTCGGGCGTCTCCCCCTTTTCGGCGATGTGACTTTGCATGACGCCGGGCGGAATGTGCTCCGGCAACGGATCCAGCCCGCACACGGAGGGATTGCCCAGCGCGTCTATCTTATCCTGAAGTCTGTCAAACGACATGATTATAAAGCCCCCTGCGCACCGTCGGCGAAAATAATTTTTCCGCCGCGGATCGTATATTTTACGCGGCCGCGCAGCTCGTGCCTGGCAAACGGGGTGTTGCGCGCCTTGGAGCGAAAGCGCTCCGGATCTACAGTCCACCGCTCGCCGGGGTCGAAAAGCACGATGTCCGCCGGCGCGCCGTCGGACAGTCCGCGCGCCGGCAGTCCGAGTATCCGCGCCGGTTCGTGCGACATGAGCCGCGCTATGTCGAGAAGCGTGAGAAGGCCCGTGTGGTACAGCGACGTCAGCGTGACGGCCAGCGACGTCTCCAGCCCGATCATCCCGCTAGGCGCTTCGGCGAGCGGCCTTGCTTTCTCCTCGGCGGAGTGCGGCGCGTGATCCGTCGCGACGGCGTCGAGCGTGCCGTCGCGCAGTCCCGCTATCACCGCTTCGATGTCGCGCGGCGTGCGCAGAGGCGGATTCACTCTCGCGAGCGCGCCGCGCCGTATGACCTCGTCCTCGGTCAGCGTGAAATACTGCGGACACGTCTCAGCCGTCACACGCACGCCGTCCGCCTTCGCCCGGCGTATGATTTCGACCGTGCGGCCGGACGACACGTGCGCGATGTGTACGCGCGCGCCCGTCTCCGCCGCGAGCAGGACGTCGCGCGCCGCCATTATCTCCTCCGCGGAGGCCGGACGTCCCGGCAATCCGAGCTCCGCCGATACGCGCCCCTCGTTTACGGCGTAATCTCGGGCGAGCTCAGCGTCCTCGCAGTGGCTGCTGATGAACATCCCGCACTCGCGCGCCGAAATGAGCGCGGAGCGCATGACGCGCGCGCTCATCACCGGCATCCCGTCGTCGGAGAGCGCCACGGCGCCCGCGCGCCTAAGCGCCTCAAAGTCTGTCAGCTCCGCGCCCCGCTGTCCGGCGGTCACG
>JAISXU010000042.1 GCA_031270395.1 Oscillospiraceae bacterium
AGGAATCCGGTAAAATCACGCACGCGACAAACGGAGGCTTCCAGGCGGCGCTGCACATATAGCCGGCGGCGCGCCCCGCTACGTGCGCCGCCTGAGGCCGTTCATAAAGCCGTCGGGCGCGCAGGACTGCACGTTACCGGCTATCACCTTATCCTTATAGACGATTATGTCCGCGACGACGTTCTCGTCAGAGGAGGGGTAATTGTTCACCCTGTATGTGTAGCGCGTCGCGTCCAGTCCCCCGTAGCGCGTCAGGTCAAAACCCTGCGCCAACTGAAGCGCGTTGTATCTTATGTATACATCGGAGAATTTTACCGGTATCTTCACCTGCCGTTCGTCAAGGGCATCCTTGTCAACGCTCCAGCCGAGCGATTCCAGATATTCGACGCGCTGCTTATTATTGCGCACGACTGCGGACAGCGGAGGGGATAACGCCCTGCCTCCTCCCCTGCTGCGTCCGCCCGCTATGATGATAACGGCGCAGAGCACGGCGGCGAGTATCAGCACGGCGACCACCGCTTTCCTTCGGTTGAATTTCGCTGTATACATAAACATGTCTGTAACCATCCCTTTCGCCGTCCGGGCGTCCGACGGACGCCCGGACGGACGCTGATAATATATTCCGCGGATACGGGCCCATCCCCATATTGGAGCATATTCGCCGCGCGGCGGAAATTATTCCTGCATCCTGTTGAAAAAAACTTTTATATGTTGTATTATTACTCGGGTAAAGGGGGCTTGCGCCGTGTCGAGCAGAATATTTCAAAGCGTCATAATACAGATGAAGGAAGCTACAAACAGAATCGTGGGCGTGGTGGACGCGGAGGGTTCGGTCGTCGCCAGTAGCGATCTGTATTTTGTCGGCTCAAATATAGGGCCCGTACATGTGATGTACGACATCTCGGGCGACAGAATAGCCAGACGCGACGGGCGCACGTTCAAGCTGCTCGGAAATCCCGGCGCGATACACGACTACGCGGTGTTTGCCGACGGAGAGGACGACATGGCCAGGACGATCTGCGTCATGGCGGCCGTCGCTATCTCGTCGGCGCGCTACTACTACGAGGAAAATCACGACAGGAACGCGTTCATTAAAAATATATTATCCGATAACATCCTGCCGGGCGAGGTCTTCTCCAGAGCGCGAGAGCTCCAGTTTGACATTGACGCGTCGAGACTTGTGATGGCCATACGGCTGTCCGCAGCGACGGACGTCCCGCTGGTCGAATTTTTGCAGACCATCTTTCAGGACAGGCAGCGTGAATTTGTCATTTCGATGGGCGAGACGGTCATCGCCGTGGTGACGGAGATACCCGCGAGCGCCGACGCGAGGTACGTCAAAAAGCTGGCTGCCGGCGTTGAGCGCAAGGTGCGCGACGAGTACGACATCCGACCGATAATCGGCGTCGGCACGCCGGCGGGCAATCTGCGCGAGCTTGCGGACAAGTATAAGGAATCGCTTGTATCCATTGAGATAGGCAAGGTTTTCGAGACGGACAAGACCGTCATCTATTACGAAAATCTCGGCATCGGGCGCCTGATCTATCAGCTGCCCACGACGCTGTGCGAGATGTTTCTGTCCGAGGTCTTCAAAAAAAATCCGATAGAGGCGCTCGACGCCGAGACGCTGTACACGATCAACAAGTTTTTTGAGAACAGCCTCAACGTGTCGGAGACCTCCCGCAGACTGTTCGTACACAGGAACACACTCGTGTACAGACTGGAAAAAATCAAGAGGATAACTGGTCTCGATCTGCGCGAGTTCGAGCAAGCGATAGTCTTTCAGGTCGCGCTGATGGTCAATAAATATCTCAATTCACAGGCGAGCAGAAACGGCTGACCATCCGGCCGGCCGGTTAAAACGAAAGGATCATTCGGGAGTACGGGATATGGTACGGTTGAAAGATGTTTTTAAGGAGTATGCGAACGAGACAAGGGCTCTCAAGGGGATTAGCTTCACACTTAACGACGGCGAGTTCGCGTTTCTCGTGGGGCCGTCCGGCTCGGGCAAGACGACAATAATCAGTCTGCTCACCGGTGAGATCGCGCCGACCGACGGCGAGGTGTTGGTAAACGGCTTCAACCTGAGCAGCATGAGAATGAGTAAAATGCCGCACCTGCGGCGGACGCTAGGAGTTATTTTTCAGGACTTCCGGCTCATAGACAAGAAGAATGTGTACGAGAACGTCGCGTTCGCTATGAGGGCCGTCGGCGCCGGAAACAGAGATATAAAAAAGCGCGTGCCGTATGTGCTGGAGCTCGTCGGGCTTGACAGAAAGGCAAAGTCGTACCCGCAGGAGCTGTCCGGCGGCGAACAGCAGCGCGTCGCCGTGGCCCGGGCGCTGGTGAACAACCCGCGTCTCATAATAGCCGACGAGCCCACGGGCAATCTCGACCCGCCGCGAAGTCTCGAAATGCTCACTCTGCTGCAAAAGATAAACGAGCTCGGCACGACCGTTCTCGTTGTCACGCACGAAAAAACACTTGTGGACAGGCTGTCACAGCGCGTCATAGCGATAGACGGCGGCCGGATAATCAGCGACGGAATGGACGGATACTACGACTACTATGAAGAGCAATAGGGCGGCTTATTACATAAAAGAAGGCATTACGAGCATTTTGACGCACGGACTTATGTCGTTTGTGTCCGTGTGCACTATCGTCGCATGTCTGCTAATCATGGGCAGCTTTACTCTGCTGGCGGTGAACGTCGGGGCTATAATCGGGCAATTTGAAAATGAGAACGTCGTACTGGCATATGTTGACGAGAACATGCCCGATGAACAGGCAAGGCAGCTCGAGACGCAGGTCAGAGCCGTGCCGAATGTGGAATCGGCGGTGTTTATCAGCCGCGAGGACGCGTTGGAGAGCTTCATAGGCAAGTTTGAGGACAAGACGCTGTTTGAGAACATAGGGGCGGATGTGCTGCGACACAGATTCGTCGTTTACGTTCGAGATATCGAGCTCACCGCCGCGACACAGAACGCCATATCATCCATACAGGGCATCGTGCTGGTAAACTCCAATCTCGCCGTCACGCGGGGGCTTGTGACTATGCGCAATATAGTCACCGGCGTTTCCGCCGTGTTGGCAGTCGTGCTGTTCATCATTTCGCTGTTCATCATGTCGAACACGATACGGCTCGTCACATTTGAGAGGCGGGAGGAGATAGCGATAATGAAGATGGTGGGCGCCACCAACTCGTTTATTCGCTGGCCGTTCGTCATCGAGGGCTTTATTCTCGGCCTCACGGGCGCGCTCGTGGCCTTTATAGCGCAGTGGCTCGTATACACGATGATAACGGATCGTCTGACGGGCGGAGGGCGCGTCTCGTTCATAACCGCCTTGCCATTTCAGAGCGTGTCCGTACCCCTGATAGCCGCGTTCGCCGCCATAGGCTTCGCGGTGGGCGTAATAGGCAGCTTGATGGCAATACGCAAATATTTGAAGGTCTAGTATCATGTGTCACCAGCTTGGAGGTGTGGTATGAAAAGCAAGCGTTTCGCGCGGATAGTCGCCATCGTGCTCGCCCTTTTGATGGCGTTTTCCATCATTTACGGCGTCGTGAGTTCTCTGACGCAGACGGCGGGCGCCGCCGCGACACAGGGGCAGATTGACGCGCTGAAAAAACAGGCGGGCGAGCTCGACAAGAAGAAGCAGGCCATACAGTCCGAACTCAACTCGCTCAAATACGAGCAGTCGTCGAATATGGCGAAAAAATCCGTTCTTGACGAGCGGATCAGCCTGACAGAGGAAGAAATAACAAACATCGGCGAGCAGATTGAGACGTACGGCAGGCTGATCGATGAGAAGGCCGGCGAGGTGGTAACGGCGCAGCAGAGGGAGGACGGTCAGCTCGCGCTTTACAAACAGCGTATACGCGCTATGGAGGAGTACGGAGCGATTTCGTACATAGCCGTCATATTCGATGCGAGCAGCTTCTCCGACCTTTTGTCGCGGATAGATTTCGTGGACGATATTATGAGCGCCGACGAGAACACGTACAGACAGCTGCAGGAGGCACGGTTCGATACCATAGCCGCGAAGGAGGCGCTGGAGGCTTCCAAGCTCGAGCAAGAGCAGGAGAGGGAGCGTCTCAACCTGAAGGAGGCCGAGCTGATCGAACAGGTCAGCCAGGCGGAGGCGGTGATAGCGGCTCTGGAGGAGAGTATCGAGACGTCTACCGCACACTATCAGGAGATAAACGCCGAACGTGAGGAACTCCAGGCGAGCATAAACGCGAAAGTCGAGGAGCTGAGGCGTCAAGAGGAGGCAAAGGCGCGCAGCGGCGGCTCGACTGTGGTGGGCTCGGGACAACTTCTCTGGCCGTCGGCGGCGAGCAATTACGTCACTTCACGCTTCGGGACGCGCTACCATCCCATATACAAATATTACAGGATGCACGACGGCGTCGATATCGGCGCGAAGTACGGCACGGTCGTCTACGCGGCGGACAGCGGCACGGTGGTCACGTCGGCATACAGCTCGTCATACGGCAATTACGTGGTATTGAGCCACGGCAACGGCATGACGACGCTCTACGCGCATATGAGCACGCGCAAGGTCAAGGACGGTGATACCGTGTCAAGGGGTTCTACCATCGGGCTTGTCGGCTCCACGGGCGCGTCCACCGGCCCTCATCTGCACTTTGAGGTCTCGGTAAAGGGTTCGCGCGTCGATCCGCTGAAATATTTCTCGGGGGGCTACGTGCTGGCATCGGACGCTTGACCGCGTCCGCGCCCAATTAACCGGCCGCGGGCGGCGGCGCGGACGGCAGCCATAGCGTCATGCGGGTTCCGATCCCCTCCCGGCTCAACACCTCTATTCCCCCGCCGTGCCGCCTCGCTATCCAAAGCGCTATGGGCAAGCCGAGTCCCGCGCCGCCGGTAGACCGCGCGCGCGACTCGTCGGCGCGCACAAATCTGTCGAAAATGCGCGGTAGAATTTCCGGACTTATGCCTATGCCGTCGTCGCTTATCGATATTTTTGAGTAGCCTCCGTCGGTGAACGCGTTAAACGATATTTGTCCGCCCGGGTCGGTGTTCTTGATTGAGTTATCAACTAAAATACGTATCAGCCGCTTAATAAGCTGTCTGTCCGCGCGCACCGGAGCGCCTCCCGGCTTTGAGACGAAGGCGTGCGCCCGACTGGTCATGCGCATCTCGGCAAATACGCTCTCCGCCACGTCGGACAGATCAAAGCTCTCGATGTCCAGCGGTATCGCGTCGCCGTCGCCGCGCGCCAGAAACAGAAGCTGTTCCACAAGCGCGCGCATACCCTCCGCCTCATCCTTTATGGCGGCTATTGACTCGGTCAGGGTCTTTTCGTCATTTTTGCCCCATCTGTCCAGCAGGTTCGCGTAACCCGCTATTACCGATATGGGAGTACGAAGCTCGTGCGAGGCGTCCGACACAAAACGCGCCTGTGCCTTGTAGGATTGCGTTATCCTGTCGAGCATACCGTTTATGGCGACGGCGAGTTCCCGCAGCTCGCGCTGGGCGCCGTCGGTCGGTATGCGCGTGTCGATACGCGCGGCGTCTATGCCTTCGAGGCCGCGGACAAGCGCCGCCACGCGCTCGGTATCGGGCGGCGCCAGCGCCGTATGCGGTGCGGCGACGCCGGCGTCGCTCAAGCTCCTCGCGGTTCTGGCAAGCTCGGTAATAGGCCTTAGCAGCTTGCGCACAAAGCGCCCGTCGCCGGCGGTTTTTACAGCCAGCATAATCAATTCAATGACGAGCAGCGCGCAAAACGCGCGGGAAAAGCTCCGCGCGAACCCTCCGAGCGGCACGCTCACCACACGCACGCCATAGCTGCTTCCGTCCGGAGAAGCCCGGAAATAGAGCGCATAGTCAAGACTGAAATCGGTGCTGCCCGGCCCGAGCACGTCAAAAAACGAGGAAGCTCCGAAAATCAGCCGCCTCCCCGCGCCGCTCGTCGCGTACGGGAAAACGCGGTTCAACGGTTCCCCGAAAAAAATATAGCCCTCGCCGTCGCCCTCGTCTGCCGCCGTGACGCCGACCCCCGCGGGCGGCGCGTCCGCTGTGTTTGAGACAGTCTCGTACGCGCGTCTTTCACTGTAAATAATGACGGTGGCGACCGTAATCAGGCAGATGAGTATATCGACGCTCACCAGCGCGCCCAGCAGCCTGCGAAAAAGGCGGAACGACAGCTTGCGCGCTATCGAGACCCGTCCCGCGCCCGCCGCCCCGCCCCCGTCCTTACGCATCGTCAATCGCGTAGCCGACTCCGCGCACCGTGCGTATCAGCTTGATTCCAAAGGTCTCGTCGATTTTCCCGCGCAGAAAACGTATATAGACGTCCACGGCGTTCGTGCCTCCGTCGAAGTCGTAGCCCCAGACGTTCTCGAGCAGCGCCTCGCGCGTGACTACTATACCCTTATTTTTCAGAAGATAGTGCAGCAGATCAAATTCACGCTTCGTGAGCTCGACCGGCGCGCCGTTTACCGCGACGAATCGCCCGCGCGCGTCAAGCGAGACGCCGCGCGCCGTCAGCGTCTCCCCGCAGCGCGTATCCTGAGTCCGCGCCTTGCGGAGCGCCGCCCGTATGCGGGCGAGGAGCTCCTCAATGGCAAAGGGCTTTGTCACGTAATCGTCCGCGCCGAGGTCCAAGCCGGAGACCTTGTCCGTAACGGCGTCGCGCGCCGTGAGCATTATCACGGGTACGGACGATACTTTCCGTACGCGCCTGAGCACTTCGACGCCGCTCCGCCCCGGCAGCATCACGTCGAGCAGTATCAGGTCGTACCCGCCCGAGGCCGCCATTTCTCCGCCGGTTACGCCGTCAAACGCCTTTGATACCTCGTACCCCTCGTAGCCGAGCTCAAGCTCGACGAATCGCGCCAGCTTTTCCTCGTCCTCGACAAGCAGAATTTTCGCGGACATACCGTTACCACGCTCCCAACGCGCCGGACATTATACCATAGTCGCGAAGCGGCTATGGTATAATGTGTCATCCCTCGGCGGTTGCCGCGCAGCGGCGAGCCGATGGGGACAGCCACGTATAATGTCCTCGCAGAGGACATTATACCCTATTTCTCGTTAAACGTCTTCTTTATCTCACCGGCGGCCTCGGCCGCCTTGTCGGACAGCTTATCCATCACGCTGTTTACATCGTCGCGCCCGAGCTCTCCGCCGCGCAGGCGGTACTTGAACCCGCAGAAAAGGCAAACGACCATCACGGGTATTACCACCCAGAAGAAGAATATCAGGAGCACGACGAGCACGATTATGGGACAAGAGAGTATTGTCTCTCCGTTCCTCACCACATCAAGATAGTTAGTGCACCCCAGATTGAACAGCTTCACCAGAAACCCTCCGAGCTTTCGCAGAAGCGACGCCCCCGCGTGTTTTGCCTCAGCGCCGCTCCCGCCGTCTCCGCCGCCGCCCCCTCCGGCGGCGCCCGCCGTCTCCGCGCCTCCATAATGTCCTCCGTCCGGAGGAATGATCGTCTTTCCCTGCTGCTCGAGGTAAATCACGGCGTCGAGCATGTCGCCTCCGTTGCGCTCAAGCGCGTCCTTTGCTTCCTCAAAGGTGACGTCCGCTTTCTCCCGCAGCTTTTCCACCTGCTCCAGTGATATCATGGTTCTCCCCCTCCATAAGCTTGATGACGTCAGTATACTCGCACTAGCTTCAAGAGCAATTTAGGGAAGATTAAAAACAGATAAATTTCGGATTTAATATTGCGTAACAGGCCCGCCCGGCGGTTACACGCCGAAATTTCAGCCGCAGCGCGGGCCGCCCCGTCCGGCGCGACGGCACATACAAAGAGCGCCGCTTCACGTGAAAAAGCGGCGCCTCCCAAACGCCTCCCGGCAGGTCGAAAAAAAAACTTGACAACGCTCTTGGAAACAGTTAGAATAAATTGCTATGCGCAAAAAAGCACGCAATAACGCATTTTGATACTGTGACCAGTCTACCATGTACGACGAAAAATGTCAATACCTGTTTTCAAAACATGTCAACGCGTCCCGGCGTATCATTTTGCGGCGGGGCTTTGAGGGTGAAAGACGCCGCGACAATCGTCCCGCAGACTATATTATATTTATTACGATGGAGTGATGTGAATGCCAACGGACGTACTATACGGTAAGACGGTGCGAAAGAGCTTTGCCAGGAACGGGGAAATAATGGAGATGCCCAATCTTCTGGAGATCCAAAAGACATCGTACCGGTGGTTTCTCGAAACGGGACTGCGCGAGGTGTTTCGTGACGTCGCCCCGATAACCGACCACAGCGGAAATCTCGAGCTGACGTTCATCGACTACAGCATGGAGGAGTCGCCGAAATACTCTGTCGACGAGTGCAAGGCGCGCGACGTCACATATGCGGCGCCGCTGAAGGTCAGGGTGCGTCTGCGCAACCGCGAGACTGAGGAGATCAAGGAGCAGGACATATTTATGGGCGAGTTCCCTATTATGACCAAGGCGGGAACCTTCGTCATAAATGGCGCGGAACGCGTGATCGTATCGCAGATTATACGCTCGCCGAGCGTATATTTTAATAGGAGTACGGACGTGAGCACCGCCGTCACCGTATACGCCGCCACGCTTATCCCCTACAGGGGCGCGTGGCTTGAGTACGAGACGGACGCGTCTGACAATTTCTTTGTCCGCGTCGATAAAAACAGAAAGCTGCCGGCGACGTGGTTTTTGCGCGCGGTCGGCAAGCGTACGGAGGCGCCGTACACTTGGCTGTCGATGCGCGGCGGGGAGGCGGGCGCCGAGACGATCGAGCAGATGAGGGAGATTTTCGGCGAGGACGACCGGATGACCACGACGCTCGACAAGGACAGCTTCAATAGCCGCGACGAGGCGCTGCTTGAATTGTACAAGCGTCTGCGGCCCGGCGACCCCCCCACGATAGACAGCGCCGAGGCGCTGCTTGAAAACCTCTTTTTTGACCCGAGGCGCTATGATATATCCACGGTCGGCAGATACAAATACAACAAAAAGCTCGCCATATGGCGCCGACTCAACGGCCAGACGCTGGCCGAGCCGGTGACCGACCCCATGACGGGCGAGATAATAGCGGACGCCGGCGAGACGCTCACAAGGGCGCGCGCCGAGGAGCTCGACGCGCGCGGCGTAAACGACGCGGTTATTCTCGTGGATGGACGCGCCATCAAGATTTTTTCAAACGGCATGGTAAAGCTCGACGGCTTCGTGGACTTTGATCCGGCGGAGATAGATATCAGGGAGCGCGTCCGGTTTATTATCCTGAAGGAGCTGCTTGATACCTCCGGCGGCGACAAGCTGCGCGGCGCGATAATAAACCGGCGCGACGATCTGATTCCAAAGCATATAGTGGCGGACGATATATTCGCGTCCGCAAACTACATCAACTGTCTCGCGCTCGGAGTGGGCGAGCCGGACGACATCGACCATCTGGGCAACAGGCGTATGCGCAGCGTCGGAGAGCTGCTTCAAAATCAGGTGCGAGTGGGCTTTTCGCGCATGGAGCGCGTCATACGCGAGCGAATGACGCTGCAGGACCTCGACATCATCACGCCGCAGTCGCTGATCAACATCAGACCGGTCACGGCGGCCATTAAGGAATTTTTTGGGTCTTCCCCCCTGTCGCAGTTTATGGATCAGACCAATCCTCTCGCGGAGCTGACGCACAAGCGCAGACTCTCCGCGCTGGGCCCCGGCGGTCTGAGCCGCGAACGCGCGGGCTTTGACGTGCGCGACGTACACTACAGCCACTACGGCCGCATGTGTCCGATAGAGACGCCCGAGGGCCCGAATATCGGACTCATTTCGTACCTCGCATCATACGCGCGCGTCAACGAGTACGGCTTTCTTATAGCGCCCTTCCGCAAGGTCGAAAGGGGTACGTGCCGCGTGACGGACGAGATCGAATACCTGACGGCCGACGTTGAGGACGAGTTTTTTGTCGCGCAGGCCACCGAACCGCTCGACGGCGGCGGATGCCTGGAAAACGAGCGCATCACCTGCCGCCACCGCGACGAGATAGTCGAGGTCGAACGCGAGCGCATAGATTATGTGGACGTATCGCCGAGCATGATGGTCTCCATCGCCACGGCGATGATCCCCTTCCTCGAAAACGACGACGCGAACCGCGCGCTCATGGGCGCCAACATGCAAAGACAGGCCGTACCGCTGATAGCGCCCGAGGCGCCCATAGTGGCGACCGGGATCGAGCACAAATGCGCGGTGGACTCCACCGTCATCATACTCGCCGAGGGGGACGGCGTCGTCACGGCTGTGTCCTCCGTAAGCATCACGGTCAAATATGACGACGGCGCGGAAAAGGATTACGCACTGTCAAAATTTTCCAGAAGCAATCAGGGCACATGTATCAACCAGCGTCCCGTAGTCAACGTGGACGACAGGGTTACGAAGGGCGATATTCTGGCCGACGGACCCTCTACGGCGGGCGGCGAGATCGCTCTGGGCAAGAATATCCTCGTCGGCTTTATGACGTGGGAGGGGTATAACTACGAGGACGCCATACTCATAAACGAACGTCTCGCAATCGACGACGTGTTCACCTCCATACACATCGAGGAGCACGAGCTGGAGGCCCGCGACACCAAGTTGGGCGCGGAGGAGATAACGCGCGACATACCCGGCGTCGGCGAGGACTCGCTGCGCTATCTCGACGAACGCGGCATCATATATGTCGGCGCGGAGGTCCAGGCGGGAGATATACTTGTCGGAAAGGTCACCCCGAAGGGCGAGACGGATCTTACCGCCGAGGAGAGACTGCTGAGGGCAATATTCGGAGAAAAGGCGCGTGAGGTGCGCGACACGTCGCTGAAGGTTCCGCACGGAGAGAGCGGCATCGTCGTGGACGTAAAGGTGTTCACGCGCGAGAACGGAGACGACATGAACCCCGGCGTCAACATGGTTGTGCGCTGCTATATCGCGCAGAAGCGGAAGATAAGCGTGGGGGATAAGATGGCAGGCCGCCACGGTAATAAGGGCGTCGTGTCGCGTATTCTGCCGCAGGAGGATATGCCGTTTCTGCCGGACGGCACGCCGCTTGATATAGTCCTGAGTCCGCTGGGCGTCCCCTCGCGAATGAATATAGGGCAGGTGCTGGAGGTACATCTTGGGTACGCCGCGCACGCGCTGGGCTGGAAGGTGGCGACGCCTATATTCAATGGCGCGAACGAGAGCGACATTTTGGAGACTCTGCGGCTCGCCGGACTGCGCGAGGACGGCAAGAGCATCCTGTACGACGGGCGCACGGGCGAGGAATTTGACAATCCCGTCACCGTCGGCTACGTGTACTTCCTGAAGCTTCACCATCTTGTGGACGACAAGATACACGCGCGCTCAACCGGCCCGTACAGCCTTGTCACGCAGCAGCCGCTCGGAGGCAAGGCGCAGTTTGGCGGTCAGCGCTTCGGAGAGATGGAGGTCTGGGCGCTCGAGGCGTACGGCGCGGCCTACACGCTGCAGGAGATACTGACGGTCAAGTCGGACGACGTAACGGGCCGCGTGCGCACATATGAATCCATAGTCAAGGGTCACAATATACCGCAGCCCGGCGTGCCGGAGTCCTTCAAGGTGCTCGTCAAGGAGCTCCAATCGCTCTGTCTTGATCTGCGCGTGATCGACGAGGACGGCAATACCGTGGAGCTGCGGGGCGAGGACGACTCCGGCGGGGTAAAGCAGCTGGACGCCGAGTACCTGGCAAGCGACGCGGAGATCATCGGGGCCGGGTACTCGATAGCGGACGTGGGCGAGGACGACGACGACGAGGGGGACGACCTCCAATACGGCGATTACGGCAAAGAGGAAAAGGCGCTGTATGAGGTAAATATCGACGATACGGAGGATGAGTAATGAGCTACGCGGCGTTTGACGCTATTCAAATTGGTCTTGCCTCGCCGGAGATGATACGCAAGTGGTCATACGGCGAGGTCAAGAAGCCTGAGACGATAAATTACAGAACGCTCAAGCCGGAACGCGACGGGTTGTTCTGCGAAAAGATATTCGGCCCGACAAAGGACTGGGAATGTCATTGCGGGAAATATAAGAAAATACGCTATAAGGGCAAAATATGCGACCGCTGCGGCGTCGAGGTGACGAAATCGAGCGTGAGACGCGAACGCATGGGACACATCGAGCTGGCCGCGCCCGTGTCGCACATCTGGTATTTCAAGGGCATCCCGTCCCAGCTGGGGTTGTTGCTCGATATGACGCCGAGGGTTCTCGAAAAGGTCCTGTATTTCGCCGCGTATATCGTCATCGATCCCGGCTCGACGCCTCTGCGCAAATACCAGATACTCGCCGAAAAGGAATACCGCGAGATGCGCGAGAAATATGAGGACGACTTCAAGGCGGGAATGGGCGCCGAGGCCATACGCGAGCTCTTGCGCGGACTGGACTGCGAGAGCTTCTCCGAGCAGCTGCGTGCCGAGGCGATAGAGGCTTCGGGTCAGAAAAAGGCAAAGCTCATAAAGCGCCTTGAAATAGTTGACGCGTTCCGCAGATCCGGCAACGACCCGTCATGGATGATAATTGATATTTTGCCCGTTATACCGCCGGAAATACGTCCCATGGTACAGCTTGACGGCGGCCGCTTCGCCACAAGCGACTTGAACGACCTCTACCGGCGCGTAATAAACCGCAACAACCGTCTGAAAAGGCTGATCAGTCTCACGGCGCCGGACATCATAGTGCGCAACGAGAAGCGTATGCTTCAGGAGGCTGTGGACGCCCTGATCGACAACGGCAGACGCGGCAGGGCGGTGACCGGCGCAAATTCGCGGGCGCTCAAGTCGCTTTCGGATATGCTAAAGGGCAAGCAGGGGCGTTTCCGTCAGAATCTGCTCGGCAAGCGCGTGGACTACTCCGGGCGCTCCGTCATTGTCGTCGGCCCCGACCTCAAGCTGTACCAGTGCGGCGTGCCAAAGGAGATGGCTATCGAGCTTTTCAGACCGTTCATAATGAAGAAGCTCGTCGAGGACGGCATCTCAAACAATATCAAATCCGCCAAGAAGATGGTGGATCGCGGCCAGACGGAGGTCTGGGACGCTTTGGAGGTCGTAATAAAGGAGCACCCCGTATTGCTCAACCGCGCGCCTACGCTCCACCGGCTCGGCATACAGGCGTTTGAGCCCGTGCTTGTCGAGGGCCGCGCCTTAAAGCTGCACCCGCTTGTCTGCACGGCTTACAACGCCGACTTTGACGGCGATCAGATGGCCATTCACGTCCCGCTCTCGGCGGAGGCGCAGGCGGAGGCGCGCATACTCATGCTGTCGGCGAATAACCTTCTGCATCCTAAGGACGGCCAGCCCGTCACCGTTCCCACGCACGATATGATCTTGGGCTCGTACTATCTCACGTCCATGCGCGAGGACGACAAGGGCGCCGGCAAGGTGTTCACCTCCCCCAACGAGGCGTTGATGGCGTATCAGAACGGAGACGTCGGGGTACACGCGCCCGTGAAGGTGCGCGTCAGGCGCAAGATAGACGGCGTCATGCGGTACAAGGTCGTGGAGACGACGGTCGGCAGAATAATCTTCAACGAGCCGATACCGCAGGACCTCGGCTTTGTAGATCGCAGCGATCCCGAACGCATGTTTGACTATGAGATCAGCTTTCAGACGGGTAAGAAACAGCTCGAGAGCATAATCAGGCGCTGCATAGCGCGGCACGGCTTCACGCTGTCCGCAGAGCTCCTGGACAATATCAAGGCCCTCGGCTTCAAATATTCGACGCGCGGCGCGATAACCATATCAATATCCGATATGACCGTTCCGGACGCCAAGCGCACGCTGATCCGGGACACCGAGAAGAAGGTCGTAGCTATCGAGCAGCAGTACAAGCGCGGCTTTATCACCAATGACGAACGGTACAGACTCGTCGTGCGCGAGTGGGAAAAGACGACGAGGGACGTTACCGACGCGCTCGCGAACGCGCTCGACGAGCTCAATCCGGTCTATATAATGGCCAACTCCGGAGCGCGCGGCAGCATGAACCAGATACGCCAGTTGGCCGGAATGCGCGGACTCATGGCGAACACCGCGGGCAAGACGATTGAGATACCCATCAAGGCAAGTCTGCGTGACGGGCTGACGGTGCTCGAATACTTCACCTCGGCGCGCGGCGCCCGCAAGGGGCTCACCGACACGGCGCTGCGGACGGCCGATTCGGGGTACCTCACGCGGCGGCTCGTAGACGTCTCGCAGGACGTAATAATCCGCGAGCACGACTGCGGCACACATGACGGCATCAAGGCGTCCGGAGCTGAGACCGTGTACGGCCGCGACTTCGGCGATCACGCTAAATTCGCCGAGAGTATGCGCGGCAGAGTGGCCGTGATGCCGATAAACGACGTCTACACCGGAGAGGTCGTCATAGAAAAGGGCGCCAAAATCGAGGCGGAGGGCGTGGAAGCGATCAGGACACACAGCGTCGAAAAGGCCGTTCTGCGGCTAGAGGAGATCTCGATCGGCGAGCTGATACACGGCCGCTACCCCGCGGACGACATACTGTCCGCCAAGACGGGCGAAACGCTGTTCACGCGCGACGATATGCTGTCCTCATCGGACGCGTCCATATTGGAAGCGCATGATGTTTTTGAGATCACCGTACGTTCCGTCCTCGCCTGCGAATCCGAAAGCGGCGTTTGTTCAAGATGCTACGGCATCAATCTTGCGACGGGCAGCCCTGTTTCAATCGGCGAGGCCGTGGGCGTGATAGCCGCCCAGTCGATCGGGGAACCCGGCACCCAGCTCACAATGCGCACGTTCCACACAGGAGGCGTCGCGGGCGACGATATAACGCAGGGCTTGCCGCGCGTAGAGGAGCTGTTTGAGGCGCGTAAACCGAAAAAGATGTCTATACTGTCTGAGACGAGCGGTAAGGTAATAATCGAGGAGACGCGCAGAAACGCGATCGTCGCCATAAACGTCATAAATCAGGAGCAGGAGGATGATATCCGCATGTACCAAGCCCCGTACTCCGCGGGGATTCGGGTGAATACGGGCGACGTCGTGTCGCGCGGCGACAGGCTGACGGACGGCGCGCTCAATCCCCACGACGTTATACGCATACGCGGGAAGGCGGCGGCGCAGTCGTACCTGATATCTGAGGTACAGAAGGTGTACGGCCAGCACGGCGTTGATATCAACGACAAGCACATCGAGGTCATAGTTCGCCAGATGATGCGCAAGGTGCGCGTGGACGACGGCGGCGACACTCCCCTGCTCGCGAGCACGGTCGTCGATATTCTCCACCTCAGACGGGAAAACAAGCTTATCAGTGAACGCATAGCGGCCGGGGAGACGGATTTGCGGACGGCGTCGCATTCGCAGCTGCTCATGGGTATAACAAAGGCGTCGCTCGCCACGGAATCATTTCTGTCGGCGGCCTCCTTCCAGGAGACTACTAAGGTGCTCACCGGCGCGGCCATCAAGGGCAAGGTAGACAGACTGGTCGGACTGAAAGAGAATGTGATAATAGGCAAGCTGGTTCCCGCCGGCAGCGGACTGTCCATCTACCGCAGATTTGACAGCGAGCACTCCGCCGAGCTCGACAGCGCCGCCGAGGACGACGTCGATCTCTCCGTGCTGCTCGGCACAACGAACGCGATCTGAGCCTCGAGTGAGGTCTGTCAGACAAAACACACTGAGAAAATAACGCCGCGGCCGAGCTCATGCGGCGCATTGGCGAGCCCGGGAAGCGCCGGCGGCCCGGCGCCGGACGCAGACGACCGGCCGGGGGGCACAGCTTAACGCTTTGCCCCCGGCCGGTCGTTCAATTCAGAGAATTATCCTCTGCCGTCAGCGGCGGACAGCAACCGCGCCGCATCGCCCGTTTTCGTGTCGATCAGTGCCGTATAGCAGCCAATCTCCGGAAATTCGTCTGCATCTGCGGGATAGAGATATACACGCCAGACCGGATCGGCAAGTTCCTCGTACGCAGCGTAGAATTCCGCCGTCACGCTGAACCTATCTAGCGTTTCCCGCCTGAGCGCGTATTTGTCGGTCAAGGCGTTCAAAGCTGTGAAGACGGCTTCGTCGCGCGTTATGTCGTTCTCGCCCGGCTGCCCTTTCTCGTAGCCGGAAAGGCCGTCGCGTTTTGGGCCGCCGAACCTTTCGATCACGGCGGCAGCCGCCTCGCCCTCATAGCTGTATAATTCTGTCCGTCCGTCACCGTAATCGTAGGTCAATGTGACTGTGGTCTCCGGATTCTCATCATCGCGGACATAACTGACAAAAATACTTGTTCCGTTCTCCAACGTCTTTACGATCGTACCAATCCCGTCCTCATCGGGCAGCTTTGTTTCGTGAACGTTTGCAGCCGGATGCGCCGTCTCAGCGGCCTCGCCGGACACGCTCGCCGGGGATTCCGCGGATATGTTTACCGCTAAAGTCCGCGACATCACCCATCCGTTGCCCAGAACCGCCGCCGCCCCAATCGCCAGCGTAAGCGCGGCGGCCGGGAACAGTCTCTGCCATAAACCTGATTTCTTCATTATGAATCACTCCTTCTTAAAATATATTGAAATTGCCGTCGCTCGATCAAGCAAGTACATATTATCAGACCGATGTTTCGGAGTCATCAACGGCTTGTTGCAGGGTTGTAAACAATATTTTTGCCGTCGTGCCCGCTCCGGGTTCGGATTCAATGTCGAAAACGGCGTTGTGAAGTTCGCATATTTTCGCGCAGAGTGTCAGCCCCAATCCCGCGTGGCTCCCGCCGCCGCTCCTTGATTTGTCGACGCGGTAGAACGGCTCGGTAATTTTCGCCAACTCCTGTGCGGTCATCCCCGCGCCGTTGTTAGAGATTTCCACAGACGCGCCCGCGCTCGTCCGCATAACGCAGATGCCCACGGCGTCGCCCGTGCCGGACGCTTCAATGGCGTTGTCGAGCAGATTCACAAAGAGCGATTCGAGCAGGTCGGCGTCGCCGACGACTTCCGCGGGGTCTATCCGCGCGCTGATGTCAATCCCTTTTTCCTTGATGCGAAAGTCAAGTGCCGTCAACGCGCTCGCGAGTATCTCCGCAAGCGGCAAGGCGGACATTTGTATATGCGTGTTCTCCATATACGCCAAATCCAGCAGTTTGAGCGATATGTTCTGAATCCGCCTGCCCGCGCCGAGAATTTGATCAACGGCCGTCGCCTTTTCGGATTTGTCGCAGTTGCAGTATTTGAGAAGCTCCCCGTATCCGACGATGACCGTGACGGGAGTACGGATTTCGTGAGCGAGGTTGTCAATAAATCGCTGCCTGCTCTCCGTCATGCGCGACAGTTCGGATACGTGTTCCCCGACGCGATCCGCCATCAGATTGAAGCCCCTCGCGAAATCCCCGATCTCGTCACGGCTGTTGATCGGGACATGTTTGCCATAGTTGCCGGCGCCGATTTCCTCCACCGCGGCGTTCAGCCTGCGGAACGGGCGCGTAAGCCCGATGAGCAGAAGCAACGTCACAGCCGACAAAACCAAGCCGGTGACGGCACCGACCGCCGCGAAAACCTCGGCCATCCCATTTTTGAAGTCAAGAAGCGCCTGTTCGTCCTTGATATACACGTACAGGATGTTCCCGTGAGGGGCGTCCAGATGCGACATGACAAGACA
>JAISXU010000055.1 GCA_031270395.1 Oscillospiraceae bacterium
TTTTGTCTCCCTCCGCACCGCCCCCCCCCGCGCGGCGTGTGTGGTCTTGGTTTATGCAGGCAATTCCGCCTCGCTCTCCTTTCTTTCCCTCTTTGTTCAGTTCTCAGGGCGTTACTTCCTTGCCCAAACGCGATTTTCTCCGTTCTATCCCGTTCGGGGGATATTGGTAGTTGACAAGTACGCGTCCCTGCGGATATAATCGTGTCGGACCCCGCCATAATTGAAGTATTGGAGGAAAGGGAAAATGACGTATAACATCAGGATATCATCGTCCGAGCAAGCGCAGAAGCTCAATAACATAGCACAGCAGTTTCCCTATGACATCTGGGTACACGGTAAATCCGGCTATGCGGACGCAAAATCCATGCTGGGCTTGATGCTGTTTACGATCGAGCCGGATGTGAAGCTGGTAATTGAGGACGGCATAGACACAAAGCATCTGGAAAAAGAAATTGCGGAGTTTATTGTCGGCGATTGATTTACTTACGCGGCAAATACATGGTTCGGGTGTCAAAAGTCCGTATGGCGATAAGCGCGCCGATTTTTTTACACCCCACGCGACAGGTCGCGCGGGGACCCCATCGTCAGACTATACGAAAAACGTAGCGAATACTTTGTGTATTCGCGAGGCTTTTTGTGACGTATGACGTCCAAAACCAAAACGAAGCCCAGCCGTAGGCGGGTTCGTTTTGGAGAGGAGGTGTGACGAAGCGAGCGAGCGTTCGCGCTTGCGCGGACGCGAGACTTAGCGAAGTCCACGCCGACGAAGCGGTGGGCGTGACTTTTGACACCCGAACCATACATGAGGAATGCGTTTTGACGGCTCTGAAAGCCGCTTCAAAACGCATTCCTTTTATGAATCATTTCGTTTGTCACGACTGTGCCGTAACAAACGAAAAGATCACACGACCGCCTCGGCCATTGTAAGGAAGCAGTTGGAGCACCATGAGCTCCACGGCCACGCGTCCGCCGGCTGCGGCGGTATCTGCTGGTCGGCCTTTTTGCCCGTCAGCGGATAGTAGTCGTACGGCGCAAAGCCCAGTATGACGCCCTCGCGGCTCACCTGATCGCAGAAGCGGCGCGCTATCATGGCCGCCTCCCGCTGTTTGCCGGCCGCCTGAAGGCCCACTGTGAGTATCATATTTTGCGGGGCGACGACGCGTCCGCACACGAACGATATGCCGAACGTCGTCAGCTCGCTTTTCATGCTCTCGGAGGCGAGTCCGATCTCGGTCAGCCACTCGCCCTCGCGCGTCAGCTTTTCCGCCACCTTGTCTATGATGCTCTGCGGCAGCCGCTTTCCGAGCATGATGGGCTGGTAGCACGCGAGACTCAGAGAATCGACGGCCTTGCCCTTGACCTTTGTCACAAATTTTTCGCCGTCCCAGAATTCATCTATGAGCGTCCTGGTGAGCCGCTCCGCGCGGGCATCCCACCCGTCCGCGTCCTGTGTCCTGCCGCACCCGCGCGCGAGACGCGCCACCGACTCCATCAGCAGCACGAGAAACGCCGGCGTGTTCGGCTCGCTCGCGGGGAAGCCCTCGGCGAACACCGATGAGTCGTCCCAGCCGGACTCGTGCGGGCTGAGCACCGCCGTGACGTCGTCGCCGCGTCCGGCGTTCCTGTACGTCGTCCAGTAATTCGCCCACTTTGCGAACTTAGGGTACATCCTCTCACATTCAGACGGAGTGAGGAACCCGTCGCCAATATTGCGGATGATAAAGTCGAGCGCGAAGCCCTGAAACGGCGGCTGCATCCCCGCGTTATTCGGCCCATTGTATGACAGCATTCCGGGGAGTCTGCCCGTGCGTTCATCCTGATATTTGAACATCAGGCATATCTGTCTCCACGCCTCCGCCGGATCCTCCAGCATCGGCATGGCGTTGTAGCTCTGCTGCCAAGAGGCCGCCGTTACGACCCACGACACCTGGTAGAGGATCGAAGGCTCTTTTATGAAACCGTCCGCCGCCGTGCGGTGACTCCATATCGTCCATCTTGCGTATTTAGCAGCTTCCTCGTATTCCGGCGCCACGGGACGGTATATTTTTGAGAATTCGGCAAAGTCCGCCTTGTTATACGCAACCACCTCGTCAAACGGCTCAAACTCTCCAAACGGCGCTATTTTATCGGCATAACTGTGTATAGCCGCGTCCAATTCGCCGCAGGCGCTGTCCGGAAGGAAGTCGAACGTCGCCTCCGAATAGACGGCGCGCTCGGAATCGTATAGCGCGCGCGCCGAAAACGCGCCTGTGAGCGCCCTGAAGAACAGCTTTCCGTGCTTGCCGAAATCCGCCTCCCATCCGTCGCCGCGCGGGGGCGCGAAAAGTCCGCGGCAGGCGCGCGCTCCACCGCCGGCGTTCGATTTCAGCTCAAGCCGCATGCCGGCGCCCACACCGCGTACGCGCAGATGTCCGCGGTCGGTCAGCGCTATTTCGGCATAGGCGCAGCCGGAGCTCAGCGTCAGGGAGCCCTCGTCCGCAAAATACGTATAGCTGACCGGCGCCCCGTTCACGGTAAGGTTTATATCGAACATGAAATCCGTCGTGGACACCATATCGCCCGATCTATTGTTGCTCAGGTGTAATAACCCCGGCTTGTAAAAGTCCTCGAATATGTACATGCGCGAAGCGCGTCGCGCATATGCGGCGCGCACAAGATTGAATCTCTCATGAGTCCCAAACATAATCAATAACCTCCAAATGAATATAGAAGAGCCGCGCCATAGAAGGGGCATTCCACGCCGTTAACGCGCGCGTCTTCGAGAGCCTCACGGACAAGACGTTCCGCGAGTTCGGTTTTACCGGCTTTTTTAAGTCCCGCGACGGCGAGCATCCCCATGGCGCTGCGCAGCGACGGCGCGTCTATGGAGGACGCCAGCGCATCGACTACATCGGACGGCAGTCGCCCGCCGAGGACGAGAGGCATGAAGCTGAGGAGCGGATCGCTCTTTGACCGCGCGCCCGTGTACGCGTTGACGCCCGTAAATGCCGCGCCGTCCCACAGATTGCCGGTAAACAGGTGCAATCTGCGCTCGTAAGCCTCATGCCACCGTGCCGTCTCGCCGCCGTCCAGCACCAGATCAGCGAGGCGCGACAGCGCTTGGCACGCGAGTATGATGTAAGCTGCGAGATCGGGCGACCAGGCGGGCTCGCCCGCCCCGAATACCGCGGGTGAGGCGATGCCGGTCTCGTAGCGGTAGGCGTAGAATACACGCCCTGCGGCGCTCCTGTTTTCAAACCACCACCGCGTGGACGCATCCAGCGCGTTATACAGCCTATAAATCGTTTTGCGGGACGCCTTGGCGAGAAGTCCCTCGTCGAGCAGTCGCAGTATGGCTATCGCCTGAATCGGCGGCGCGGACGCCGGCAGAGCCAGAATCAGATCGATAGCGTCGTCCGCGTCACGAAACGCCAGGGAGGCTATCGCCTGAAGGCGCGCGTCGGTATCCGGAGATTGCGACTTATTACCCACGACGACCGTGCCGCCGTCCGGCAACCGCCGCCTGTTCCGCCACAGCAGATATGCTATGCGCTCGTGTACGTCACTCCACTCTTCGGGCAGGGGAGCGAGGGTTTCGCGAAAAGCGGCAAAGCTCGCATCGCTCTCGGCTGCGCATTGCGCGGGAGTCTTAGTAAGCCCGGGCGGCGCGGCGTCCGCCGCGAGACTATACGCCGCAAGCTCGAACCTCCCGCCCTCCGGCGCTAAGTCGACCACAGGCGTCACCGAATGAAATTGCGAGAGCAGCCACGTGTCGTCAAAACTGATAGTACCGCAAATGGGCGCGAAGAAATAACGCCCTCCCCCGACAGACAGTTCGACGCCTTGCGCGGTCGCAAGCGAAGTAGTCCCCATCACCGCAGTTTTTGCGTCGAGCCGCAGCGCCACGCCCTCTCCCTCAAAACGCAGCGCGTCGGCGCCGGCGTCGAGCGTAATACGCATCACACCGCGCGCAGTTTTCAACTCGATGAGCGATTGCGTGGCGCTGTATTCGTAATCGACGGGCTGACCGTCGCAGACGAGGTATATTTCCAGACCGCCTCCGCCCTGCCCCGCGGAGGGCATAAACGACGCGCCGCCCTCCGGAGCAAACGTCATGACGAGACGCCCCTCGCGCTCCAGGACGAGATGACGTGACACGTCGCGCCCAAATCCAAATTTTTCCATATACGGCTTTATATCCATACTTGTGTGACCATTCCTTTCCGATTACTAATCCGCTCGAAAAGTCTTATCCTTACGGCAAAGCCGCTCGGGACTTTTCTCGCTCATATGCGCATGTTTCTCGCCGCCTATGGCGGCTCGTCCTCACGCGCTACGCTAAGTCTCGCTTCCGGCTAAAGCCGAAAGCTCGCTCGCTACTCGGTTCGTCCTCTCCAAAACGCAACCATTTCATTGGGTTGCGTTTTGGCTAACGCCGAAAACTTGCGTGCTATTAATTCGGCACGACATATCGTGCGAATTAATATTATGACCATGCCTTGCGTTTTTGTCTGCAAAGGTCTCATACCCCCCGCAAACGGATTAGTTTTGGTACGAAATCTCCGCAACCTTACAACCGAATTTTGCTTTGAGAGCCGCTATCGCCTCCGGATTTTTGGCTTTCTCCGGATCGAAACACTTGATTGACGTGTAATCTTGAAGCAGCGAGTACCACTCGGTCTGGCCGCCGACGTCGTACATCACGGCGTCTTGCTCCACGATGAAGCTGTGGGGCGCGTATTTTGGTATCTTTACGAGACAATTCTCCCCCGCCGTAAATTCCTCGTCATATACCTTGAACCGGACGAGACCCTTGTTGATGTAAAAGAGGTCCTGCACCGTGGGATAGCTCTCCCATTTTGCCGTGAAGCCTTTCTTCATCTCCGCTCTCCAGAGTTCCTTTATTCCCCCATTCTCCCAACGCGCCGTTAGCATCTTCATCGTAACGCCGTCGAGTTCGAAGCGCGCGAGCGGTTTCCCGGGGTCACGCACGGGGTTCACGTCCTCCGGCGCCGCCGGTTCAAAGTCCGCCCTTTCCCGCATATACATGTCGATATTCTTTATGAGCAGATCAAAAAACACGGGATCCTTTTTTGCGTCCGGGTAGTGGCGCTCCAACAGAGAGGTGGCGACGGAGTCGTCCGCGCAGTTCCAGTCGTGGAATATCCCTCTGTATATGGTGTAATCGCGGAAAATCATGCCGTGCGCCTGATACGGCTGGATATGGATCACGCTGCCGGGCTTGACTGCGCAATACTTGCCGTCGATGTAGAAATCGAGTCCCCCGCTTTCAACGAAAAATGTCTCGTAACCCTCGTGGTGCTCGTGCAGAAATACGGGGCCGTCGGGGTCGGTGCTCTTTGCCGGGTGCATGAGCGAGTCGGTGAAGCAGTAGAGCTTGTGCGGCCCCTCGGGCATGCTGATTGTGCGCTGCTCCTCCTGAACGTCGCCCTCCTGATCGTATCCATTTGTCGGGAACAACCAGTTTTCCTTGTCCGTGATGTCGATCAAATAATTGTTTTTCATATCGGCCTCCTGTTAAAATTCACATGACCCGGCGCGCGGCTCATGTGTTTGTCTGCAAATCGCGCCGCAGTCCGTCGAGAAAGACGAGCATCTCCGCCTTTGCCATGAGGATATAATGCGGGTTGAGGGCGTAGTATATCTCCGTGCCTATTTTCCGCGCGACAGTGACGACAAGCTCCTCGTGCAGCATGTGCAAGCAGCGGTCCACCGTGGAGCGTGAGATGAACAGCTTTTTCGCGAGCTGAGAAACCGTGCGCTCGCCGCGGCGCAGCTCCTCAATAATATCGAGATTTACCTCGTTTCCGATGGTCTGCCCGAACGTCCGCACGGATACCTTCCCGTACTCGCTCCACCGCAGTATCAGCTTCTTGCAGCTCGCGCCCAGAAAGAATATGTACGAGCCCGCGCTCACAGAACCGCAAAACAGGGCGAGATGATCCATCAAGTGTATCGTGATCCTCTCCCCGGCGAGGGATACGTCCGGCCGTACCCCGTGCATACGTTTGACAGTATCCTCATACGCGACGCAATCCTCATAGAGCGCCGGCAGCAGCGGCGCCGCGCACTTTTCATGGAATACGCCCATTTTCTTCATGCACGCCCTGAGACAGGAGATCAATTCCTCCGCCACTTCCTCAAAGCGGATAAAAAAGTCGATAAAATAGACGAGGTTGTCCCCGTGCGCGCTCAGAGAAGCGATAGCCGCCATAACGCTCTCCGAATCGCCCTCGAGCACCTTATCCAGATCGACAGCCGGGGAAACGCCGTCAAGATAATACATATAGCACAATCTCTTGTATTCCGTGCCGCGCAGAGACTCAAAAAAACGCTCCGCGTCCCATCCGAGATATACGTACTTATCCCAAAAATATTGAGTCAGCGGGACCTCCTTGGGGTACAGCGCCTGATTAAAGTAAAAAAACGGGTAGAGATAATTCGCCGGATCGACGCGCCGCCTTCCCGTCCGGAAGCTGTTGAAATACGAGAGCGGATCCACTCCGAAATCGCTGTTCCGATTCCACCATTTCTTTGCGGCTTGATTGAAATAGAGCACGTTATACACAATCACGTCAAAGATGATACCCGGTTCAGCCGTGAAATTCATGTGACAGCAATACCTCTCCCTCATGTGTGTAAGCCGGCAACTGCGCCCGCGCGCCGCGCAGACGCCGCACCGTCCGTGCGCCCGCGCGTATACCGCTAAACGGCGCGGGAGCGCGGCGCGGTATTGCGGCGGCGTCGGTATAATGTACAAAAATAAGGCATTTTGCCGCGCCCGTCAGGGAAGCCCGGATAGAAACCGGCATGTGAAATTTGATTCACCAAAAATTGTATCATGCTCGCGCGGCGTCTGTCAGACGAGTCCGCAGGCCCTCTTGCGGGAATACTCGTAGAGCTCGTCCCTGAATACGCGCGTGCAGCAATCCATCACATAGCCGAAAAAGCACGGTTTTCCGGGCTGCATGAACGTGTCTACAAACCGGCGCGCCGCCGCGCGCACGTCGCTCTCGGCCATACCGTCTATCTTGATCTTGGGGTCTACGCCTATGAGTATCTTGTCGCCGTACAGCTCGTACGCTTTCACGGAGTCGACGATGTTCTGCGGGAACCACGAATCCCAGCCGGCGGCTATCATATTGGGCACCTGCTTTATATTTTGCCCGCACGAGTGAAACTCACAGTTTTTGCCCCTGCCGTGGACAAAATCCGTCACGCGCCGCATGTAAGGCACTATCATTTCCGCGCAGAGCTCCGGCGAAAAGAAGGTCTCCTTTTGCGAACCCCAGTCGTCGTGTATGGAAAACCCGTCAAGCTCCGGATAGGTGTCTATCATGCGCCCGAGTATGTCGATATACAAATCCGAGAGCTTTGTGAAGAACTCCTTGACCGCGTCCTTTTGATCCTCGTCGTACAGCGCCATGAGCGCGCCCTCGAAGTCCAGCATCGAGATAAGGCGCTCGAACCAGCCGTTGAGAAACGCTATGTTGTTATAATTTTCGCCTTTGAAAAACGTCCCGTTATTCGCCTTGCCGCTGCTCTCCCAGTCCCATTTTTCCGGCTCCGGCCACACGACCTTGCGCAGGAGGTCGTGCGCGTCCTCGGCAAACGGCTTTCCCGGACGCACCATCGCCCCGCCGGCCTGCGGCACAAACTCCCATTCGATGCCGAACATGTCCTTGACGCCACTGCCGACTGTGGGCTCCAGCGGGTTCTGTTCAAACACGAACGCGCGCGCGATGTTGTCGGGATTGACGGCCGGGGTCATCATTTTAGCGTCCTTGCCAAACACTACCCAGTACGGCTCGCGCCTGTAGAGGGCGTTTACGGCCTCCTTCATTGAGCACGGATACGAGTAAATCGGCGACGGAGGCAGCATTCCGAACATGCCGGGCTCCTCGCCCGTCACCTCCAGTTCTTTTGGGTCAAACGGCGGTATCATCATCTGTCACTCCTCTGCGTTAAAGCTTTGTGCACGGGAAGCCCCGGGAGGGCGCCCGGCTGCGGCGCTGTGGACGTCGCTTCAAGACACGGCTTTTCGTGATTATAGACTATTATTGTGTGTGGCGCAAGAACGAAATTTGGCGTAATAACCGACGGCGACATTTGATCACCAGAAATCGGGTAATTAACTTCAGTCGCACGCGCGGACAGCATCCCCCTCAATTACATAGTCGGCGGGGCGGTCGCGGCAAAAATTCTTTTATTCGGCGCCCGCCGGGCGAAATGTTTCACGTGAAACATTTCGCCGGATGTGCGGTAAATGCGCCCGCGCGATTAGTTTGGTGCGTTATCTATGCCCGGTACGAGCTTCTCGCAGTCTGGATATTTTGGGCGCCGCAAGACCGGGCGCCTGTCCGGGATGGTCTTCCGTATTGAAGCTCGACGGATCCCGCGTTTCAGCTGTGGGCGTAAAATGCGACTACACCACTCCGAAAATATCGACGCATGTATACAAGCCGCGGATCTTGTCTATAATGACTGCGAAATGGTTAAGCGGAGCGTCCTTCCCGCGGGAACAACCGTACTGCGGCGCCGTGACAAGCGCGAAATGTTTGACTGACGAGGTGTTTTATGAAATTAAAGAAGTGGGAGCTTGCGCTCACCGCCGCGCTCGCGCTGACATTCCTTGGAGGCGCGGCGCTCGCCGGGGAGCAGGGGGAGTTGTCGGATAAGCTGATACGGTTGCATGTCGTGGCAAATTCCGATTCTCCGGAGGATCAGGCGGCAAAGCTCGTGGCTCGCGACGCCGTGCTCGCGGAAATGAACGCGCTGCTTGACGGCGCGCGCGACAGGGACGACGCGCTGGAGCGCGTATCTCGTAATCTGCGCGCGGCAGAGACAGCGGCGCGGCGCGCGACAGGCGGTGCGGCGCGCGCCACGCTCGGCATGGAGAGCTTTCCAACCCGCGAGTACGAGACGTTCGCGCTGCCCGCAGGGCGATACATGTCTCTGCGTGTTGTGCTCGGTGACGGCGGCGGACGAAACTGGTGGTGCGTCGTGTTTCCGCCGCTGTGCGCGCCCGGTTCGGATGGTGAGAGCGCGATCAAGACGCTTTCAGACGGCGAAGCGGCGCTGATAACGGAGGATTCGGCGGGGGTAGTCGTCAAGTTCAAGGCGGTAGAGCTCGTGGGCCGCATAAGAGCGCTGTTGGGGATATAAACAGCGCTCTTAATAATTTCCGTCCTTTTCCGCCTATATCTCCTGCCGGCCCTCCATGGCGCGCATCAGAGTGGCATCGTCGGTAAATTCGAGACTCGAACCGACGGGTATTCCGTAGGCGAGGCGCGTAACCTTTACGCCGAACGGGTGGAGCAGCCGCGAGATATACCGCGCGGTGGTCTCGCCCTCGGCGTCCGGATTAGTGGCCATTATGACCTCCGTAACTCCGCCGTCCGCCACGCGCTCGACAAGCTCCTTTATCTTTATGTCGTCGGGACCTATGCGGTTCATGGGCGACAGTACGCCGTGCAGTACGTGGTACACCCCGTTGTATTCGCGTGAACGCTCGATGGCGAGCACGCTCTTGGGATCGGATACCACGCAGATAACGCCCGAATCCCGCCTGTCCGCGCCGCAAATCGGGCAAATTTCGGTATCGGTTATATTCTGGCACACGCTGCACAACCGCAAATCCCTTGCCGCCCGCGCGACAGCCTCGGCGAAAGCCTCCGCCTCCCCGCGCGGCAGCGCCAGTATGTGAAACGCCAGCCGCTGCGCCGATTTTTGGCCGACGCCCGGCAGCGACGCGAATTTTTCAATCAAAATCTCAAGTGCGGACGGGAATAATTCCATAAAAAACTCCATTCGCGCCGCCGTGTACGCGGCAATTTATGTGACTGCGCGCGTATCAGGCGCCGAGATCCCCCCGCAGACGGCGAATACGCGCCGCGCGGTCGGCGGAATTGAATAGGTCGCTGCCCGATACCAGCACGCTGGCGCCCGCCTCGATACACAGCGCCGCGGTTTCCGCGTTTATTCCTCCGTCAGCCTCTATCTCGCATCCGGAGCCGCGCGCGTCGATCATATCGCGCAGCGCCCTTATTTTGGGCAGCGCTTCCGGCATGAATTTTTGTCCCGAATATCCCGGCTCGACCGCCATTACCACAACCATGCCGAGCTTGTCTATGTATGGCGCCACGGATTCGGCGGGAGTCGCCGGTTTTATTGCGAGCCCGGGCCGTTTTCCGAGCCGCAAAACCTCGTCTATGGCGGCGGATATGCCGTCCGGAGAGTCGGCCTCTATGTGGAAGGTGACAATGTCGGCGCCGGCGCGCGCGAAGCGCCCCGCGTATCTGACAGGCTCTATGATCATCAGATGTACGTCGAGAATGGCGTCCGTAACACGTCTGACCGCTTCCAAAACGGGCAGCCCGACGGAGATATTCGGCACAAACACGCCGTCCATCACGTCGAAATGAAGGTATTCGGCTGTCCTTACGCTCACAATGTCCTCGCCGAGCCGCGTGAAATCCGCGGACAGCAGAGACGGCGATATTTTTACCATGCCCTTCCTCCGTATAAACCGCCTGACGGCGGCTTGGCGTTCATCTATTATTCCGGCAGGCCCGGCCCGGGACGCGGCACACGGCGTACCCGGCGGATAAGTAGCGCTCCGGGGCGCTCCGGCATACAATTTAATAGCGGCGGACGCGTCCGCACGCTTTTATATAAGGCTCCGGGCGCGGCGTCGGGAAGCAAATTCCCGGACGTCTCGCCCGGGTCTCAGCAATAAAACGCCCGATCCGTGACATTGTACCAATATTTCAGGAATATGTCAAAGAATGCGGAAAAGACCGAGCTGCACAGGAAACGATAGCACAAAAAACGGAAGAAAAGGCTTCTAAATCGACTGAAAGAATACAGGGACAATCATCTTCTGTTCGCGATTGATTTTGTCGTGCAGTTTGACAACAATCTGTCCGGATGCGATTTGCGCATGGTCAAAACCAAGGGGAAGATCGGGTTGCTTCAGAAGTCTGCGCGGCGTCAAAACCTTCACAGTTTTGATGAGTGTCATCAAAACCGCGATCAAACAAGGCGTCTCTCCCCATGTCGCCGTGCGCTCTGCGCTCGATGGCAGAGTTATTCAAGGCGATGGAACAGAACGCGTTTTGAGCAGTATATTGTGTGAATTGCGGTAAGTTTATGCTATCGATGGGTCACGCTAGAGGGTTCATGCACACGCCCACAAACAGCAGCGTCCCGTTGCCGGCCGTTATGCCGTAGATGAAGGGGCGGTTAAGAATCATTTCCGCTTGATCCTCCGGCATCGCGGAGCCGGCATAGTCAATTTTTGTGAAAGCGGATGCCTCCACACCGTTCTCATCAATGGAGATATGCGTCTCCTGTTTTACGCCGGAAATAAACGCGGGGGCGTCGGTGATGCCGGAAAAGTCGGCGCTCTCCAGCGAGAAGGCGGAGGTGACGCCCAAACCTTTCAGCGTATCGATCAGATCGAAGCTGGAGCCGTATCCGAATTTGGGAACGCTCCAGATAACCTTTCCGTTTTTGCCTTCGCCCTGCGTGAATATCTCCTCGAGCTTCTGCGGGGAGGACAGCAAATCCGCGACGGAAACACCCTCGTCCGGCAGGATGAACACCATACTGCCGTTTGCCTTCAGGCTCAGCGAAGACCTGATATAGCCGTCGCCTTTGCTGAAGCCATGGGACACGTAGGTCCTGTTCATAAAGTCGCAGACGCTTTCCTCCCCGTCTTCCGGATAGAAAGTATCCTCCTCGGTCTTGCTCGCGTCAAATCGGTCGATCCACTGGTCGTAAAAATAGACTGTGTTGAGGATGCTCATGAGCTGCTGAGCATCTGTCTGAAATTCGGGGGACAGCGTGCCGTCCGTATTGTCGGAAACCCATTTGCCCATAGCCTTGCCGGCGCTCACGTCGGCGAAATCGGCGGTGAAAAGCGAGGCGTAAAAATTCGCCGCGGCGTTCTCCGTGAAGCTGTCCCTGAAGGAAACTTTTTGTCCGTCCACTTCATTGTCCAGCCACAGGGAGTTGGCGATTTTCAGCTTGGAGATCTCATTGTCGGTATAGAGCACCCGGTAGAGATTCCCGCATTGCTCGGATAACTGCGTTATATCCCCGGCGCCTAAAAGAACCAGCAGTTCCTCCTGCGTGGGTCCCTCGGCCCCGACAGCGGCCAGTGCCAGCGCGTAGTACAAGCTCAGCGGGGAATAGCAGGCGTTCGTCCCGCTTTCCGTCAAAATCTGTGCCGCGGTGTTATAGGAGAATTGGTTTACGGCATTCACGGTATTGTCATTAACCGGGTTCAAATCCCGGAGCTCCCGCCGCGCATCGAAATCCTCAAAAGCGATCCCTTTGGGATACACCGGCGCGGCAACGCCGCTGACTCCCGTTAAATCCCCCGTCCGGCTGCACGCCGTCAGACCGAACAGCAGCACGGCTGACAAAAGTATGGATATGAGTCTTTTCATCCTGATTGCTCCTTTGCTATGTTTTCGCATTCGTTATCTCGCATCACATATTCACATCAATAAGCTCTCCGGCAATATCGGCGTTCTCAAAGCGCATGATGCTTTCTTCGGAGCGCCCGAAAGAGAGGAAATTGATGCTGCCGTACCAGACGACTGCCTTGTCAAGCACAGCATATTTTTGATAGATGTTATTTTTAGTAATGGCTGCAACCCCCGCTTCTTTGAGTTCACTGATTAAGGCGGCTATTTCGGGCTGGTCGGACAGCTTGTAATTCTCCGGCGGGCGGGTAATTATCGTGATCATGGCTTTCTGCGACAAGGGCTCTGCAAGCAGTTTTAACATACCCGCAACTCTTGCACGCTTCATAAAAGGGCTGATTATCAACGCTTCGCGAGCGATTCCTGAGATGTCCTGAGAAAACGGGGCGTAAAAATTTTTTCCGTCAAAGATTATGCCGATCTTTTCATCACTTACTGCGCTTTTGGCCTGATAGCCTAACTCGGCATAACCGCGAAGCCTCTTTTGATACATGCGCTCCAATACTTGGATATGCACATCCACGTAATCATAAATGCGCACCTCCTGCTTTCCTTCAAAGCTGCGGTGCAGGCGTCCGGCGTACTGGGCAAGCGTACCCTTCCATGAAATGGGCATGGCAAGAAACAGGGTATCCAAACGCGGTTCATCAAAACCTTCCCCGATATACTTACCGGTTGCGACCACGATAAGCGGCTCGCTGACCGGTATTCTCTTGAGAGCCTCAAGCTTTTCACGCTTTTGTTTCTGAGAGTCGCTTCCGACGAGGAGCACAATACTTTTACAGGACTCCGCCAAGAGGTTGGCCAGAACAGCCGCATGCTCCTTTCGCTCAGTGAGAACAAGGGGAGATCTGCCAGCGTTGACAGCAGCCGAGACGTCCTTGACGATCTCCGTGTTTCTTTGGCTGTTGTTTACGAGCGATGCGTAGATCTCCTGTATCGTCGGATTTCCAGCTTCAGAGACGGAAATCCGCGTTGCCATAAACCGCGGAATGATGTAGTGGTCAAATTCACGTCTGGCGGCTTGGGCTTTGGCGTCAACGCGATAACGAATTGCTCCGCACTGCATGAAAATAATGGGCTGATGACCATCCTGACGCAACGGGGTAGCGGTCAGACCATAAACGTATTTTGCATTTGCCGTCGCCAATATCCGTTCAAAGCTGATGGCCGGAACATGGTGACATTCATCGCAGATGATCATACCATAATTCCGTACAAGCTCCTTGACCTCGTCCCCGTCAAACAGGGACTGCATGATAGCGATGTCCACAATACCACTTAAAGTGTTTTTCCCTGAGCCAAGCTGACCAACCAGCGTCTGCGTTTTCTTTCTGCCTCGCTTTTTCGGTAGTTCAGGAAGGGCCTCGTGAATATCCAGGAATTGCTCCAGTGCTTTTTTCCACTGTGAAAGCAGCGCACTGGAATGGACAAGTATCAGTGTGTTGGTCTTTCGCTTTGCGATCAAAAATGCGCCAATCACAGTCTTGCCGAAAGCAGTCGTCGCCGATAACACGCCGTTTTCGTGTTCCAGCATTGCTTCCGCAGCGGGATGCTGATCTTCGCGCAGTTTCCCTTGGAATTCAATATTTATTATTCTGCCATTATTTCTCTCATCACTGACACAAGCTGAGATGCCGATTTCGGACAACAGATTTTTCAAATTCTCCAGACAGCCTCTGGGAAGCCGAAGATAATCCTCCGTTTCCCATGTCGTATCTATAATTCTCGGCTTAGGGACTGTTACTAAATAAATTGGACAGCATTATGAATATGCAACAAGAGAATAATTCCATTCACCGTGAAAATCGGCGTTAACAATGTTCAGGTTTTCCAGGTTCTCGTCAGAG
>JAISXU010000068.1 GCA_031270395.1 Oscillospiraceae bacterium
CGTACGGCAGCACGGCGACGGCGGCGCTCCGGGCCTTTTGCACGATATACTCAATGGTCTCCGGACTGTCCGCAACAGGCAGCGTGTTCGGCATACAGGCCGCCGCCGTGCAGCCTCCCGCCGCCGCCGCCGCCGCGCCGGTCAGTATATCCTCCTTGTACATGAAGCCCGGATCGCGCAGATGCACGTGCATATCAACGAGCCCCGGCGCGGCGGCGAGACCGCCCGCCTCGACGACCATCACGCCGCAAAGTCCGGCTGGGACGCCGTCCGCGGGCGCTATAACGCCGTCTCTGATAAAAATATCGCGTATCACGTCGCTGTTCGTCAGCGGGTCTATGACTCGCGCGCCTCGGATCAGCAGCATGATACGCCCCCCAGTAAAATTTTCGTTTGCAAGAAATTCACCGTAACAAAATTTATTCTATTGGAATAAACGTTTTTTGTCAAGCGCATAATAAGGTTAGCGCCGCGTTTGTCGTTGTTCGGGTGTCACGGCGTTGACGCGGCAAACGGAGCGCTCAAGCGTATGCGCAAGCCGGGAAAGGGATGGTATCAAATGTCTGGAAATAATTTTTTGAAAGGCGTTGCGGTGGGCGTCGCTGCCGGCGCCGCGATCGGCCTGATAGCCGCGCCAAACAGCAAGGACATGAAAAAAGCGGTCGGTAAATTTCTCAAAGCGGCGGGCGGCGTCGTGGAAAACATCAGCAACATCTGGGACTGAGAACACAGCGCGCAGGATTCGAAAACTTTTTTTGCGCACAGCTCCTAAAGTCGCTGTGCACAAAAAAAGGGCGGCTCAGGGGAGCGAAGCTCGCTCCCTCAAGCCGCAATGAGGATAGTAAAATGAAAAAGATGAATTTGGCAACCCTGATATACATGATAGACCATATATGTTAAGCAATCTACACTTTTATATTTCTATTTTGTAAAAGATTTATTTTTTCTTTGTAATATTACCATCTTATCGGGGTGTCCTTCAGATCTATGGAGTATTCCGCGCCATAGTAGTCGCAGATGCGCAGCGCAATGATGAGGCCGTCCTCATCCTTTTCATACGCGGCAAAGCCCGATTGCCACGAGCGGTCGTCCCACTGGCACGGGATGCGGAAGCCCAGCGAGCCGGCCTCGGGGTCGTCCTTGAATTTTTCCTCCAGCGCCGCGAGGTTTTCAAGCCGCCACTCCTCCGGCATCCCTATTGATATCCATTCGATAACGCCGGTGCGTCCGTCCTCAATACTGTGCATAACTCGCAGTATATTGTGGTACGGCATGACGCCGAGAGACTTCTTGAACATGCGCAGGAAACCGGATACCCCCTCCGCCAGCTCCTCCTTGACATGCTCGGGCGTGCCCTTGTCGTCCATCGGGCGGTAGCCCGCGTGCTGCATCTCCTTGCCGAAAACCTTTGTCCAGCGGTCAAACGGCAGCTCCGGGCTCTGCAGCGTCTCAAAATACTCCTTTACCGCGCCGATGAGCTGGTTGTGGTCGGCGGCGGCGTCATAAAGCGGCTTCCACTGTCTCGGCCTGTAGGGAATCGTTCCGGGAAACCACGCGTAATAGAAGTAAATGCGCACCTCCTCGAGCTTGTTGTGCGGGCGAATATCCCCCACGACGGCCATCGGAACCTTGAGTATCTTGTCGCGCCCCTTTATCTTGAAATTGACCACGAGCTCCGTGCAGCTCCGCCCTCCGCCGACCGTCTGCAGGAGCGGCGTCACCCACGCGAACTCCGCAAGCACGTATTTTCTCCAGTTTTCGGCGAAATAGCGTATTTCCGCAAGTCCCTCGTAGCGGCCTGTCGGCGCGTCTATCGCGGATTTTTCGTGGTTAAACTGCTTCTCGTCCTCAAAAAGCGCCACGGCCTTATCCGACTCGCCGTGGCTTATGTAATTGATGAGCAGCAGCTCCGGCGACACGGCGGAAATCGGCCCGCGCGGGCCTCCCATGCCCTCCTCGAAGCTGTTTGAAAGCTCCAGTATCTTGTCGATGTTCTCCAGTGTTATCTGCGATTTATCAACAAATTCAGCCATACCCGTAAATCCTTTCACCTTAAAATATATTGGATATTAATTCGCACGATATGTCGTGCCGAATTAATAGTGCGCAAATTTTCGGCGTTAGCCAAAACGCAACCCAATGAAGCGGAAACCGATCCCCTAAGCCTAAAAAAGCGTTTTGAGCTCTCAATCGTCGGGCAGTATGCCCGTGAGCATTACAAGGCAGCTCGAGGCCGCCCACGCGCTCCACGGCCAGACGTCGGAGGCGGACGGGATCGTATATCCGACGACGGGCTCGCCGGTGGTCGGCTCATAATCAAACGGCTGGAATCCGAGCAGAAGTCCCTTGTCCAGCAAATTGGAGCACACGTTACGGCATATCTCCCGCGCCTCCTCCCTCTTGCCGCAGCGGTAGAGTCCGACCGCCGTGAGCATATTGCAGGGCGTTATGACGCGTCCCAGCACAAAATTGTAGCCGAAATGGCAGTAGGGACTTTTCAAGCTCTCCGTCGTCAGCCCGATGTCCGTCAGATAATCCGGCGACATGACGGACTCCGCCAATTTATCCGATATGTGCTTCGGGATTCTTTTATCTCCCAATACGAGCGCCTGATATGTGGCAAGGCTCAGACTGTCCACGTGCTCGCCGGTGTTCGTGAGATATGCAAAGAACCGCTCCCCGTTCCACAGATCGCCGCAGAGGCGGTCATTCAATGCGCGCGCCCGCTTCGTCCAGCTCTCCGCCTCGTCGTGTCTGCCGCTTCTGCGCGCGAGCACGCCGGCGCAATCCATCATCAGGATCATAAAAGCGTATAGGTCGGGAGTTTCCACCGGGAAACCCTTCACATATTCCGACGCGTCGTCCCAGCCGGACTCGTTGGCGTTGATGATATACACGCGGTCGTCGCCGTAACCCGCGTTGCGATATTTCAGCCAGAAGTTGAGCCACTTTGTAAACCTCGGGTACATCTCCCCGCAGCTCTCCGGCGTGAGGAAGTCCTCGCCGCAGCTGTGGATCAACCAGTCAAGCGCAAGCCCCTGAAACGCCGGCTGCATCCCCATCGAACCCGCGCCGTAATAGGCGACGGAACCGGGTATCTGTCCGCTCGGGCGCTGATGGGCAAACAGCGTCCTAATGAGACGCCAGCCCTCGGCCGGGTTTTTCAGCATGGGCATGGCGTTGTAGCTCTGCTGCCAGCCCATGCAGTTCCCGCCCCATATCTGCTGATACATGGCCATTGTGTCAAGATACGCACCGCAGACCGCCGTTCTGTGCGACCAGACCGTATACGCGGCGTACCGGTACAGCTCCTCCCAGCCCTTTGCGGGCGGCTTCAGATTGTTATTGACAAAATCCTCGAATGCCCTAGCCGTCGCGCCGCGAACCGCGTCAAAGCTCTCATAAACCCTGTCGCGCCCGCGCCACGTCATGTACTCGTGCAGAACCGCCTCAAACGCGCCGTTTTTCACGTCGGGCAGGAAATCGAATACGACGCGCTCGTAAAATCTCCCCTCCCCGTCCTTTGGCGCGGAGACAAGAAACGCCCCGTCGAGCGGAACGAACAGTATCTTCCCGGAATAACCGAAATCGGCCTCCCAAGCGCCGTCCGCCGTCGGGTAGACGCCGCGGCAGCCCTCCGTGCTCCCGAACGGCTTTTCGGCGCGGACGCGCATCCGCAGTCCGACGCCCCTGCCGCGGATACGCAGCTGCCCGGCGCCGTCCATGCAGAATTCGACCGTACCATGCGCCGTATCCATGCGCAGCAGCGATTCGTCGGAATAGTACGTATACGGTACGGGCGCGCCGTTAAGCGTCGCCTCCAGAATGAGTACATTCTGTCTGTTCTCCAGAAAAACGCCGTCCTTTATCACCGTGACGCCCAGTACCGGCTCCTTGAAATCCTCGTACATCGCCCAGAACGACGCCTCGCGCGTAAACACGGCCTGTCGCAGCGTGAATCTCTCGTTTGTTCCGAACATGGCCTACTCCTTTCCGCGACTTGCGAGAATCGCCAGCAGCGCGGACGCCGCGGCGGAATCCCCGTTATCGGCCGGCGCGCGCGCCGGCTGCTCGCCGTCGGGGACTATGACGTCCCGCACGCCGAACGTCTCCGCGGCCGATATGACTGCCGCCGCGGCCGCCGCGGCCGTATCTCCGTGACCCGCCGCGCACAGGCCGAGGATGAGGACGGCTTGCAGCGGGAGATCAACGGCGCCCCGTCCGGATTCTCCGGCGGAAAAATAAGGGCCCTCCCGGCTCTCGGAGAGAAAACCGCGCCCGGACATGAATTTCGCGCCGTCGCCGAGGTCGGCGGCGAGCTTAGCTGCTATCTCTCGCGGCAGACGCTCACCTAATATAATCGGCAGATATGTGAGCGCGCTCCCGCACTTGAATACGCGTCCGCTCAATGCGCCCCTGCACACAAAGCTATCGCCGTCCCACAGTTCGGAAATCAGCGTATCCAAAAGCCCCTTCGCGCACGCCGTCCATTCGTCCGCGCCGCCCAGTCCCGCAGCCGCCGCCAGCGCCGCGAGCGCCTCGGCGTACAGTATGAGCCAGGCGTACAGATCCGGTGTTTCGAGCGGGAAATCGCAAAGCGCGTATGTCGCGGCGTCATAGCCGCACTCGCGCGGCATATTGTACGAGAACGAATTTTCTCCCAAGCTGCGCGCGGTCCTCCACCAGCCGAAGTGCTCCGCCATGCCGTCATACAGCGCCCGCAGCTGCTCCGTGGGCAGCGTCTCCGCCCCCGGCCTCTTTATGAGTTCCAGAAGCGCAAGCCCGAACGCCGGAGGGAAAGCGCCGAATAGTATCCTGTTCCTGCTGACCTCGGTCGGGAGCATCCTGTCCGATATATGGGCAAACGCGTCGAGCAATATTCCGAGCGCGGCGCGAGAATCCGCGACAGCGAGCGAGTGGAGCGGCTGGTGGAACATTTTGGCGAGCACGTCGCGGATGCGCCCGCTGAAAATCATGTCCGCCTTCAGGTTCGGCGCGGCGGAAAGTCTGTCCATGTCCTGATAGCTTATCCAGAGCAGATACTCACACAGCGCGGCAAGGCGCGTGTCCTCCGCGCCGTACCGCCGTCTGAAAGCGTCAAAGTCACCCTCTATCTCCGCGAGACATTCGTCAAACGGCTTATACGACTCGATTTCATATTCATTCGGATTTATTGAGAAAATCGCCGTCTCAAAGGTCCCGTTTTCAGACGGAATGAGCTCGACCGTCGCCGACTCCGTGCGGCAGGTCTGATTGTTATAGGCGGCGTCCAACGTAATGCCGCCGTCCAGCCTCCTGAAATAGAAGCTGCCGCCGACAAAGTATATGCCGAATATCTCAAGGCAGACCGTCCCGTCCGGCAGAGTCGCCGCGCCCTCCATAAACTCCATCCTTGTGAAGAAACGCAAACCGAGTCCCCTGCCGCGTATACGGACGGAGTCGTCGCCGTCGAGGATGATCTCAATCACGCCGTCTCCGCTCTCTATCGTGAGCTTCTCCGGCGCCGCCCTGTACGTATAATCCGCGGGCTCGCCTCCGCGCGTCGGAATCAGTCGGAGCAGTCCTTTCCGACGGATGGTGGAACCGTGCGAGCTGGCAGTAATATACAGGCCGGGCGGATAGCCGGTTTCACCCTCGTCCTCGCCTGAGTAGAGCAGCGGCGCGTCGTCGTGTCTAAAGCGTTCCCTGTCGGATATTCCGCCGCCGCTGTTGTCCTCCTCGAAAAAGAGGTACGCGGCGTTTCGTCGGCTGAACGGGACCTTCTTCAAATCCAACGCGATACCTTCGCCCATTCACTTACCTCCTACGACCAACTGAGGCCGGCGTAATTGACGTTGCCGAAGAGCAGAGGTTTATATCCGTTGAGTCCCTTATTGTACGCGGCTGCTTGTGTCATATCGACGAGAGAGAACCAAAGCATAGCCTCCGTTTGCAATTCGGTCAGCTCCATGTAAATCTCGCTTAATTCCGCCGGGTCGGATACGGACATCACCTTGTTGGCAAGCTCGAGCGCTCTGTCTTTACCCGGCCACGGGTTTCTGGTATACGCGCCGCCGACGTGGTAATTGATCCACGAGTAATAATTTTGCGCGATGGTCATGGACGGCGCCGTAGTAAAGTCTACGGCCATGTCGTACTGCGAGTCGTCAAACACTATCGACAGCCATGAGCCCGGGTCGAGGTTTTGGACATTGGCGGTGACGCCGATCTCCGCGAGGTTAGCCTGAATAAGTTCGGCGACTACTTGACTGTCGGATGAACCGTTATTTATGAGAAGAACCTCCTTACCCGTCAGTCCGGAGCTTTCCGCGAGTTCTTTCGCCTTGACGGGGTCGTAGCCTATGCCGTATACACCCAAGTCCAAAAAGCGATCCTCAACGTCGATGTTATCCACAGCGACCGGCATCCGGGACGCTTTGGCGAACCCGCTGTACGCAATGTTGGCGATTGACTGTGTGTCGATGGCAAGAGCCACTGCTTTGCGCGCGTCCGTGTTATCGTGGAACACTGACGTCGCGGCAGGATTGAAATACAGCGCCTTAGTCATCGCCGGCGACGTGATAGCCACGGCGAGGTCGCTCAGAGTTTGTATAAATTCTATGTCAGAATACGGGACACCGGCTATATCTACAAGGCCGGTCTGCAGCGCGGTGACCCTCTGCGAATCCTCGCTCATGATGGCGAAATGAAGGTTTTTTATAGCCGGCTTCTCACCCCAGTATCCATCCCTCACCGTTAAATCCAGATGACTGTTTATCACGTAATCCGTCACCGCGTAAGGCCCCGTGCCATTGGGCGTCGTCGCCGCCGCCGTCTCGTCAAACGATTCTTTATCGTATATATACAGCAGTGAAAATCCGTTGAGGTAGGACAGATCATATGAGTCGAACACTATTTCTACCGTATACTCGTCGAGCGCTTTTGACTTTTCCAAATTGAGCACGGGAAATGTCGCCGGCTCGCCCGTTCTGTTGTTGCCTCTCCACAGGGAGAACAACACGTCGTCTGCGGTAAACGGGTTGCCGTTGGCGAAAGTCACGCCCTCCCTGAGCTTGACGTGCCACACAGTAGGTTCGACTACTTCGAGGCCCGTAGCGAGCAGCCATGTCCGATTCCCTTCTCCGTCAATGTCCCACAGGACTTCGTAGACCATACGCATGGCGTTGAGCAGATCATAGCCCATTCATGTACGACGGATCGAGCGTGCCTCTGTCTTGTGTCATGGCGACATTCAGAGTGTCCCTGACCGAGGTCCCGCCCTCCGCAGGCTGGTCGGGAGCGCTTTCACTCGGCCGGTCGCCGCCGCCGCTTGCCGTCGGGCTGTTATTTGCGCCGCCACTCGTGGTTGCGTCGCCAGAGGGCGAGGTCTTGTCGTCGCTCTTTCCGCAAGAGAACAGTGCGAAAGTCACGCAGAGAACCAGAATAATCGCCAGTAACTTCTTCATCTGAGGTCGCCTCCTACACTTTTTTTGAGACGCCCCTTGTTCAGCGGATAGCCGGAAGCGGAACCGGAATCGGCGTAGACCCACTTTACGGCAGCGTCTCTATTCACGCCATAAACAGACCGATCGCAAGGCGCCACGCACCCCGCGATCGGTCTGTAAGTTCTTACGCGCCCCAGGATAACTGTGAGTAATCCATACCGCCGGAAATCATCATATTATAGCCGCTCAAATCGGAATTGTACGCGACGGCGCGCATCTGATCGACGAGGTTGTACCAGAGCATCGCTTCAGTTTGCAGCTGCGTCAGCTCCATATACGTGTCGCTGAGTTGCTTCGGGTCGGACATTGCCATGACGCTGTTCGCCAATTCCAGTGTTCTGTCCTTCCCCGGCCACGGATTTCTGGTATAGGAACCCCCGACGTGGAAATTGATCCACGAGTAATAGTGCTGCGCGAGCGTCATAGACGGCGCCACCGTCATATCGACGGCCATGTCGTACTGCGTGTCGTCAAATACGATCGACAGCCACGATCCCGGGTCGAGGTTTTGGACGTTGGCGGTAACGCCGATCTCCGCGAGGTTCGCCTGAATGAGCTCGGCGACTACTTGACTGTCTGAGGCGCCGTTATCGATAATAAGTATCTCTTTGCCGATAAGACCCGATTTTTCGGCGAGAGCCTTCGCCTGCACGGGGTCATAACCGATACCGTATACTCCAAGATCCATAAAGCGATCCTCGACGTCGGTGTTATATACCGAAACCGGCAGCCTCGACACCGAGCCGAAACCGCTGTACGCGATAGTGACAATGGATTCCCTGTCTATAGCCAGAGCGACCGCCTTTCGCGCGTCCGGATTGTCGTAGAACACCGAGTCGGGCGACGGGTTGAAATACAGCGCCTTTGTCGGCGCCTGCGCGCCCGCTCCCACTTCGACGGTCAGGTCTTCAAGCGTCTGGACGTACTCTATGTCCTGATATGGGACGCCGGCTATATCGACAAGGCCGGTTTCAAGCGAGGTGATTATCTGGGAGTCCTCACTCATGATGGGAAAGTGGAGATTCTTTATCGCCGGCTTTTCTCCCCAGTAGCCGTCGCGCGCCGTCAAATCCAGATGGCTGTTGATCAGATAGTCCGACACCTCGTAGGGGCCGGTGCCGTTCGGATCCGTGGCCAGCGACGCGGCGAGTATGTCGCCGCCGCACGTCTCCTCATCATACATGTATGCGAGCGCAAAAGTGTACACATAAGCCAGATCGTACGAATTGAAGACCATTTCGACCGTGTATTCGTCGAGCTTTTTTGTCTTGTCTAAATTGAGAACCGGGAAGGACTGCGGCTCGCCTGTTCTGTTGTTCGCGCGCTGCAAGGAGAACAGAACGTCGTCCGCGTTGAAAGGATTGCCGTTCGCGAAGGTCACTCCCTCACGGAGCTTTACGTGCCACACCGTAGGCTCTACCATGGTCAAATCGGTCGCGAGCAAATATATGCGGTTTCCGTCGATACCGACGTCCCAAAGGGGTTCGTAGACCATGCGCATGGCGTTCATCAGGTCATAACCCATCATAAACGCCGGGTCCAGAGTGCCTCTGTCCTGAGTCATCGCGACGTTCAGCGTGTCCCTTACCGGAGTGGCGTCCCCGGAGGGCTGGTCGGCGGGACTCTCGCCGGACGGCTCGCCACCGCCGCTTGGCGCCGGACTTGCGCTTCCGCTCGGCGCTTCACCGCTCGGCGTTTCACCGCTCGGCGTCTCGTTTCCTCCGCCGCCACAGGCGGCCAGCGCAAAGACAGTGCAGAGAACCAAGAGAATCGCGAGTAATCTTTTCATTTAATATTCCTCCTACAAAGTATTCTTATATATTAATCCGCACGATGCGACTCGGCGGAGTAATAGCGAGTATCAGATTTGTTGATATTTACAGCACGCGACAAAATGATTTGCCGAGGCTTCCTTTTGTAATTGCGGGGCGTGACATTCCTCCGAAGCGTGTTGACACCTTGCCATAAAGCGGCAGCCGGGTTTCGGATTTATCGGAGAGGTGATCTCGCCCTGCATTATGATGCGCTTTTTTCTGTTGTGGATATCGGGAACAGGTATGGCGGACAGCAGCGCCCTCGTGTACGGATGCAGCGGGTTTTTAAACAGTTCGTCCGACGGCGCTTTTTCCACCATCTGTCCGAGATACATTACCAAAATGTCGTTGGATATGTACTTTACTACCGATAGATCGTGCGTCACGAACATATAAGCCAGTCCGCGTTCCTCCTGCAAATCAAGCATCAGGTTAATTATTTGCGCCTGTATGGAGACGTCAAGCGCGGATACGGGTTCGTCGCACACGATGAATTTTGGTTTCAGCGCGAGCGCCCTCGCGATTCCGATGCGCTGACGGCGTCCGCCGTCCAGCTCGTGAGGATATGAGTTTTCAAAACGCGCGGCTATACCCACGGTGTCCATGAGCTGCCTGACCTCCGCGCGTATTCCCTGTTTATCCAGTTTTCCCTGAAGTATGAGCGGTTCCGTGATAGATTCGCTGACGGACATGCGCGGGTTGAGCGACGAATACGGATCCTGAAAGATGATCTGCATTTTTTCGCGCAGGGCGAGCAGCTCCTTGCTCGTCGGCTTCGTGATGTCCTTGCCCTCAAAGAATACCTGACCGTCCGTGGGGTCGAGCAGGTGGATTATCGTCCTGCCGAGGGTGGTCTTTCCGCAACCGGACTCGCCTACGACGCCGAGCGTCTTACCCTCGTCGAGCCTAAAGCTGATGTCGTCCACCGCGTGCAGCATCCCGCCGCCCGTTTTGAAGTATTTTTTCAAGTTCTTCGCTTCAACTAAAGTCGGCATCACGCATCACCTCTCCCCGCTAAAACGCACTTGACTAAGTGCCCAGGGGACACTTCGACGACGTCAGGCGTGCGTTCGGCGCATTTGTCCCCGGCGTTTTGACAGCGGTCGCGAAATTTGCATCCCCGGGGCAGATTCATCGGATCGGGCATTAGCCCTTTGATGGGTTTAAGGCGGCGCTCCGTCGAGTCCAGTTTGGGCAGCGAGTTGAACAGTCCTATGGTGTACGGGTGCGCGGGGTAGTCGAATATGTGCTCCGCCGAGCCGTATTCGGCGATTTCACCGGCGTAGATGACGGCTACGGAATCACAGCTATCGGCCACGACGCCGAGGTCGTGCGTTATCATGACGACGGAGGCGCCGAATTTCTCCCGCAGCGACTGCATCATCTCAAGCACCTGAGCCTGTATTGTGACGTCGAGCGCCGTCGTGGGTTCGTCCGCGAGCAGGAGTTCCGGGTTACACGCGAGAGCCATGGCGATAACGACGCGCTGTTTCATACCGCCGGAGAACTGGTGCGGGTACTCGTTGTAACGCTCCATCGGAATGCCAACCGTTTCGAGCATATCGCAAGCGCGGCGCTCCGCTTCCGGCTTTGTTATCTTATTGTGCAGTTTGATAGCCTCGGCGATCTGAAAACCGACCTTTTCTATCGGGTTGAGCGCCGTCATGGGGTCTTGAAAAATCATGGCAATCTTGTTACCGCGTATTTTTCGCATCTCCCGCTCCGACAGCGCCATGATATTCTGTCCATTATATAATATCTCGCCTCCGCAAAATTTTGCGGGCGGCGTCTGCAGTATTCGCAGGATAGAGCGCGCTATGGTGGTCTTCCCCGCTCCCGTCTCCCCGACAAGCCCAATAGTCTCGCCGCGTTTTACCGTCAGGTTCACGCCGTTGACCGCGTGGACGACCGCCTCGTCCGTATGGTATTCAACTGTAAGCTCCCGGATTTCAAGTAAATTATCCGACACCGGCGTCACCTCAATTCTTCAGCCTGGGATCGAGCGCGTCGCGCAGCCCGTCACCCAACAGATTAAACGCGAGAACTGTGATTATCACGCAGATGCCGGGATACATTGCGAGCTCTCCGTGCGCTCTCATGATACTGCGCGCGTCCGATATCATGCCTCCCCACTCCGGGATGGGTGGCTGTACGCCAAGACCTATAAAGCTGAGTCCCGCTCCCGCCAGCGCCGAGCTTCCGACGCCCATCGTGATCGAGACGATGAGCGGCGAGATGGCGTTTGGAATGATGTGCTTTCGTATGATGCGGCCATTGCTCGCGTTTATTGATCTTGCCGCCTCAACATACTCCATCTCGCGAATCGAGAGGATTGAGGCGCGCATAAGCCGGGCGAAGCCGGGCACCATGCTTATTCCGATCGCGATGACAGCGTTTCGCAGGCTCGGTCCGAGCACCGCCGCAAAGGTGACGCAGAGCAGGAACATGGGTATGCTCTGGTAGATGTCGAGCAGGCGCATAAGCAGGTTATCAAGCCAGCCGCCGTAATATCCGGCTATCGCGCCTAAGATAATACCGGCGATGGCGGAGATGGCGGTCGATACGGCGCCTATCTGCAGGGATTGGCGCGAGCCCCATATGAGGCGGCTGAATACGTCGCGCCCCATCTTATCGGTACCAAGCAGATGTTTGATACTTGGCGATGCGAACGGATCGGTGCGATCCTGCTGCTCATACGAATACGGCGCCAAAAGGGGGGCGAATATCGCGACTAAAACGACGAAGACTATGACCCACAATGAAATAACGGCTATCTTGTTCTTTTTGAGTTGCCTCCAGATCTCGCCGATCCTCGATTTCTTTTTCCTAACCTTCTGCTCTTGCATTACTCAGCGTCTCCTTTGTCTGTTTTCTCTTCCTCGCGTACTGGGAACGGATTCGCGGATCGATAAAAGCGAACGCGATGTCGATAAGCAGTATTACTATACTGAACAGCGCCGATAAGAACAGGACGCTGCCCTGAATGGCGGGATAATCCCTGTTGATCAGCGCCTTGAGCGTATAGTCGCCCAAACCGGGTATTGAAAATATGACCTCCGCTATAAGCGCGCCGCCGAGCGACATCCCGAAGATCGAGCCTATGGTCATAACCACGGGTATCATCGCGTTCTTCAGCGCGTGCCTGAACCGCACAACGCGCTCCGTCTGTCCCTTCGCGCGCGCCGTCGTTATGTAATCCTGCCTGATGACCTCCAGCATACTCGATCGCATCTGCCGCGCTATCATCGCGGCGTACCCCAGAGCCAACGAGACCGTCGGCAGTACCCATCCCGTCCATTCTTTGATACCGAGCGGCGGTAACCATTCGAGCTTGACGCTGAAGAGCTGCACCAGCAGCAGCGCAAACCAGAAGGCGGGCATTGAGACGCAGAATAAGGACACAATGATCGCCGCGTTGTCCTTCCACGTGTACTGGTGCGTCGCGGCGTATACACCAAGTACGATGCCGACGATAGCCGCGAGCACCAGACTCATACCGGACATCAGCAGCGTATACGGGAACCGCTGCATCATCTCCGTCCACACCGGCCTCTTATTAAAGAACGAGGTGCCGAAGTCTCCGCGCAGCACATTCCAGACAAAACGCCCGTACCGCACTAAGAGCGGATCGTCGAGCTGCAGATCCGCCCGGACTTGATCGTACTGTTCCTGCGTGGCGGTGTGGCCCGCCACCATTCTCGCGGGATCACCCGGCGTGATGTCTATCAGTATCAGCACAATAAACGATATTCCGAGCAAAATGGGTATCATCAACAGCAGCCGTTTGACTATGTATTTGAGCATATAGCGCCCCCCTTATATTCGCTATTTTCCGGATCAAACGGCGGCGTCCCCGCACATTTTTCTCCATTTGCGGGGATACCCCGCTGCAAAAGTCATAGGTTTTTGGAATGAAGCTGACGTAGTTTAACATAGAATCGTCTATAGCGCAATATGGGACGTTGCACAAATCTTTAGGCAAATTATTGTATATATTTCACAAATTATTTTACTTTATCGGGCGATGCGGAGAAAAAGAACGGGGGTATACCACTTTCCAAAAACCTATACTTTTTTAACCGGTTGCATTTTCCCGTTGCCCTCCGATACCGCGGCCCGCCGCGTCGCCACGTATTCACGGGCGTGACGCGCGGCGTTTTTGCGGTTCGGAGCATGGGGACTCCGGAAGGTCATTGTGCATGTTACATAAAATTTCCCTGCTATATTTGTGCAATGTATCATATTGCACAGCAAACGACTCTGTGATAAACTACGGAAATCTTTCAGAGGATTAAGGTAGGCGTCAGAATGATAAGATACATAGCCAAACGGCTGCTGCTGCTTATACCGGTTCTGTTGGGTATCTCTCTGGTGGTGCTGATTCTAATCGACATTACCCCGGGAGACCCGGCCAGAATGCTGCTTGGCGCGCAGGCCTCGCAGGAGCAGGTGGACGAGCTGCGGGATGAGCTGGGTCTCAACGACTCGCTTCCTGTGCGGTACGTGCGATTTCTCTCGGATGTTCTGCACGGGGATTTCGGCACCTCGCTGATGACGAAGCGCGCCGTAGCCGACGAAATGCTGGAACGCTTTCCGTACACGCTCAAACTCGTCACGCTGGGCACCATCTTTTCCGTACTTTTCGGAATTCCGATCGGTATTTACGCCGCGACGCACCAGCACACATGGAAGGACAACGGCTCGATGTTCCTCGCGCTGATCTTTGTCTCCATGCCGAGCTTTTGGTTCGCGTTGCTCCTTATAAGGCTTTTCGGCGTCCAGCTGGGGTGGCTGCCGATCCGGGGAGTTGAGACATGGTTGGGCTGGATACTGCCCTGCTCCGCGATGGCTCTGGGTATTGCGGCGCTGTTGGCGCGGCAGATGCGCTCCGATCTTATCGAGGTTTTGCGCCAGGACTACATAACGACCGCCCGGGCAAAGGGACTGCCCGAGGGCAAGGTCGTCTACCGCCACGCCCTCAAAAACGCGGTAATCCCAATAATAATGATTTTGGGCGGCGTATTTGGGTCGTCGCTGGGCGGCTCCCTTATCACCGAGATGATCTACTCAATACCCGGGCTCGGACAGTACACTATGACCGGACTGAGCAACCGGGATTATCCCGTTATTCAGAGCACAGTTTTGATATTATCCACGCTGTTCGCGATCATCATCCTGCTCGTAGACGTGGTGTTCGCTCTGGTTGATCCGCGAATCAGGTCTCAATATATGAGAAAAAGGAAACAGAAAAAAGAGACGGTAAGGGAGGCGTCAGCTTGAAAAAGAGGCGTAAGAAGTCGAGACTGCTCGATATTTGGCGGCAGCTTCGAAAGAATAAGCTGGCGGTCGTCGCTCTGATCGTACTGCTGCTGCTGCTCATCGTGGCGATAGCCGCTCCGCAGCTCGCGCCTTATCCATACTCGCAGCAAAACGCAAAGCTGGCAAACGCGCCGCCGAGCGCGGAGCATTTGCTCGGCAACGACAGGCTCGGACGCGATATATTTAGCCGGTTGATATACGGCTCGCGTCAATCGCTGCAAATGGGCGTCGTCGCGGTCGCGATCGCGGCGGTAATCGGCATCCTTATCGGTTCAATCGCCGGGTATTACGGCGGCTGGGTGGATAACCTGAGTATGCGGCTGCTCGACATCTATCAGGCGATGCCGATGTTTTTGCTCTGCGTTTCGCTTGCGGCGATTATGGGGCCCAGTCTCCGCAACGCGATAATAGCGCTCGGCATAGGCACGGTGCCGGGCTACGCGCGGATTATGCGGGCCACGGTGTTAATGGTGCGCGAGAACGAGTATATAGACGCCGCGAGATCAGTGAACGCGCGCGCCCACAGGATAATACTCAGCCACATCATTCCGAACGCGATAGGCCCGATGATAGTACAGATCACAATGGGTGTCGGAAGCTGCATACTCGCGGGTTCGGCCTTGAGTTACATAGGACTCGGCGCGCAGCCGCCGATTCCCGAGTGGGGCGCCATGATTTCAGACGCGCGCAACACCATGCGGGAGTACCCCACACACGCGCTATACCCGGGAATATGTGTTATGATCAGCGTTCTCGCCTGTAATCTGCTCGGCGACGGACTGCGCGACGCGCTTGATCCGCGTCTGAAGAATTGAGGTGACCGCATGGACGAAAATTTACTTGAAATACGCAACCTTGCGGTTGAATACCGTACCGACGACGGCGTCATATACGCCGTGAACAACGTCAGTCTCTCCGTAAAAAAAGGCGAGACAATCGGACTCGTCGGAGAGACCGGCGCGGGAAAGACGACGATAGCGAAAAGCATTTTACGGATACTGCCGAATCCGCAGGCAAAAATCACCTCCGGCGAGATATTCTTCAACGGCGAAGACGTGCTGGTGTTAAGCGAAAAAGAGATGCGAAAAATCCGGGGAAATAAGATCGCGATGATCTTTCAGGACCCGATGACGGCGCTCAACCCGATAGAGACCGTCGGATACCAGATAGCTGAGGCGATCAGCCAGCACAACAAGATTTCAAATAGTGAAGCTAAAAAGCGGGCAAGCGATATGCTCGAGATGGTCGGTATACCGATGGACCGGTTCAGCGAGTATCCGCATCAGTTTTCCGGGGGGATGAAGCAGCGCGTCGTCATCGCCGTGGCTCTCGCGTGTAATCCGGAGCTGCTGCTCGCCGACGAGCCCACGACGGCGCTCGACGTCACAATTCAGGCGCAGGTGCTCGATATGATGCGGTCGTTGAAGGCCCGGCTCGGTACGTCCGTGGTGTTCATCACGCACGATCTCGGAGTCGTGGCGGAGTTCTGCGAATCCGTCGCCGTCGCGTACGCCGGCGAGATTGTGGAGCACGGTACCGTCAGGGACGTCTTTATGAAGCCGGCGCACCCGTACACGCGCGGGCTTTTCGGCTCGCTGCCAAAGCTCGAATCAACGGAACCGCGGCTGAAGCCGATCAAGGGACTCATGCCGGATCCGACAAATCTGCCGAAGGGCTGCCGGTTTTACGAGCGCTGTCCCGACGCGGAGGACGGCTGCGCGGAGCGGCGTCCGGACGACGCGGAGGTTGAACCCGGGCACATGGTAAAATGCCTGAGGGTCGGGGGAGGCGCGATATGACATCACTGCTTGAAGTCCGCGACCTGAAAAAGTATTTTCAAACTAAGGCCGGAGCGCTCCACGCCGTGGACGGAGTCAGCTTTGTTCTGGAGGCCGGCAAGACACTCGGAGTCGTCGGCGAATCCGGTTGCGGAAAAACGACCCTCGGAAGAACGGTTCTCCACCTACTTGAGCCGACGGACGGGCAGATGTTTTTTGAGGGAGAGGACATCACGCGCGCAAAGGGGAAAGAGCTGCGGCGTCTGCGCGAGCAGATGCAGATCATCTTTCAGGACCCGTTCTCGTCGCTCGACCCGCGCAAGTCGGTCAGCGAATCCATTATGGAGCCGCTCATTCTGCGCGGCGGTATGCCCCGTTCGGAAATGCTGTCTCAAACGCGCGAGCTCATGGATACGGTCGGCCTCGCCGCCCGATTTGAGAGCTCGTATCCGCACGAGCTGGACGGCGGACGCCGTCAACGCATCGGGATAGCGCGCGCGCTGGCGCTGCGGCCCAAGTTCATCGTATGCGACGAGCCCGTGTCGGCGCTCGACGTCTCAATACAGGCGCAAATTATTAACCTCATGCTTGATTTACAGGATGCGATGCACCTCGCGTATATGTTTGTTACCCATGACCTGTCCGTCGTCAAATACATATCCGACGACATAATGGTCATGTACCTGGGGCAGGTGGTCGAAAAAGCCCCCTCGAACGAGCTCTTCTCCGATACCCTACACCCGTATTCCAAGGCATTGTTGTCGGCGATACCAAACCCCGATATTGAAAAAAAGACGGAGCGAATCCTTTTGCACGGGGAGATAACGTCGCCGATAAACCCAAAACCCGGATGCCGTTTTATGGCGCGCTGCCGGTATGCCTCGGAAGAATGTGCAATGCAGCAATCACTAGTCGAGTGCTCCCCGGGGCACTTCGTCTCGTGTTGCAAATATGACAAAATATGATGGAGGAAAAAAAGTATGAAGAAGACAAGAAGACTGTTGGCAATTCTACTCGCGCTCCTTTTCACGCTGCCGATACTCGCCTCGTGTAACGGCGGGGGGAACGGCGATAGCTCAAGTCCGGCGACGGACTCGAGCCCAAGCCAAGACGCGCCCGTCGTCTCCGACGCGCCGCCGTCGGATTCCGCAGACGCGCCGCCCGATCCGGGCTCCGGCGCCAATGCCGACCGCACGCTCAACATCGCGGCGTCTCAGGACAGCGGCACGCTCTACCCTCTCGGCGTCACGGGAGGCTTTGTCGGGATACTTTACTGCCTGTACGAGCCCCTCTATGACACGATGGCCGACGGCTCGCGCAAGTGGGTTCTCGCGACCGCGCTTGACCGCGTGACCGATCTCCAGTACACGCTGAAGATCCGCGAGGGCGTCAACTTCTCAAACGGCAATCCCCTGACGGCGGAGGACGTCATGTTCTCGATGGAGCTGTGCCGTGATAACCCGCAGTTCAATCTGAACGTCAAGGTCGTCGACTTTGAAAAAACAAAGGTGACCGACGATTTCACGATCGATCTGCATTACACGGAGTTCAACGCCTCGCAGGAGCCGGGCTTTGCCTCAATGTTCGTCATTGATAAGGAATCCTTCGACGAGGTATCGCTGTCGCGCAATCCGATAGGAACCGGCCCGTACACGGTGTCCGACTATGTGGTGAACAACCATCTTTCCGTTACGGCGCGCGACGACTATTGGGGAGAGCCCGCAAAAATCAAGAACATTGAATTTAAGGTAATAAACGAGGACTCGCAGATCATCAACGCGCTCGAAACGCACGACGTCGATATGTCGCTTATACAGATCAGCGACGCCGATTTTGTCAAGGATACTCTCGGATATGACGTCACCATCAGCAACGCGGGATACAATTATATAACGCTGTTCAGTATGCAACCGGGCAACCCGCTCGAGTCAAAGGAAGCGCGCTGGGCGGTCAGCCACGCCATTAACCGGGAGGATATCGCCGAACTCCTCTTTAAGGGCAGATCCGAGATAACCGATTATCCCGCTTCCGAAGCCATGTATGACTTTGAACCCAGATTCGCCGACATCAACGAGACGTATTCTATCGGCTACGACCCACAGCGCGCGACGGAGCTTGCCGAGCAAACGGGACTCATAGGCAAAACGCTCCGAATAATCACAAACGGGTCGTCGCCATACAACACAATAGCGGAAATTGTACAGGCGAACCTCATTGATATCGGGATCAACGCCGATATAATCAACTACGACCAGGCGACGTATTTCCCGATGATGATGGACGCGAACAATTTTGAAATTGCGATATTCAATCCGTCCGCCCCGAGTATGCTGGCGGTCGATGTTTTGGCGATGTATCTCACCTTCATCCCGCTCGGCTGGGAGGGACCGGACCGCGACCGTTACGGAGAACTCAGCCAGAGCGCTATTTCAACCGCGGACCCGGCGGAGCGCAGCGATAAGCTATTCGAGGCTATTAAGTATTTCGTCGACTTCGATCCGTGGTACGGACTTTGCGAAGTGGTTATGGCAAGAGCGCAGTCGCCCGACGTCGGCGGCGTCAACTATACGCCGGCCGGCAGTATCTATTACAATGAGATTTTCTTCAAATAGGATTTGAAGATGTTTGAAAATGTATTAAAAAAAGGGAAAATCGGCAGTGCAGAGCTGAAAAACAGATTTGTGATGCCGGCGATGGGCGCCGGACACAGCGAGGTAGACGGCTCAATCGGCGACGAGCTGCTTGAATACTATGCTGCGCGGGCGCGCGGGGGCTTTGGTCTGATCATTACGGAGTATGTCGGCGTCGACCATTTTGGGATGGGCGCCCGCAACGAACTCAGGATTTACTCGGATGATTATATTCCCGAGCTCAGGAAATTGTCGGATGTCGTCCATGCCGGCGGAGCGAAGGTTTTTATGCAGCTCCACCACGGAGGCAAGTGGGCGGATCCCCATATTTTCGGGCAGCCAACCGTCTCGGCATCCGCGATAACGTGGCATATAAGAGATTGTGTCCCGCGAGAGCTCACGACAGAGGAAGTATACGACCTGATTGAGAAGTGGGGCGACGCGGCCTTGCGCGCCAAGAATGCGGGATACGACGGAGTGGAGCTGCACGGCGCCCACGGCTATTTGCTTCCGCAGTTCATGTCGACTTATACGAACAGACGCGTCGACGAGTTTGGGGGAGACATTACGGGCAGGGCGCGCTTCCCGACCGATGTAATCAAGAATATCAAGCAAAAGTGCGGCGCGGGCTTTCCCGTAATAGTCCGTATAAGCGGCGATGAAACCGCCGTCGGCGCCATGAGGATCAATGAAACGCGGGTTATGGCAAAGCTGCTGGAGAGAGCCGGTGCGGACGCGCTCCATATTTCCGCCGGAATGCCGTCGGCGTACGGCGACAAGGGTTATTCCCTTGCGCCGTACACTGCCCCGATGGGCTTTAACACTTATTCGGCGGAGGAGATCAAAAAATCTGTAAAAATACCGATCATCACGGTTGGGAGAATCGTCGACCCGGCGATGGCGGACGCGGTGATAGAGGACGGCATGGCTGATTTTGTCGCCCTCGGACGTGCGTCTGTGGCGGATCCGGAATTTCCGAATAAAGTCCTTGAGGGACGAATCGACGAGATATCCCCCTGCATCGGCTGCATGTCCCTCTGTCTCGCCGGGCCCGGGCCGGACGGAATTACCCCGGGTAATTCGTGCGCGTTAAATCCGTTTTCCGGTCATGAAACCGACATGAAGCTCAAACCGGCAGGCAAGAGTAAAAAGCTTGTAATCGTCGGAGGCGGCGTCGGCGGGCTTGAAGCCGCGTGGGTAGCCGCGGCGCGGGGACACAAGGTGGTTCTGCTTGAGAAAAAAGGAAAGCCCGGCGGTCAGGCGTATACCGCCGCCGTACCGCCCAACAAACAGGGCTTTGTACTCGCAATCAAGTATTACATGACCATGTGTAAAAAGTATGGCGTCGATATTCGACTGAATACCGAGGCGGACGCGGACACTGTCGTTTCGCTTGAGCCCGACACCGTGATACTCAGCACGGGCGCTGTGCCCGCCGGACTGCAGGTTCCAAACGACGGAATTGCGGTGTCACAGGCGGCGGACATACTCAATGGTGAAACAATCCCCGGGAAAAAGGTTCTTGTCGTCGGAGGTGGTCTCGTCGGGCTTGAGACTGCGGATTTCCTGTTGACGCAGATGAGCTCGGTCACCGTGGTGGAGATGTCGGCGCAAGTGGGCGAAGACCTCGTTGTAAAGGACGCTCTGTTAAAGACCCTGCGCGACGGCGGGGTCAATGTAATGGTAAATACAAGAGTTGAACGTTTTACAAGGGATGGCGCGGTTTGCTCGACTCCGGAGGGCGAGATCACCATCTCAGGGTGTGACATGGCCATCTTGGCCGTGGGCGCGCTACCGTATAACCCGTTGGAGGAGCAGCTCAGAGGAAGGGTTCCGGAAATCCATGTGATAGGAGACGCCGCAGAGGCAAGGCGCGTTAAGGACGCCGTCCGGGAGGGCGCCGAGCTGGCTGTCAGAATATGACCCGCATGAAATCGCGTTTTGCCCGCGGGGATTGACAGGAAGTGAGTTGAAAGGAGGAGAACATAGTCATGCTGGAAAAATATGAGAGGATGTTTTATGAGTTCACCCCGGAGCGCTCCGGTTGCGACTGGATTCATTCGCCGTACGCCTATTTTCACGGAGAGCGGGCGTTCCCCGGGGCAAAATTCAACGTCGGTTTTCAGGTAGTCGTCAAGGAAGCGCTGGCGGATCGTGAGCCCCATTTCCATCCGGACGACGAGCACCTCATTTTCATGGGCGCGAAATGGCCGAACGTCTTCGATTCATGGAACGCCGAGGTTTGGCTGTACATGGGGCCGGCGCTTGATAAGATGGAAAAGATTGTAATCAACGCGCCGACCATCGTACAGGTTCCACGCGGCTGGTGGCACGGGCCGCTTGAGTTTAAGCGCGTCACAAAGCCCGTCCTGTTCCAAACCGCGGTAAAAGCGGGCGCGGTGGAGACCATACGGCTTGTCGATACCGGAAAAGCGCATATTTATCAGTTTACAAGCGACGCCGGCGGCAAGGGACTTCCCTCCCTTGACTATCCGTCCGTACCGTGGACGGTGCTCAATGAGGATACCGGCGCCCTGAGCGAGGAGCTCCGCGGTCACGTATGCGTTATCCCGCGCGAGGATACGAGTCACGGCCCCAGTGTTCCGTCTCCGCAGGCGTATTTTCGCGGAGAGACGTACTTGAAGACCGCCACAGTCCATATGGGCTGGCAAGTGATTGCCGGAGAGCTCCCTATGGAGAACGCGCATTTTCATCAGGGTATTGACGAATATATCTTTTTCATGGGCGCGGATCCGATGAATATATTCGACTTTGACGCCGAGATTGAGGTACAGATAGGGGACGATCCGGACAGTCTTGAGACAAAGGTCATCACAAAGCCGACGGTTCTCTGTCTGCCGGCGAACACATGGCACTGTCCGATAATGTTCAAGCGCATTACAAAGCCCATCATGTTCCAGGCGGCGTTTATGAGCGGCGTATGGGGGACGATTGAACGGCATACGGGCGCCGACGGTAAAGCGTCCTACAGTTATATGGGCGACAACGTGCGGTTCTGCGTATATGATTCCAAGAAAACGTGCAATTTCTGCGGGGCGTGCTTCAAGAAAACCGAGGGCGAGCCGCAGAAGCAGGCTTGAAAACAATAATATTATTTAAGGGGTGCGATCAATGGGAAAATATGATTATCTGGCATACAAGCTGCAACCGGAACAGCCCATAGACGTCGGCGGCTGCGCGTATCCGCAGGCGTACTATCGGGGCGAGGCGAGCCACCCGGGCACGCACTACACCGTCGGATTCCAGTATTTCACAAAGTCCTTTGTCATGGAGGAGACGCATTTTCACCACCACACTGAGGAATACCTGATTTTCCTCGGCTCAAAAATGCCCGACGTTTTCGATTTTGACGCGGAGATCACGCTGCTGATGGGCACCGATCCCGACAAGCTGGAGAAGGTAGTCATCACAAAGCCGACGGTTGTCCGTATCCCGCCCAATACGTGGCACTGTCCCATAACCTTTGATATCCGCAAACCGGTGTTTTTCCAGGCGGCGTATGAATCCGGCGTGTGGAGCAAGGTCACTCGCGGCCAAAAGCTGAAGGACGGCGGCATGTTCAAGTACGATTACGATTATTCGGAAAAAGGCAGGGGGTTATAATATGGGAAGCTTTGATCATCTCGTCTGCGAGCTCAAGAGAGAGGAATCCAAGTGGGGCGACTGGTGCATGAGACCACAGGCGTATTTCCGCGGCGAGACGAGTATGCCAGGAGCGAAATTCCACGTCGGTTTTCAGGGGTTTCAGGCGGATACGTGGATGGAGGTCCCGCACTTCCACATCGACGCCGAGGAGTAC
>JAISXU010000074.1 GCA_031270395.1 Oscillospiraceae bacterium
TATATCGCCATGCGGCGCGTCCCGCGCCGCGGCTCAAAGTTTAAGCGCGCGCCCGCACAGCGGGCGCATGCGCGCGATATAATATCCGCAGAGCGGATATTATATCATGGCGTCCGTACCCAAGAGACACAGCGGCGAGAGTAAGATAAAATTATACTATATTCAAAACAGCGTACGCTGTTTTGCGCCTACACGTAGGCGCAAAGAGGTTTCGTGGCCCGCAAACTGTGGGATGCGGAACGGGAGCGCCGTAAGCGAACCTTGGAGCGGGGCGAAGGGGCGTCCCGCAGGCGGCGAAAAAAGAAAGTGGCGGTAAGATGGAACATTTTTTGGAGTTTGCTGACATTAGTAAGTCATTTCCCGGAGTCAAAGCGTTGGACGACATCAGTTTTCGCGCTAATGGAGGCGAGGTGTCGGCGCTGATCGGGGAAAACGGCGCCGGGAAGAGCACGCTTCTCAAAATCCTCAGCGGCGATATACGTCAGGACGCGGGCGCGGTACTTATCGACGGCGGGGAAAAGAAATTCTTATCCCCGAACGACGCGATCAAATCAAGCGTCAGCGTCATCTATCAGGAGAGACAGCTTGTCCCGCTGATGACGGTAATGGAGAATATCTTTTTAGACGATCTCCCGAAGAACAGATTTGGCTTGATAAAACGCACGGAGCTTCGCGACAAAACCAAACATCTGCTTGCGAAATTCGGTTTGGACATCAGCCCGGACGAGCGTGTCGGACGCCTCTCCGTCGCCTATCAGCAGATGGTCGAGATCATGAAAGCGTACCGGCGTGACTCTATGATCATAGCGTTTGACGAACCGACCGCCAGCCTCACGGACAACGAGATCGCGATTCTCTTCAAGCTGATACGCCAGCTCAGGGACGAGGGAAAAGTCATACTGTACGTATCGCACCGCATGGCGGAAATCTTTCAGGTGTCGGATAAGATCGTCGTTTTGAAAGACGGTCGTCTCGTGAAAACAATGATTACCGCGGATACGGACGAAAACGCGCTCATCACCGCGATGGTCGGTCGTGACATCGGAGATACATACGCCAATCTGCTCCGCAACGAGAACGTCGGCGAAGTGCTGCTCGAGGTAAAGAATCTCACGACCGAATATGTGAAAGACGTCAGCTTCACGCTCCGCAAGGGCGAGGTGCTCGGTTTCTCCGGATTGGTCGGAGCGGGGCGCACGGAAGTGGTAAGGGCAATTTTCGGTATCGACCGCGTCATATCCGGCGACATCATAATAAACGGCGAAAAAAAGGAATTCAAATCTTCAAGAGACGCCATTGATTTTGGCATCGCGCTCTGCCCCGAGGACCGCAAGGAGCAGGGCCTTGTGCTGTTCCGCTCAATCAAGGACAATGTCACCATGCCCGTGCTCGGCCGGCTGCGGCGCGGTATCTTTCTCGATAGGCAGAGGGAGAGACAGCTTGCGGACGAGGCCGTCGAGAAATATTCCATAAAAACGCCTACTGTCGATAAGATCACTGTAGAGCTGTCCGGGGGGAATCAACAAAAGGTGATCCTCGGCCGTTGGACGTCGAGCATGATCAATACGAAGCTGCTTATTCTCGACGAGCCGACTAAAGGCATTGATGTCGGAACAAAGGCCGAGGTCTACCAGATGGTCTGCGATTTCGCGCGCGGGGGCATCGGCGTAATATTCATCTCCTCAGAACTCACGGAAGTTATGAACCTCAGCGACCGCATAGTTGTCATGCGCAACGGCAAAATCACCGGCGAGATGAGACGCGAAGAAGCGACTGAGGAGGGTATCCTCGCGCTGGCCATGCAGGAGTAGGGGGTTATTATGAAAAAAGAAAGCGTGAAAAGTAACGCTCTCGGCAGATTTCTGGATTCCAAGCTGTCTTCGCTCGCCATCATTCTCGTCGTTCTAATTGTCGTCATGCAGCTTGTGCTCAAGCTCACACTTGATCGCACCATGCTCTCTCCCGGAAATATCAGCACAATTCTCAGCACGATAGTGCTTGTGAGCTTTATGGCGATCGGCAGCGGCGTGCTGCTCATATTTGGCTACATCGATCTGTCGTCCGGTTACATCGGCTCGATCGCGAGTTGTATCGCGGCGGAACTCATACTGCTCGGTATGCCGTCATACATAGCTTTTCTCGGCGCGGTCGTTTTCGGGGGACTGTTCGGACTGCTCAACGCCACGATCATCAACGTATTCAACTTTCAGCCGTTTATCGTAACGATGGCGACGTCCGGCATCTTGAACGGGATCGGTCTGCTTATCTCAAACGGTTACACGATTAAGGCAAAGGATCCCGTCGTTTCATGGATAGGCGGCTACAAATTTTTTAAGCTCGTGCCTTTTTCCGTAGTAATCATGTTAATTTTTATCGTGGTTTACGGTCTCATGCTCTCGCGAACGAAATTTGGACGGTCGATTTATCTCTGCGGCGGAAACCGAACCGCCGCGCGTTACTCCGGGATCAATCCCACGCGTATTTCCTATATCCTGTTTATGAACTGCGGAGCGCTTGCGGGCGTCTCCGGGTTTATGTATTTGGCCCGCAACGGCAGCGGCTCATATCAGGGGATAAACGTCTACCAGTTCTCCGGCATGACGGCGGCTATCCTCGGCGGCATCTCTTTCGGCGGCGGTTCAGGAGGAATGCTCGGCTGTTTCCTCGGCCTGTGTATTTTGAATGTCTTTAACAACGGCATGCTGCTGCTGAACGTCAATACATACATCAAAACGGTGTTTTCCGGTCTGCTGCTGATTGTGGCGCTCTGCATCGACTACATAACCATCCGAAGAAAAAGAGTATAACCCGCGCCGCTCTACGTTGAGACTGGGGGGAACGATATGCTGAAAAAGATCACAAAATCCAAGGCGTTCATGCTGCTTGTACTTCTGGCCGTTATGTGCGTCATATTCAGTCTTGGAAACAAGCTGTACCTATCGCCGAACAATTTGAAAAATATCATGATCGCGTCAAGTCTATCAGGTACCGTCATGGTCGGCATCCTTTGTCTGCTCATCAGCGGAAATATCGACCTCTCCGCCGGCGCCGTAGGCAGTATGGGCGCCTTAGTCACGGCGCTGCTCATCAACGCGGGGGTTCCTTGGTTTATCGCCTTGCTTCTGTGCATTATCTTCGGCGCGTGTACCGGAGGCGTCAACGCGTTCCTCGCCTACAAATTCGGAATCAATCCGTTTATCGGGACTCTCGGTATGTCCTCCGTATGGGAGGGACTTACTTATATTATCTCAGGCAACCAGTCTATTTTGATGTCAAACGAAAGTTTTTTCAAGGTGGGGACGTCTGAAATACTCGGAATTCCACTCCCGTTTCTCTATTTTGCGATATTGAGCGTGATATTCGGACTGATTCTCTACTACACAAAATTCGGACGCGAGATATATATGAGCGGCGGCAACCGCATGGCTGCGCGGCTCGCGGGCGTCAACATACAGAAGATCGGCACTATTATGATGATGAATTGCTCGGCCATCGCCGCATTTGCCGGCGCGGTACTCTGCGCAAGGATGAAATACGTAATCCCCGCTTCCGTCAGGGGGCGCGAAATGGACGCCATCACGTCCGCAATTTTGGGCGGCGTGTCATTTATGGGGGGCACCGGCGGTACCGGCGGCGCGTTTGTAGGGCTTTTGGTCCTTAACGCTTTTTCAAACGGACTTGAGATGTGGGGCGTACAAGCGTATTGGCAGATCATCGCCAGCAATCTGCTGCTTCTTGTCGCGCTCACGGTGGATTACTTTAATGAGCGCGCGATCCGGCGTAACCTCCAGCAAAAAGTCGGATGAGCATTTCCGGTCTCGCGGTGAAGCGCCGCCCCGTAAACGGTATCGCGCGAATTTTTACAATCCGGACACAACCGTGTGAATACGCCGGCGATTTTCGCCGCCCTATTCATTTAACTTTTAGATATATTTGGAGGTAAAACCGATGAAAAAAGTCTTGGCAATCTTTCTCGCATGTCTCGTTACACTTTTGTTGGCAGCCTGCGGAGGCGGCGGAGGCGCGCCGGAGACTCCCGACGCGCCCGTTTCACAGTCGCCGGGAACCGACGCGCCCGACGGCGGGAATACCGACGCGCCTCCCGACGGCGGCAGCGGTCCTTTTTCGAGTACAAACGCGTCTGACGGTATAGGTCTCTTCGCATCGGGCTTCGACTATTCCGCCATGCCGGAATATGAAGTCGCGTTCCTGAGCATGGCGTGGTCAACACAAGTCGAGCAGCTCTCCAATACCTTTGAAAAGTGGGCCGAGCGCACGAACGTCAAGTACACGCACTGGGAATCCGGAAACGACGTGGACGCGATGATGGTCAACATTGAGACACAGGCGTCACAGGGGATAGACGGGTTTATTTTCAACATATTTGTCACAGACATTGAACGCGCCGCGGAAATCGCCGAAGAAAACGATCTGCTGTGGATGCCAAACACCGACGCGCCGAGAAATTCCGACGGTAAGCTCTTGGCCCCGTTCGTCGGCTTTGATTGCTTCCGTTGGGGAAAAGACCTTGTTGTACGCGCCGATGAGTGGTGCAAGGAAAATTTCACTGGCTACGAGCCCTCGACGTCAAGAGTGCTGATCCTCACATATTCGGCGAACGTCGAGTTTAACGAACGTCAAGCCGGCATGGAGGCGGGTTGGGCGGAGATGTACCCCGACCTCACGGACAATCTGTACGTCTGCGATACGGCCTCGCAGGGCAACGTCTCGCCCGATATTGCTTACGACCTCGTCTCCACGCAGCTGGCGGCGTATCCCGACGCCGCGCATTGGATTATTCTCAGCGTGTTTGACTGGATCGCTCCGGGCGGGCAGCGCGCGGCGGAACAGTACGGGGTCGTGGACAGGACATGCCTTGCCACCACAGGCGGAGATCAATATGTACAGCAGCTGCGCGAGAATCAGGCGGGCTGCTGGCGCTTCTCGCTCTATGAGGATTTCAGCACCGCGTCAAACGCGCGTTTTAATGGATTATACGCGATGATGGCCGGATGGGCGACGCCGGAAACGCTGTGGAGCGATTTCATCCAGCCCGGAGAGAGCTACGCGAACCTCTATCTGGCGTCCGCTGAGGTCAGCCCCGATACTTTCCAGCAAGTGCTGGCCTATTCTGATTACTACAACGGTTTCACTCTGTATCCGGAGTACAAGTGGGATGGCGCCACCACCTATCCGATCATTCTTGGTCAGACGTAATCGACGCGGACAACCTCGGAGACTGCGCAAACGATCCCGGACGCGGCTCAAAGCGCCGGGTAATATGGGAGGGTATATCAATGAAAAAAGCAGTGGCAGTTTTTCTCGCGTGTCTTTTCGCAATCTTCTCGGCCGCATGCGGAGCAAATGGGGGAGCGAATCCGTCGGGGTCTCCCGACGCGCCCGTATCGCAGTCTCCGCCGCCGGAAACCGATTCGCCGTCCGGGTCGTCTCCGGACGCGCCCGGCGGTGAAAGCGCGGAACCCTCTCCGGGAGGCGGCGACTATGGGCCTTTCGCAAGCGCCAAAGCCTCGGACGGCATAGGCTTCTTTTCTCCTGATTTTGACTATTCCGTTATGCCGGAATATGAGATCGCGTTTCTGAGCATGACGTGGTCGTCACAGCTTGAACAGCTTTCCAATGCGTTTGAGCAGTTTGCGGAGCGCACAAACGTCAAGTATACGCACTGGGATTCAGGAAACGACGTAGACGCCATGATGGTCAATATCGAGACGCAGGCGTCTCAGGGAATAGACGGCTGTATTTTGGGCATTTTCGTCACGGACTGCGAGCGCGCCGCGGAGATTGCCGAGGACAACGACTTGTTTTGGATGCCGGGCACGGACGCGCCACGAGATTCACAGAACAAGCTCCTCGCCCCGTTTGTGGGTTTTGACAATTACAATTGGGGCGATTCCCTGATCCGACGCGCCGACGAGTGGTGCGTAGAGAATTTCACCGACTACGAGCCGTCAACCTCAAGAGTGCTGATTCTCACATATTCGGCAAACGTCGAGTTCAATGATCGTCAAGCCGGTATGGAGGCGGGTTGGGCGGAGATGTACCCCGACCTCACGGACAATCTGTACGTCTGCGATACGGCCTCGCAGGGCAACGTTTCGCCCGACGGCGCTTACGATCTTGTCTCCACGCAGATGGCTGCGCATCCCGACGTTTCGAGTTGGATAATTCTCAGCGTATTCGACTGGATCGCGCCCGGAGCGCAGCGCGCTGCGGAGCAGTACGGGGTTGTGGATAAGACGTGCCTGGCCACCACCGGCGGGGATCAATATGTCCAGCAGTTGCGCGAGGGGGAGGCGGGTTGCTGGCGTCTCTCGCTCTTTGAGGACTTCAGTACCGCCGCTAACGCGCGTTTCAACGGCCTGTACGCGCTGATAGCCGGTTGGGCGGCGCCGGATACGCTGTGGAGTGATTTTATCCAACCCGGTGAACGCTGCGCGAATCTCTATCTGGCGTCCGCAGAGGTCAATCCCGATAATTTCCGGCAGATACTGGCGTACTCGGATTATTTCAACGGCTTTTCGTTGTATCCCGAATGTCAATGGGACGGAAAAACCACTTTCCCGGTTGTTCTCGGACAGCAGTAGGTCGGAGCGCGCTTGTAACGGCGCGCCTGTTGCAGCCGCGAGAATTATCAGCGGCTGCGCATAAATGGTTCGGGTGTCAAAAGTCCGTCTGGCGATAAGCGAGCCGATTTTTTTACACCCCACGCGACAGGTCGCGCGGGGACCCCATCGTCAGACTAAACAAAAAACGCAGCGAATACTTTGTGTATTCGCGAGGCTTTTTGTGGCGTATGACGGAATAAATCGCCGCTTAGCGGTGGGCGTGACTTTTGACACCCGAACCATAAATAATAAGGAGTGAGAACATATGCCGTACGTCAAGGTAAGAACCTCAAAAACGCTGACGCCCGAACAGCATTCAGAGCTCAACAGTGGACTCGGCATTTCATTGGAGACAATTCCCGGAAAAGACAGAAGTATGCTCATTCTCGATCTTGAGGAGGGCAGAACATTCTTTTACAGCGGTAAAAAGCAGGATAACTTTGCTTTTGTCGAAGTCCATTACTTTGGAAACTTTTCATATCATGTTAAGCAGGAGCTTACGGAAAGCGTCTTTGGCGTGCTCGCGAATGTTCTCGGCACGACTCCCGAAACCGCGACACTGTCAATAACCGAGCACACGACATGGGGGTGCTTCGGCAAATTCATTGATATGTATTATCCGGAAAACTGAAGGACACCCCCGAAACTGCATTCACACATCATCACATCGACTGGTCTCCTGCCGGCGCCGGCGGGGACATGTGAACCGGTGTTCACACGTTCTTATCCCGCATGTCGGCTATAAGGCGTTTCTGCGCGCCGGACGGGAGAGCGCGCGTCTCCCCCGTTCTTATCTCCAGAGCCATGCGGCCGTCCTCAAACAGCCCGGACAGTGACCCAGACGAGCGCAGCGTATGCGCGAGCTCGTCCGGGTCGGGCTTTGATCCGTCTATCGGCCTCACGGTGAGTAGCAGGCAGTCCGCGCCCGCTCGCGTCACGAGGGCGGCGTCATACGCGGCCACGCTCCCGCACGTATATACTGCATCGTCGAGCTGCGAGATGGATAGCGTCCGCCCCGACCGCAGACGCAGAGCGTCGCGCACCCTGCCCGACACGCGCTCAAGCCGCCCGAGCGACGTTCCGCAAGCGCACGCTTGCGTTATGCGCCGCGAGCGGTCGCCCGTCCTGTAGCGCACCAGCGGCATACCGCGCCGCGTGAGCGTCGTAAAAACCACCTCGCCGTACGCGCCGTCGCGCGCCGGCCTGCCCGTATGCGGATCGACGATCTCAAAAATCATGTCGGCCTCGCGCATATGGTATCCGCCGCGCGCGGAGCACTCCACGCCGCCCCCGAAGCCCATCTCCGTCATGCCGTAGTGGTCAAACACGCGGCAGCCCCACGCGCGCGCTATGCCCGCGGACACCGCGCGCGGCACGTAGTCCGCGCTGAGCAGCACATTCCGCACACGGACGCCCGGCGCGCCACGGCGCGTACGCGCCGTCTCATACAACTGTGACGGCAGCCCCACGGCGCACGTGCAGCCCGTGTCGGACAGCGAGCGCGCCGCGCGGGCGGGGTCGGTTATCGCGCCGTACACGACCCCCTCGCAGCCTAGCCGCCCGAGCGCCTCGCGCAGCAGCGCGCCGACTCCGTTCTCCGTCTCTCCGGGCATGAATATCATCACGCGCTCGCCGGGGGAGGCGAGCGTACTCATGCCCCGGTGGAAGAAATCCCGCGTCAACTCGATATCCTCCGGCGTAAAGTATACGCGCTTTGGGGCGCCCGTAGTGCCCGAGGTCGGCATCGTGACGACGCGCGCCGCGTCTCCCGGCGGCACGCAGAGGAAATCCGCGCCACAGCCCGCCAGCATATCCGGCGTGGTGAAGGGTATCTCTGACAGGCCATCCAGACTTGCCAGCCCATCCGGCTCGACACCGCGCAGGAATTCCGCGTAAAATCTGCTCCGGCTCTTTACAAGCTCCAGTGTCGCGCGCAGACAGTCCAGTTGATATTCCGCCAGACGCGGCGGACTCAGCGCGCCTCCCGGCAGCCGCGACGCTATCCAGCCGTCGAGGGGCGTTATCTCATATCTCCCACTCATGTTTCACAATGCTCCCCGGCCTCGCGTCTGCGGGCGATCACCAGCATATAACCCAGTCCTCGCGGCGCGCGCGAGATGCCGCGCCCGCCCGCCGCGTACCGCTCGGCGCGAAACGCAGCCAGCGTCGGCGTGTGATCCTCGGCCAGCGTGACGTCGAAGCGCGCGCACCGCACCATCTCGCAGAGTTCGTCGAAATCCCAGACAGCCGTCTCCCCCGCCCCGTCCGGCGCGCCCCGGCCGCTTTTAAGATACACGTCGCTGACAGCGAGCGCTCCGCCCGGCCGCAGCGCGGCGCGCGCGCGCAAGAGCGCCGCGCGCGGGGCGGACATGACGGATAGCGCGCACTCCATGAACACGGCGTCCGCACAGCCGTCCGGCACGCACATCGTCTGCGCGTCGGCGAAGATATACCGCACCCCCGGCGGGTTAGACGCGCACAACCCCCGGAGACTCTCGTCACACTCAATACCCGTCGCGGCGACGCCGTATCTCTCCGCGAGGTAGACGACAGACGCGCCCGCGCCACAGCCCATATCGAGTATAGACATGCCGCGCCGCAGTCCGCACAGGCGCGCCGCTCTGTCCGTCAGCCGCAGACCGCCGGGATGCGCGGCGCCGCGATACTCCCCCGCCGCGATGCTCACGGCTGCTGCCGCGGGGTGATATACCTCGCGCAGAAGGGCACGGTGCGCCGCCCGTCGAACACGTGCAGACTGCAGCGGCGCAGACGCTCCAGATCGAGATTGTACGCGTCCTGAAACGCCATGCACGTTATGGTGAAGCCGTGCGACTTCACGCGCTCCAAAAAGCCGTCCATCCCGCCGTAATCGACAGCGGCGTCCGTGCCCCCGCCGGCGGCGTCCGCCGTCCCGCGTGTCCGCTTCCATCTGCGCGCCACAAATCTGCGGTTTCTCAGATGCGCGTCGTCACAGCAGGACGACGAGGCTTTTGATTTTTTTGTCAGCTTTAACAGCTTGTCCGGGAGCACGACAAAATCGCCGTGGAACCCGCATCTCGGGTGATCGCACGCTGACGGCAGCAGATCGGAGACCTTCACCTTGCCGCGCGTCTGGCTCTCTATGGCGCGCAGTATCTCCGGCAGCGTTATCCTGTCGGCGTTATCCGGCGGTTTGGGATAGCGCCCGAAATAGCTTATCGGCTGAAAGTGTACCCCGCGCACGGCGGGCGAGCGTTGGAATCCGAATTCCAAAATGGCGCCGATATCGCCGTCATTGACGCCCGGCACGACGGTAGGCACGAGCGTCACGCCGAGATACCGCTCCGCGCACACGTCAATAGCCGCCAGCTTTTGCTCGAGGAGCGGTCTTCCGCGCAGAGTCTCGTATATGGCGTCGCGTGTGCCGTCAAACTGCATAAACACAAAGTCGAGGCCCGCGTCGGCGAGCGCGCTCGCGTACTCCGGTTCGGCGCCCAGCCTTATTCCGTTCGAGTTAAGCTGAACATACTCGCACCCGGCCGCTTTGGCCGCCGCCACAATATCGGGCAGATCGTCGCGCATTGTAGGCTCGCCCCCCGACAACTGCACGAACGTGTTGCCCGCCGCCGCCAGCTTGCGAAACCGCGCGTACAGCGTCTCGACGGACAGCTTGACGCTGACGCGTGAGCGCCGCACGCCGCTGTCGGCAAAGCACACGGGGCAGCGCAGATTGCATCTGTGCGTGACCTCTACGAGAGCGCAGCACGTCTTTTGCAGATGCTCCGGGCACAGCCCGCACATGTTCGGGCAGTCGGGCGCGCCCCGCGAGCCGTCCGCGGGAGGACTCACCTCGCCCCATTCCCCGGGAGCGGGGTCGTCCCCGCGCCACACCACCACGGAGAAAAATCCGTGCTCCGGGCACGTCTTCTCCATAAAATACTCGCCGCCCCGTTTGACTATTGCCGCCTTGACGCGGCGCAGGCACACGGGACACACGCTGGCAGTCTCAGAAAACAATTCCACTTATTTATCCTCAAGCTGTTCCTCGACCTCGGCCATCTTTCCCCGCGCTAGCTCCGGAGGTATTAGCACCCTGCCGCATTTGGGACAGCGCAATACCTCGTGCGTAAACGATTGTCCCAGATATGTGAAGACCGTCTTTCGCGCGGTCAGCGCCTCGTCGCAGCGGGCGCATCTCCAGGATGAGTCAGCCATTTTTCAACTGGTCCCCTTTTTAGCTCTGTGAGTTGCTCTCAAAGCGCATACGGTGGTAGTACGCGTCAAGCACCTCGTATGTGTCACGTGATACACATCTGTAGCGCGCCCAATACGTCAGCACGGGCTTAACCATGCTGCACATGCGCGTACCGTCGCCGGCGTCCACGAATACGTCGCCGCTCTCCTCGGCTGAAAAAATCGCCTCTCTGACGTCGTCCTCCGAGATCAAATTCCTGTCCATATCCTCGCGCAGACGCCCGTCTATTATCAGCGTTACGGCGTCCCACGCGGACGCCGCCCGGTACGGCCGCGCATCGCGGTCACTCATCATAAATTCCTCTTTCAGACTCAGGCTGTTTCTGCGCTTCTCGCTGATGGACGGGACGCGCTCCTGAGGCTTCAGTCCGAGCGCCACGTCGAGCACGTGGGCGCACCGCTTGCCGTGTGAGGCGAACACCTCCCGGCAATTCGCGCAGTACACGATATACGGCTCGTCCGACATCGACGCGCGGCTATTCACGATCTCGTCGAACAGCTTGGGGTTAGCGACTCGCATCTGTCCGCCGTAGCCGCAGCACCTGCCCCTGTCCGCCAATTCCTCCGTCCGTATGCCCGCGCGCCGCAGCAGCCCGCGCACGGCGGCGCGCATCCCGTCGCGCGCGCGAGCGGAGCAGGGATCAAATACGACGGCCCGCGTCAGCTCCCCGGCGTGTCCCGCGACCTCGCGGTCGTCGAGCAGCTCGTACAGCGATACGCTCCGTATATCGGGCGCAAAGGCGTCAAAGACTCCGGCGCACGTCGCGCACGCGAATACGAAAACCGGCCTCCCCATATTCTCCCAATTACGCCTAATTGCGGCGAAATTAGCCATGAAGCGCTTATCGTCCCCCGCCCACCACGCGGGCGCGCCGCAGCATCCCAAATATATGCCGGCGCCGCCGCCGGCTGAACGCAATAGACCATACGCTCCCCTCACATGCTCCGGATTTGACGCCCCGAGCTGACAACCGGGGAAAAATACGTATTCGCACGTCTGCGCGCCCGGAGGCGGCTCGCATAGCGCGGCCTCGCCGGAATTGAAATCCATCTCGCGCAGCCAAAAATCGTGCAGCGCCGCGGGCTCTTTTCCCGCGCTCATGCGCTGCGCGCGCGACAGTCGCAGCAGCGCGCCTATATCGACGCCCTCCGGACACACTGACTTGCAGTAGCCGCACATGTTACACGAGTACGTCTCCCGGGTGAGCGTATGGCTGGAGTACGGCGGATTCGCGTTCTGATCGGTGTACACCTCCGTGGCTATCTTGTGCGGACGCTTGCGGAACGCGCGAAGCATTTCGCACGAGGTCATACACCTGTCGCAGTCGCATTGCAGGCAGCGCGCCGCCTCGCGTATCGCCTCGTCCTCCGTGTAGCCGTCCGGCGACGACGGCGTCACGCGCGGCGCGCGCGCGGCGCCGTCGTGCGCGACGTACCGCTCGCAGCCCTCCCTGTCGTACCCGCCGTGCAGACGCGTGACGCGGCCCACCTGCAAGAAGGCCTCGATGCTCTGCGCGGCGGCGCCTCCGCGGGCAATGCCCTCCACGACGGACGCGCCGGTCAGCTCGCCCCCGAGAAACACCCCGTCCGCGCCGCCCGTAAACGCGTCGTCCTTCCACCCGTCCAAAAGGCCAAAATGCTCGCCGCCCGCGCCCGTGGCGACATAGACCGCGTTGTAGTCCGCCAGCTCGCCGAGCGACTTTATCTCGCGGCCAAAGCAAAATTCGGCGTCCACCGCTTCAAATTGCAGCTTTATATCGCCTGACATCTCCGCGAAACGCGGATGACGGCGGAGCGCGCCGCCATACTCCGGCTCGCGCTCGAACACCGTGACGGATATGCGCTTGCGCGCGAGTCCCAGCGCGCAAGCCAGCCCCGCGGCGCCCGCGCCCACTATCGCGACGCGCCCCTCCTTAGGCGGTATGACGTACCGGCGCGCGCGCTTGCTTCCCGCGTAGCGGACGACGGCGGCCTCGAGCATCGTCATGGCTATTGGCTCGTCGCCAAGCTGTACACGCTGGCAGTGATGCTCGCACGGCGCGTCGCACAATAGCGAGACCGTCAGCGGAAACGCGACGGCGCTCTCCAGCGCTTTATAGGCGGACGCCCATTTGCCTTTTTCCGCCTTGTCCAGAAACGCGCGTATATCGAGATGAAACGGGCACGCGAAGCTGCACGACGCCGGTTCCCCGTTGAAGCACTTCTCTGTAAAGGCAAGCGCGTCCTCGAGCTTCATCGGGCTTGCTCCCTTCCTTCGAGCGACTCCTTGGCCTCCCTGCCGCTGCGCAGAAGCCGCGTCAGTCCGTCAGTGTCCCCGCTCGTTATGAACTCTCGAAATTCTCCCAGCTTGTCGGTCAGTGCGCCTATCTGCTCCGCGAGATAGTCGCCGTTGAGCAGGAAGAGCTCCGCCCACATGCGCTCGTTGAGCTTTGCCACGCGCGTCATATCGCCGAAGCTGCCGGCGGAAAAGCCCTCGAAGCCTCCGGCGAGCGGGCATTGCGCGTACGCGCTGGAAACGACGTGCGCGAGCTGTGACGTGAACGATATCATCTCGTCGTGTCGCTCCGGCGTCGTCAGCGTCACCCCGGCAAAGCCGAGGCTGACGAAGAAGTCCTCCGCCTCCCTCAGCTTGTCCGGCGGCGCGGACGGCTCCGGCGTTAGTATCATGCTCGCGCCCTCGAACAGCGCGGCGAGAGAGCCGCCATACCCGAATTCCTCTCGACCCGCCATCGGATGCCCGCCTATGAATGTGACGCCCTCTCCGAGCTCCGCGCGCGCCGCCTCCGAGCAGACGTACCGCTTGACGCCGCACAGATCGATGATCATCGAGCCGCGCTTCATTCCGGGGGCGATTGCCCTGATAAAGGCGGCGCTGTCGGCGGGATACAGCGCCACAAGCGCGAGCTCGCACGTCACAAAGCCGTCCTCGCCCGTATCATCAACGGCGCCCTCGCGCAGCGCGCGCGCCTGCACCTCCCCGTCAATGTCGTACCCGACGACGCGGTGCGCCGTCCTCGCTTTTATCGCCTTTGCGAACGAACCGCCAATCAGCCCCAGACCTGCTATCGCAACTGTCATTCGTCCGCGCCGCCGTCCTCCGGCTCCTCCGGAGCTCCCGTCTCACCGTCCTCCGGCGCTCCGGGGCCGGACGTCTCCGCGCCTTCCCCGTCCGGGTGTCCGTCGGACGCCGATACGCCGCCGTCAGTCAGCGCCCCTGTGCTCTCGGGCGCGTCCCCGTCCTGCGCCGCGCCGCCGGAAGCGGCGGCCTGACGCTCGCGGAACGCCTCGACGCTCTCATCCGAGTCGTCCGTATAGGAGGACGCCTTGTACGCGCCCATTTTGAGACTCCTGATGAAATCGACGAGCGTAACCACCACGATGGCGGCGGCCAGCAGGATAAACACCGCCACTATGGTGTACCGCAGACCGTCGCTCAGGCCCTCCGGCTTTTCGCGTATGAGCTCCGTTATGATATATATGAGGTACGCGCATCCGCACAGCCTGACAAAAATATTCATCTGCGATCTTCTCGCCTTTTCCGCCGACGTGCGCATTCTCGGTTTCCGTTTGAACATGTCAACCCTCCCTATCAGCTGTTTTCAAACTGACTGTTGTAAAGCTGCGCGTAGAAGCCCCCGAGCTCCATGAGCCGCGCGTGACTGCCGCTCTCGACGATGTCCCCGTCCCGCATCACGAGAATCACGTCGGCGTTCCGGATCGTGGAGAGCCGGTGAGCTATCACGAACGACGTCCTGCCCTCCGTGAGCTTATCCATCGCGTTCTGGACAAGTATCTCCGTGCGCGTATCCACGGAGCTCGTGGCCTCGTCAAGTATCAGTAGCGGCGCGTCCTCTATCATCGCGCGCGCTATGGTGACAAGCTGGCGCTGACCGGCCGACAGACTCGCGTTGTCCCCCAGCTCCGTGGAGTAGCCTCCCGGCAGCGTGCGTATGAAATGGTCGAGCCCCACAGCCCTGCACGCCGCGACTACCTGCTCCTCCGTCACTCCGCGCTTGCTGTAGACTATATTCTCCATTATTGTGCCCTCGAACAGCCACGTGTCCTGCAGCACCATGCAGAAGAGATCGTGTACGTCGCGTCGCGCCATTTTCGACGTCGGGACGCCGTCCACCGTGATGACGCCCCCGTCCAACTCGTAAAACCGCATGAGCAAATTGACGATAGTCGTCTTGCCCGCGCCCGTCGGGCCCACTATGGCTACCTTTTGCCCCGCCTCAATATGCGCGTTAAAATCCTTTATTATGACCCTGTCCGGCTCGTACCCGAATCTGACGCGCTCGAAACGGACGCTTCCGCGCGTCTCGTCTATTTTCTCGGTGACCGGCGCGTCCGGCGCCATCTCCTCCTCGTCTAGCAGCTCGAACACGCGCTCCGACGCGGCCGCCGTCGATTGCATCGTCGTAGCCGTCTGCGCTATCTGCGCCAGCGGCTGGGTAAACAGCCTGACATACAGGATAAACGCGATGATGACCTCAAATCTTATGCTGCCGTTCATCGCGAGCAGCGCGCCCGCCACGCACACGGCGACATACCCGAAATTGCCGATGAAACCCATGAGCGGCATCATCAGCCCCGACAGGAACTGGGACTTCCAGTTGCTGTCGGAGAGCTTTTTATTGAGCTCGTCGAACTTCTCCCTTGCCGCCCGTTCCGCGTTATACGCCTTTACGATATTGTGTCCCGTGTATATCTCCTCGATATGGCCGTTCATCGCGCCGAGATATTTCTGGTTGCTTCTGAAATACTTCTGCGAGCGCCTTATGATGGTAAACATGAACACGAAGCCGATGAGCGTCGAGGCTACGGCGATGGCGGCGAGGGTCACGTCCTCTATGAACATCATGACGATTGAGCCCGCAAACATCGTCACCGACGTTATGAGCTGTCCCAGACTCTGGTTGAGCGTCATGCCTATGGTGTCGGTGTCGTTTGTGACGCGGCTTATCGTGTTGCCGTGCGTCGTGGAGTCGAAATACCGCAGCGGGAGCTTGTTGAGCTTGGAGGAAATATCGCTCCTCAGACGCCTGCATATGCCCTGCGAGACGCTTGCCATAATGCGGCTCTGCACGAAAACCAGCGCCGAACCGACGACGTATATCGCCAGCAGCTTCAGGCATTTATCCATCACGGCGGCGGTGTCTATCCCCGTGAGCAGTCCGTCCAATATGACGCCCGTGACGTCCTTTATCATGTCGGGACCGATGAGCGTCAGCACAGTGCCGCCGAAGGCGCACAGCACGGCGACTATAAACACCGGCGCGTACCGCCCGCCGTAGCGCGCGAGCCGGCTCCACGATTTTTTGAAGTCCCGGGGTTTTTCGCCCATCATGGGCATACCGCGCCCCGGCCCGCCGCCCCCCGGTCCGCCGCCCGGCGGACGGCGCTGCGCGTCAGGCTGCCGCTCCCGCCCGTTTTCTCTGTCGCTCATACCCCCAGCTCCTCTCTCGAAAGCTGCGAAAACGCTATCTCACGGTAGACCTCGCAATCGCGCATCAGCTCGTCATGCGTTCCCGAGCCGACGAGCACGCCCTCGTCGAGCACGATGATCCTGTCGGCGTCCCTGATGGTTCCTATGCGCTGCGCGACGATGAGACTCGTGACGCCGCGCGTCTCCCTTTTAAGCGCGGCGCGCAGCTCCCTGTCGGTGCTGTAGTCGAGCGCCGAAAACGAGTCATCGAATACGAGTATCTCCGGGTCGCGGTATATGGCGCGGGCAATGGACAGGCGCTGCTTCTGTCCGCCCGAGATGTTCGCGCCGCCCTGAGAGATCGCCGCCGAATATCCCCCCTCCATCCCGCTTACAAAATCGTCCGCCTGCGCTATACGCACGGCGCGCGCGACGCCGTCCGCGTCCGCGGCGCCGCCCGCGCTGTCGCCGAACGCCACGTTTCCCGTGACGTCGCCCGTGAACAGCACCGCCCTCTGCGGGACGTACCCTATCTTTTTCCGGAGCGCCTCCTGCGTGTAGTCGCGCACGTCCACGCCGTCCACGAGCACGCGTCCGTCCGTCACGTCGTAAAAGCGCGGCACGAGATTTATAAGCGTGCTCTTGCCGCTGCCCGTCGAGCCGATAAACGCCACGGTCTCGCCCCGCCGCGCGGTAAAGCTAACGTCCCGCAGTACATAGTCTTCGGCGCCGGGATACTTGAAGCTGACGTTTTCAAACTCAACGACGCCACGAAGCTCCGGCGGGGACTGTGTCACGCCGCCGTCGCGCAGCTTTGGCTCTGTGGAAAGCACCTCATGTATACGCCTTATCGACACCGCCACGCGCGGACTCATCATGAATATCATCGTGAGCATCATAAACGACATGAGCACCTGCGTGGCGTAAGTTGAGAACACGATCATATTGGAAAACACGGCGAGCTTGTCCGCCACAGGCGCCGATTCAATGAGAAACGCGCCGATCCAGTAGATGCCGAGCGTCAGTCCGCTCATCACGAGACGCATACCGGGATTGAACACGGCCATGGCCCGGTGTACCGACAGGGTGTTGTCGGTGAGTTCCCTGTTGGCGTCCTCGAATTTCGCCTCCTGGTATTCCTCCGCGTTGTACGCCCGCACCACGCGCATACCCGACAAATTCTCGCGCGTGACCCGCGTCAGGTTGTCCGTTAGAGTCTGCACCCTGCGGAAGCGCGGCAGCGCGTAGGTCATGACGCACGCGATCAATATGACGAGCGAAACCACCGCCCCGCCCGTCAGCGCGAGCCATTCCCAGCTTCGCGCGGATATTTTGGCAAGCGCCCAGACAGCCATGATCGGTGCCTTTATGGCGACCTGCAAGCCCATCGCGATGATCATCTGCACCTGCGTGACGTCGTTTGTCGTGCGCGTTATGAGACTTGCCGTGGAGAAGCCGCCCAGCTCCTCCATCGTGAACTCCTCGACGCGCGCGAACATGTCGGCGCGCAGTCTCTGCGCGAAGCTCGCCGCCAGTCTCGCCCCCATAAAGCCGACGGCGACGGCCGTCGCGGCGCTGGCGAGCGCGCAGGCCAGCATTTTGGCCCCGACCGCCCATATGTCTCCCAGCTCGCCGCCCGCGGTCTGCAAAAGGCGCGTTATCTCCTCCATGTAATCCGGCAGCTTTAGATCGAGCCACGTCTGCGCCACGGTAAACGCCAGCGATGCGAGTACGACCGCAATATCCCGCCTTGAAAACCGCTTGAATACGCTCAGCATGCGTTTACCCCGTCAGACCGCTCCAGCGGTATGTCGCCCAGATTGACGTCGGCCGTCGCGTCCACTCCGGTAAACGTCTTGTACTTATAGCCCTTCGCCTCGATAACGACGTCGTATTTACCCGCGGCGAGGTCTGTAAACCAGAAATCGCCGAACTCGTCGGTCGTCTGAAAATACGTCTTCCCGCCGTTAGTCGCCCGAGCCCTGGCGCCCTCCACGATCTCCTTCTCGACGGGATCGTATACAGTCCCGGCGATGAACCTCCCCGGTATGTTGCGGTAGTATACGCGCGGGCGGCAGCCCGTCTCGGGAAGGCGCACAGTCGATCCGACGATGAAATCGCCGAGCGCGGACTCCTCTCCGAAGCCGAGCGCGTCCGTCGGACACGCCTCGACGCAACGCGGCAGCTTGTAGCCGTTGTCGAGCAGATGCGCGCATCCCGTACACTTCTGGCAGATATTCAACTCCTCATTAAAATATATCGCCCCGTACGGACACGCGCTCTGACAGTTACGGCACCCCACGCATTTTTCGGGGTCAAGAATCACGAAGCCGTCCTCGCGTCTGTGGTAAGCTCCGTGTTCGCAAGCCGCGATGCACGCAGCCCGCTCGCAGTGGTTGCATAATTGCGCGACGTAATGTATTTTGACCTTTGGGATCGTGCCGCCGACGTTCTCGTGCAGCTTGACCCAAAACTGCCCGATCTCCGGCTGCGGCTTCGCGTACGGCGTCCAGTCGTTGCCCACGTGCTCGTCCTTACAGGCGAGCTGACAGTTATAGCAGCCGTTACACTTCGATACGTCAATAGTAAAGACTATTGCCATGTCTTGTATCCTCCTAAAATTTTATGCACCCATTATATCGAATTTACAATGAATCGTAAAGAAAATTTTTTGTGAACATTGGCCGTTTATTTCCGCTTAAAGCCTCTGTCGAGCGCGGACGCGGTGAGCTCCATCGCCACGGGGCGCCCGTGGGGACAATAGCGCACCTCTCCGGAGAACACGCGGCCGGCAAGCGCTTCAAGCTCTCTCAAATCGTGCCGGCGCCCCGATTTGATGGCGGCCTTGCAGGCCACCGTCCGGAGCACGGCGTCGCGGCGTTCATCCCCGTCAACGCTACCCGCGCGCAGTTGTGCGCATATCTCCTCGATCGCCGCCGCCGCGTCGCCCATGTCTATATCCGACGGGACGGCGCGCACTGCTATGGCGTTCCCGCCGAAGCTCTCGAGCTCAAACCCGAGCCGCGCGAGCAGCGCCGTGTTTTCCAGAAGCAGCGCGGCGTCCCGCGCGCCATAATCGCATATGAGCGGCGAGACGAGCGCCTGTGACATCACGACGCCGCCCTCCGCCTTCAGCCTGTCGAAGTGTATGCGCTCGTGCGCCGCGTGCTTGTCGATAAGCCACAGACTCGTCCCGTGCTCGGCGACTATATACGTGTTCAGCGTTTCGCCTATCACCCTGTAGTCCGCGCCGCGGGCCATTCCCGGCAGCTCCGGAGCGTCGTCCTCCCGCTCCGCCGCGCCGCGCCGCTCGGTCGGAGACACATACGCGTTCGGCGCCTCGCCCACGGACGCCCGCCACGCCTCGCTTTCCGCGGCTGGGCGCACAGGCGACGCGGTGCTCCTGTACTCCTCGGGCGTCATTGCGCGGAAAAAGCTCCCGCCGGCGTGCGGGACGCTCCCGGCGGCGGGCGGGCCGGACGCCGGCTTCGCGTCCCGCGCCGGCGTCCCGGACGGCGCGGATAAAACAGCGCGGGTGCTCTCCGATATATCCGGCGCTACGCCGCTCTCTCCGCGTTCAAGAGCGGAGAGAGCGGCGTAGTAGACGCTGTCGAACACATGCTTTTCATACAAGAATTTTACCTCGGTCTTCGCGGGGTGGACGTTTACATCCACCAAATGCGCGCCGAGCGTTATATACAGCAGACAGGCGGGAAACCGCCCGGTGAACAGGGAATTGCGGTACGCCTGTTCGAGGGCCGCCTGAAGCAGCCTCGATTTGACGTAGCGGCCGTTTACAAAGAAATACTGGTGTCCGCGGTTGCCGCGCGCGGCGGCGGGAGTGGAGACGAAGCCGGAGGTTGCGACGCCGTCGCCCGCCGCTTCGCAACTGATAAGCCCTCCGGCAAATTCGCGCCCGAACAGCGTATATACGCACGACTCCGCCCGGCCGTCGCCCGGCGTGTGATATTCCTCCTTGCCGTCCTTTATATATTTTACGGACACCTCCGGATGGCAGAGCGCGCACGCGACGACGGCGGCTGACACGCTCGCGCCCTCCGCCCTGTCGGTCTTCATGAACTTCTGGCGCGCCGGGGTGTTGAAAAACAGATCGCGCACGATGAGCGTTGTGCCCTCGGGACATCCCGCGGGCGACGGCGCCCCCGCCGCGCCGGCTTCGAGCGACAGCGCCACGCCCTCGTCCGCGCCGCGCAGACGCGTCATGATCTCCGCGCGCGACACCGAGGCGATCGCCGCAAGCGCCTCGCCCCTGAAGCCGAGCGTGCCGATCGCCTCCAGATCGCGCTCGCTGCGCAGCTTGCTTGTGGCGTGGCGCAGAAACGCCGTCTTGACGTCCTCCGGGGCTATGCCGCATCCGTTATCGGTGACGCGGATATAGCTCATGCCGCCGTTCTTAATCTCGACGGTTATTGCCGTCGCTCCCGCGTCTATCGCGTTTTCCGCCAATTCCTTGACGACGGAGGACGGGCGCTCGACCACCTCTCCCGCCGCTATAAGATCCGCGACGTGCGGATCGAGCTCAATGATCCTTGCCAATTATCTCCCTGTCCTTCCCACGTCTATCTGTACATGCGCGTAAGTCCCTTTACGTTTATCGGATCGACGTCCATGACGGCGATATCGCCGGCCGTACACTCGATATTTGTCACATCCGCAAGCGTGTGCATAAGCCCGACGTCGCCGAGCACGTGCGCGCGCTGCCCGTTGATCTTCACTCCGAGACGCCGCGACCGGCGCAGCGCGTCAATCAGGCGGGGCTTGTTCCTGCGGAGGTCCACGCCGAACCCGTGGTAATACCCGACCGACATGACGGCGATCTTGGCGGGCTTTCCCAGCGTGACGCCGCGCTCTCCGCCGATGCTGTGTCCCTTTGGGAACCAGCCGACCTCCTCGATGCCCGCCTCTATGAAGCCGACCCTGCCCAGCCCCGGTATCGCCTTGCCCGGCACGCGTCCGGCGAGCGCGTCGCCGACGCGCACGGCGTCCATCATGCCGAAGTCGTACCGGAACAGCGCGGCGCTGTCACACGCGTGAGCCAGGCCCGGCTCGAAGCCCATGTCGGTGAGCTTGTCCAACACGGCGTTAAAGGTTTCCAACTGCTCCAGCGTGAGCCTCCGGCTTTTCCATGACGCGGAGAAGGTCGTAAAGGTGCCCGTGACGGCGATGCTGGACAGATATTTGTATATGGACGCTATCTGCTCCGTCTCCGTGGGCATGAAGCCGTAGCGCCCGAGGCCGACATCAATTTTTATCTGCGCCTCCGCCACGGTTCCGCGCGATTCGGCGATGCCGTTTATCGCGACAGCCGCCTCGTATGAGCCGACAGTACATATGACGCCGAGATCGATCAGCTTTGAAAGCTCGTCCGGGTCCGCCGTGCTTCTGAGCATCATCAGGCGCTCGTCGGTCATCCCCTGCTTTCGGAGCGCGTCCGCGTCGCCCGGGTCCGACACGGCAAAGCTGCGTATCCCCTCGTCACGCAGAAGACGCGCGATCTCTATAAGTCCCATGCCGTAGGCGTTTGCGCTGAGGTCGGCGTAGATTTCCACGCCGCCGGCGCGCTCTTTTATCATCCGCAGATTGTTCCGCACGACGCGTCTGTCGATAACAAGATATTTCACGGCTGATTTTCGCCTCCCTTTCGCTGAATTTTTCTCATCACCAAGTTATTGATATTATACAACATAACCGCGCCAAATTCTACAGGAAAACGAATGTGATAACGGCGCTTGCATTTCGCGGGATTCATGCTAAAATAGTCTTGCTGCGGCCGGGCCGCGCACATATTATTTTACGGAGGTCTTATATAATGGCATACACAATAGGCGATGAGTGCGTCTCTTGCGGCGCTTGCGCCCCAAACTGTCCCGTGGACGCCATCTCGCAGGGCAGCAGTCACTACGAGATAGACACGGCCACATGCGTCGAGTGCGGCTCGTGCGCCGAGTCCTGTCCAATGAGCGCGATTTCATCATAGAGCGCGTCCGCGATTTGTTCGCGGCAAAGCGGTGTGGCGAGGCCAAAACCGCATGACGATATGCCGCCGTCCCGTGTACAACGGTATGGCGGTATACTCGTTTGAGAGGATGATATTAAGTGGCGGGCACGCTGTACCTTGTCGCGACGCCGATAGGCAATCTGGGCGACATATCGGAGCGCGCGGTAAAAACGTTGTCGGAGGTCGATTTTATAGCCGCCGAGGATACGCGCGTCACGCTCGGATTGCTCAACCATCTCGGCATAAAGAAGCGTCTGGTGAGCTACCACGCCCATAACAGCGCGTACAGCGGCGAGCGAATATTGGCGCGCGTGCTGGCGGGTGAGAAATGCGCGCTGGTGACCGACGCCGGCACGCCCGCGATAAGCGACCCCGGCGAGAGCCTTGCCGAAAGCTGCGCGCTTGCGGGCGCGGAGGTGATCGCCGTGCCCGGCCCGTGCGCGGCCGTGGCCGCCCTGTCGGTTTCGGGACTTCCCTCGGGACGCTTCACGTTCGAGGGCTTTCTCTCCGTGGCGCGGAGAAGCCGCGCCGAGCATCTCGAGGAACTCAGGGACGAGAGGCGAACCATGATATTCTACGAGGCGCCTCATAAGCTGCTGCGCACGCTGCGCGATCTGTACGGCGCGCTCGGCGACAGGCGGGCGTCGATCTCCAGAGAGATGACGAAGCTGCACGAACAGACGCTCCGCGTCACGCTGGCCGAGGCGATATCGCACTTTGAGGCGACTGTGCCGCGCGGCGAGTTTGTGATAGTCGTCGAGGGCGCGCGCGTTGCGCCGCCGGAGGAATATGATATTGAATCCGCACTCAAATTAGTCGCTGAATACCGGAGTAACGGCATGAAGCTCCGCGACGCCGCGCAGCGCGCCTCGGCGGAGACGGGCGCGCCTAAAAATCTCCTGTACGGTTTCGCGTCCGATTCCGGAAAACGCGAAATCGGGAAGCCGCGCGCCGATCCGGATATCAAATAAAACAGCCCGCGCGCCTCGCGGCGACCGGAGCGCGCAAGGCGCCGCCTATCCCAGCAGTATATGGTCGTCGGGCAGAAGTATTTCAAGCTGTCCCGGGTACAGCATTTTCTCCGAATACAGCCCGTGATAGTCCGTGCCGCCCGTCATAAAAAGCCCAAAGCGCCCGGCCGCCTGAGTGACGGCCTCCCGCCGCCCGGGCGTCTGCGTGTGGTGGACGAGCTCTATCCCGTCCAGCCCGCAATCGACGAGCCTCGGCAGGGCATTCATCGAATCGTATTGAAACGGGTGTGCCAGCACGGCGAGTCCGCCCGCCTCCTTCGCGAGCCGGACGGCGTCCTCCGCCGTCATATACCGGCTTTGGGCCGCCGCTATGCCGTTTTTGCCGTAGAGCTTGTCGTACAGCTCTCCGTAGATCGTATCCGTATACCCGCGATCCGCCAGCGCGTGCATCACGTGTTGACGGCGCAGGACGCCGCCCTCCCCGACGTAACGCTCCGCGTCGTCAACGTCAATGGCGTACCCCGCCGCGCGTATGCGCCCGACGGAGCCGCGGTTGGCCTCGCGCCGCTCATTCAAATACGGGCGGCAGATCTCCGTAATGAGCTGGGGTCTTGACGCGAGGTAACAGAGGATATGTATCTTTCTGCCCGTCAGGGCGTCGAACGCCGAAATCTCCGTGCCCGGCACGACGCGGACGCCCTGACGCGCGCCCTCCGCCGCTGCCTCCGGCAGATGCTCCGCCGTGTCGTGATCCGTCACGGATATGCAGTCCAGTCCCAGCAGCTTTGAGAGCTTCACTATGTCGGGTATGCGCATGGAGCCGTCCGACCAGGTGCTGTGCATATGCAGGTCTGCTCTTTTCATCGTGTCGCACCGCCGCCCGCCGGCAGAAGCCTGCCCGCCTCCATGTCGTATCTCGAGTCCGCCAGCGCGGAGAGCGCGTCGCGATCGTGGAATACGCCGAGCATAGCCGCGCCGGACGATTTGATCTCCAGCAGCAGATCGATGACGCGCCCCTTGTAGCCGCGGTCGAGCGACGCCGTCGGCTCGTCGAGCAGCAACAGACGCGGCCTCGTAACGACGGCGCGCAGGATGTTAAGCCGCTGCTTCTCCCCGCCGCTGAACGTCGCCGGGTACATCTCCCACAGCGCCCGATCCAGCCCCACGCGCCGCAGCAGCGCGCGCGCAGTCTCGCCGGCCTCGTCCGCCGGGACGCCCCGCGCGATAAGCGGCTCCGTCAGTATCTCCGTCGCCGAAACGCGCGGAAGCACGTGGAAAAACTGTGACACGTACCCTATCTCCGCGCGGCGCAGCGCGAGCAGCTCCCAGTCGTCCGCCGCCGCAAGGTCAATAGTGCCGCCCGAGCCGGACTCGTACAAAACGCTTCCGGAGGTGGGCCGGTACGTCCCGTATACGCATTTTAGCAGCGACGACTTCCCGATGCCGGACGGCCCCGTCACGGCCAGCAGACTCCCGCCGCCCACCTCAAGCGACACGCCGGAAAAGCTTGTTATCCTCACGCCGCCTTGAATGTGCATTATAAACTCTTTCGAGAGCTCCTTTATTTTCAGCATATTGATATTTCCTATCCCTATCCTATCCTGTACCCGAAGGAAACGGCGGCGCGCCCGTCGATGAAGCACTCGCAGACCGTAGGGCGCCCCTGTATCTTCCGCACGACGAGCAGATCGGCCTTCTTGCCCGCCTCCACCGAGCCGAAATCGCCGTCGAGTCCCACCGCCCTCGCGGGGTTCAGCGTCAGCATTTTGACGGCCTGCGGCAGCGTCGTCAACCCCTCGCTCTCCATCCGGAAAGCCGCGTGCAGCAGGGACGGAGGGTAATAATCGGAGCAGAGGATGTCGGCGCAGCCGTTTTTTATCGCCTCCACGGCCGAGAGGTTGCCGGAGTGGCTGCCGCCCATCACGACGTTCGGCGCGCCGACGACGACGAGCATACCGAGCTCGCGCGCCCTTTTCGCCACGCCGAGCTCGACGGGAAACTCGGATATGACGGCGCCGTACTCGCGCCGCATGAGCTCCGCCTTTTCCTCCGTGTCGTCGTCGTGCGAGGCCAGCGGTACGCCGCGCTCGCGGGCGAGCTCCGACAGGCCCGCCAGCATATCACGCGTGGCGACGGGGCGGCTTTGACGCTCCTTAACGATCTCCTCTGCGCTCATGTCCGCGGCCTCGCGCGCCCAGGCGTCGATCGCCTTCGAGTAGAGCTCAAGGTCGCGGTATTGCCCCTGTCCCGGCGTGTGATCCATAAAGGAGAGCTCGTGTATAAGCCCGAGGCGGAGCATATCGCCGAGGCGCTCGTAAATATTCAGATTGCTGATCTCGTACCGGGCGTGGACGCGGTGGCGTATGAGGTGGCTGCCCTCATGGAAACCTCGTATGAGCCGGACGAGCCTTTCCCAGCTCTCGGGCGTGCGGAAGGTCTTGTCGCCGCGCAGACCGGGCGCCTCCACGAGCGAAAGCGAGTGGTATATCGTCGTGACGCCGTGGCACAGGAGATGCTTTTCAGCTTCGCGAAGCCCGAGCTCCAAGTCCATCAGGCTCGTCGGGCGCGGCTGGATCACGCCCTCGATGTAGTCGGAATGTATGTCGATAAAGCCCGGCAGCACGTAGCCTCCGTGGGCGTTAAAATACATCGCTTCCTCTCCGTCCGCGTCAAAACCGTCCGCGGCGTTCATCGGCGCGACCGCCACTATCCTGTCGTCCCGAATGACGACGGCGTGCTCCGGCAGCAGCTCGTCCGGCCCTACTACTACGGCGTTGAGAATGTATTTTTTCATTGCTTGTCCTTTCACTTTTCAAGGCCGCTTTGCGCCCTTTTTTGCTACAGCATTGAATTTACGAGCGTCTGCGTGTAGACGTGGCGCGGGTCCTCGAGTATCCTGTCGGTAAGGCCCTGCTCTATTATCACGCCGTCCCGCATGACGGCCGTGCGGTCAGCCAGCAGTCTGACGACGGCGAGGTCGTGGCTGACTACAATCATCGTCACGCCGAATTCCCGCTGTACGCGCTTGATGAGGTCGAGCACGCGCGCCTGAACGGACAGGTCCAGCCCCGTCGTCACCTCGTCGAGCAGGAGCACGGGCGGGTTGTTCGCGACGGCCTTAGCTATCTGCACGCGCTGCTGCATACCCCCGGAGAAGTTGCGCGGCGGCTCCTTCACGCGCGAAAACGGTATCTCCATATATCTGAAAAGATACTCCGCGCGCTCCGTCATCCCGCGGACGTTTCTGCTTCCGGCGGCTATCAGCTTTTCCGCGACGTTCGCGCCCGAGGAGAAGAACATGCGCAGTCCCAGATAGGGGTTCTGGTAGACCATCCCGAGCAGGCTGTCGCGTATATACCGCCGCCGCCTCGGACTGACGCCGAACAGGTTTTCCTCTCCGCCGTCGAGGAAGTACGCGCCGGACGTCGGCGCCTCGTCAAGATGCAGGGCGCGCATGAGCGTGGACTTGCCGGAGCCGGATTCTCCCACAATCCCGAGCGTCTCACCCTCTCGCGCGCGCAGGGACACGCCGCGGACGGCCCACACGCTCCCGCAGACGGGGCACCGGTTGCGGTCAAGCGACTCCGGGCTCTCCCCGCAGCTTGGACAGCCGGGCCCGTAGCGAACCGTGAGCTCATTGAGTTCAAGCGCAAACGCCGGATTGCCTGTGATATTGTTCATGGTGACCTTGTGACCTTCTTTCCGTATCCGTATCCTTACGCCGTAGGAGCGGCCGGTTCGGTCGCCCGCGCTCCCGCCCGTCTTCGTTTTTCGCAGTAGCCGCTGTCGGAGCATTGGTACAACCGCCCGCCCGTCGCGGAGTCGAAAAACTCGTCGAAATAGACGTCCGCGGCGCCGCAAAGGCGGCAGACGCGCCCATGTGTCGACTCCACCCGGAACGGGTGGTCGTCAAAGGCGAGCGATACGACGCGCGTATACGGCGGCAGCGCGTATATTTTCTTCTCTCGCCCCGCGCCGAACAGGAATAGCGCGGGGGACATATGGAGCTTGTGATTGTCGAAGCGCGGTATGGGCGACGGCATCATCATGTAGCGATCCTCTACCATCACGGGATAATCCGCGCCAAGCTCGATATCCCCCGTCCGTACGATGCTCTCATACAGCGCCAGCCACATCGGGGCGTAATCCATCTCCGCGTGCATGACGCGCGTCACGGCCTCGTGCGGCTCCACGAGCCGCAGGGGTTCCGGCATGGGCACCTGCAGCGCCATGATCTGTCCCGCTTTCAGGGGCGCCTCCGGGATGCGGTGACGCGATTGGATGAGCGTCGCCTCCCCGGAGTCCGTCGTCGTCTCCACGCCCGTACAGGCCGTCACGAAATTTCGGATCGACAACGCGTTCACGCTGTCGTCGCTGCCCTGATCTATCACCTTAAGGACGTCGCCGGGGCCTATCACGGACAGCGTGATTTGAAGCCCGCCCGTTCCCCAGCCGCGCCCTATGGGGAGTTCCCTCGACCCGAATGGAACCTGATAGCCCGGTATCGCGACGGCCTTCAGCAGGGCGCGCCTTATGACGCGCTTTGAACCCTCGTCGAGAAACGCGAAGTTGTAGTGCTTGCTACGCTTCTTTACCATACCTTACCGTCCTTTTGTTAAAGTTCCGGGAGGGAACCGGACTCGTTCCCGTTTGAGCCGGCGGAACCGGTTCCTTCGGGACTGCCGCGCCGCACGCGGTCGAGCTTCGACTGGAACGTGACGTAGTGCGGCAGCTTTAGGTGGGATATAAAGCCGTTCATCTCCAGACAGTCGCCGTGCAGCAGCACAAATTCCTGATTTTGAAGTATGCCGTCCCCCGGAGAGGATAGGAAATAGTCCATCACGGACATCGCTATCGCCTTTGTGTCGTTCCGCCCGAGCACCAGCCCGTAGCCCATCCCGAGAGACAGCCCCGCGGAGGACTTATCGGCCTTGTCGCCCTGCCCCGCTTCCATGCGGAGCAGGGGGTCGTCCCGCGCCTCGCGCTTTGCCTCGGCGCTCTCCTCGGAGAACAGCGCTTCGACCTCCGTGACGACGATCACCCCGGCGCTTATCGTCTCGCCCTCAAAGAGCGGATGCACAAGCAGAACCTCCAGCTCACCCGTGCGAAGCTCGCCTACGGTCGGGTGCGACGGGCCAAAGCCGCGTATCCCGGCATAGGCCAGCCCGGAAAGAAAGCCCGTGTCCGCCCGCGTCAACGTTTGCAGACGGGCAGAGCGCTCGGCGGGGAACGACAGGGGGTCCATCGTAATATCGCGCGGCTCCGCGCCGCCGCCGTCCTTCTCCGCGATGAGTCCCTCCCGGCGCAATTCGCGCGTCACTCTCGGGGCGCGAACGGGCGCCTCATGCGATAGCTCGCCGCCGCCCCCGCCGCCCGCACGGGCCTCGGGCGGCTCGAAATCCAGCAGACGGTGCGTGTAATCATACGTCGCGCCGAGGAACTGCCCGCCCGGAATATCCTTGAACGCCGCGGAAATGCGGCGGTGGAGCGTCATATCCTCGCAGTCGAGCGGCAGGCTTTTATACGCCCGCGTGAGCGTCGAGCGGTACGCCCGCAGCAGGAATACGGCCTCCTCCGGGGAGCCCTCGGACTGCCTCAGCGCCAGCGCGGCGCAGCGCGGCGCGTAAAGGCCCGCCTCGCTCATCACACGGTCGATAAGCAGCCCGAGCCGCTTTTCCAGCGCGTCAAGCCCCACATCGCCGTCGCCGGCCGCGCGGTTCCTCTCCAGCAGAACAGCGGCGTTTTTGACCGCCTCGCGTCCGCCCGTTACGGCTACGTAAGCCATTTCACCTCGACCTTTCTCGTGACGGCCGTTATGTCGCCGCCGTTTCGCAGAAATATCAGCTCGACGCCGAGCGGGTACTCAAGACCGAGAGCGCCGCGGGAGAGAAGCCACTCGCGCTCGTATTCGGACAGCGCGAGCCTCCGCCCCCCGGGAGGAACTCCCGGCCCCGAGAGCTCGCAGCTTGCCGCCGGCTCGCCGTCCGAGCCGATAATAAGTGTCGCCGACGTGTGCGGCGCTTCATGCGTTCCGGCCTTCACAAGCGGCAAAAAAGCCGACGGGTCGGTCTTTTCGGGCAGCAGGAGAAAGTCGGCGTCCCGCGCCGGCGCCGGGACGCTGCCCGTCAGGTAGCCTATCTCCGCGCCGCAGTCCGCATCGCCGTTCCAAAAATACGTGACCTCGTTATCCAGGAGCGTCGCCGCCGCCGCGAGCCACGGGCCGTTTCCGGCAAAGCGCGACGCGGGCTCCGCTATGGAGCGCGGCTCGCCCGGATTTGAGAGCGCCTCAAGCATGGCGTGGAACACCCTCTGTGTGTCCGCCGTGTAATCGAACGAATGTTTTTGACTGAAAATCTTGTTCAAACCTCCCTGTCCTCCAACGCGTGAAAGCTGACCTGCGTGCTCCGTATCAGGGCGGCGTTCTCCTCGTCCCCGCGCCGCAGGCTCTCCCCCAGCTCGATTATCCGCCGCTCGACGGCGAAAAACTCCGGGAAGCCGCCGGTGTGCGCCGCGTCGAGCAGCGCGGCGGCGCCCGCCCTGTCAAGGTCGTCGCCCAGCGTGACGGCCGCGCCGCGCGCGCCGTCGAGCTCCGCGACGCAATGGGAGGCCAGCGCCTCGCCGAGATAAAACCGGCTGTTTCTGACAGGCTCCCGGACGGTGAGCAGCACGAGCGTTTTTTCCGGGCCCTTTACGAGCTCCGCGCGCCGCCCCCTCGAAACGGCCTCCGCGAGCTCTTGCAGCGCGTCCGTCGGCGCGCGCGAAGTGATACGGCTAAGCGTCTGTTTATCCATATATCTGTCTCACACCTTCAGCTTCCGCTTGACGAGCGTCGTCAGCAGCTCTATCATGAGCGCGAACGCAAACACAATGACGACAGCGAGTCCCGCCCTGCCGTATTTGTAGCTGCTCATCGCCGCCGTCATCGTGTAGCCTATCCCGCCGGCGCCGACCATCCCGAGGATAGCCGCCTCGACGTAATTAGTCTCAAATCGCAGCGCCGTCCAGGCGATGATCCCGGACAGCGACGCGGGCAGCACGGCGCCGAAGAACACCTGCAGCCTCCCCGCGCCCGTGGAGCGCACGGCCTCTATGGTCTCGTCGGGCACCTCCTCGAATATCTGGGCGAACACCTTGCCGAAAAACGCCGCGCAATGGAACAGCAGCCCGACTATTCCGGCTGACATGCCAAACCCCATAGACGCGAGCACAAGCAGCACCCACACGGCGGTCGGCACGGCGCGTATGAACGCGAGCAAGCCCTGCAGTATCCCCGCGAGCGGCTTGAACGGCGTGATGTTTCTTGCCGACAGCGCCCCGAGCACGATCCCTATGATCAGCCCGTATATGAGCGCGAGTATGGAGACCGTCACCGTCTCCGCCATAGCCGTTATGGTGAGCGAGAATTTCTCCGTCGAAAAGCGCGACATTTCGAGAAAGACGCGTCCGAGCTTCGGCGTGCGTTCGGCGATTTTGCCCCAGTCGAGTTTCAGCAGTCCCAGTGACAGGATGGTAAGCCCCGCCGAGACGGCTAGAAATAGCTTCGCAGGCAGCCCATACCGCCAATCCGTGACGGGCGTCCGCCCGACGCGCGACGCCGGCCGCCGGTAGATCTCCGCCGCTCCGGGTCTTACCGCGCTGTTGGTCTGATTCATACTGTTCCCCCCAATCACTTGTTTGAATAAGATGTGTAATTTTTTCCGCGCACGGCCTCGGTGTCCGCATACCGCGTCACGGTTCTTTGCTTCCGCGCAGTTCCAATGCAGCTCCAATATAAATGCGGCGTGTCAAATCCATAATCACGCCGCGGTAAAATGTATGTAAAGTGATGAGGGCCTACGCTTCGTCCGCACGGACTGCGTTCTCGTCTCATATGCGTCCCAACCCGCGTCCAAACCCGAATCGCAACCCAGCGAAGCGGTTGCAATTCGGAGAGGACGAACCGCGGAGCGGGCGAGCTTTCGGCTTTTGCCGGAAGCGAGCTTAGCGAAGTCCGTGAGGACGACGTCCCCGCCGCCCCTTTAGAATCCCCCCACACCCCAAACACGGGGGTAAACATATATTGCGACCGTCGATTGTTGCAGCGGGCGGTTCCTTGCCGCCCGACACCATATCTGCATTTGCTTTTTGCGCTATCCGGGAGGATAAGTCTTTTCGATTGGACTATTATTAATTCTTCACTATTAATTATTAATTCGTCGCGGCGGCGGAACGCCGCGCGACGCCCCCCCGTACAAATTAAACGACCGTTTTTTCTGTACAAGTTTGGGGGGAAAACGGAGAAAAGTTGCAAAAATGCAAGGAGGAAAAAGCATGAAACATCTCAGCAGGTTCCTGAGTCTGGCGCTCG
>JAISXU010000090.1 GCA_031270395.1 Oscillospiraceae bacterium
CGCCCGGGAAATGCACCGGCTGCTATCGATGTTTCGCTTTCTGTCCGACGCAAGCTATCACGATTATGGGCGACAGGGTTCGCAGACAGTATAGCCATCCCAATTTTGCAGTTAACTGAAATGCGCGCAATCTCGCACTTCCGTTTGCAGCGGGCTATTTGGCTCATGATTATGGTTCAATTTGAATCCATTTGATGGCCGCATTCTCAAACGAGAGTGCGGTTTTATTGTTGGGTGAATGTGAAATTTTGTGAATGTTTCAACTTACCCCTTTCGGAGGTTGTAAACGACGGGTAGACGGGTAAACTCGAAGCGGAACTCACGCCTCCCTGTCTCTGATAGCCGCTTGGGCCGCGGAGAGACGCGCGATGGGTACGCGGAACGGGGAGCAGCTCACGTAGTCCATGCCCGCGCCGTGGCAGAACTCGACGGACGACGGGTCGCCGCCGTGCTCACCGCATATCCCCACCTTCAAGTCGGGACGCGACTTTCTTCCGAGCGCTACGCCCATCTCGATGAGCTTGCCGACGCCCTCGCGGTCTATGCGGGCAAACGGATCGGACTCAAGTATTTTGTTCGAGTAGTAAGAGTCAAGAAACTTCCCGGCGTCGTCGCGCGAGAACCCGAATGTCATCTGGGTGAGATCGTTCGTGCCGAAGGAGAAAAATTCCGCCTCGCGCGCTATGGCGTCCGCCGTCAGCGCCGCTCTCGGTACCTCGATCATGGTGCCTACCTCGTAGCGCAATGAGACGCCCGCCTCGGCTATGACGGCGTCCGCCGTGTCCGTCACTATCTGCTTGACATACTCAAATTCCCTGACCTCACCGACGAGCGGGATCATGATCTCCGGCTCTATATTCCACTCCGGATGCGCCTTGCCCACGCTTATCGCGGCCTTGATCACGGCGCGCGTCTGCATGACGGCGATCTCGGGATACGTCACCGCGAGACGGCAGCCGCGGTGTCCCATCATCGGGTTGACCTCGTGGAGCGCGGAGATTATCGCCTTTATTTCAGCCGTGGTCTTGTTTTGCGACGCGGCCAGCAGCTCGATGTCGCGCTCCTCCGAGGGCAGAAATTCATGGAGCGGCGGGTCGAGAAATCTTATAGTCACGGGCCGGTCGCCCATGACCTCGTATATGCCCTCGAAATCGCTCTGCTGCACCGGTTCCAGCTTTTGCAGGGCCTTCTGGCGCTGCTCCGGCGTGTCGGCGCAGATCATCTCGCGTATCGCCGGTATCCTGTCCTCATCAAAAAACATGTGCTCCGTGCGGCACAGCCCTATACCCTCCGCGCCGAATTTAAGCGCCTGCCCGGCGTCGCGCGGGGTATCGGCGTTCGCTCGGACGCCGAGGCGCCGAAACTTGTCCGCCCATTCCATTATGCGTCCGAACTGTCCGCCTATCGCGGCGTCCGTCGTCGGTATCGCCTCGCCGTATATGCTGCCCGTCGCGCCGTCGAGACTTATCCAGTCGCCCTCGGCGTACACTCCGCCGCCGAGCTCAAACCGCCTGTTTTCCTCATCCATCCTTATCGCGCCGCACCCCGCGACGCAGCACGTCCCCATGCCGCGCGCGACGACCGCCGCGTGCGAGGTCATACCTCCGCGGACTGTCAGTATCCCCTGCGCGGCGGCCATGCCCTCTATATCCTCGGGCGACGTCTCCAGCCGCACAAGTATCACCTTTTCACCGTTTTCCGCCCACCTTTTGGCGTCCTCGGCGGTGAATACGACCCTGCCCGCCGCCGCTCCGGGCGAGGCCGCCAGCGCGGAACCGATCGGGGACGCTTTTTTCAGCGCTTCGGGGTCAAACTGCGGGTGCAGCAGCGCGTCGAGCGATTTCGCGTCTATCATCAGCAATGCCTCGCTCTCGGTCAGCGCGCCCTCGTCCACGAGGTCGCAGGCGATCTTGAGCGCCGCCGCCGCCGTCCGCTTCCCGTTGCGCGTCTGGAGCATAAAGAGCTTGCCGTCCTCTATGGTGAACTCCATGTCCTGCATGTCGCGGTAGTGCTTTTCGAGCTTGTCGCATATTTTTACAAACTCGGCGTAAGCCTCCGGCATTATCCCGGCCAGCATATCGATTGACTGCGGCGTGCGTATGCCCGCGACGACGTCCTCGCCCTGCGCGTTCATCAGAAATTCGCCAAACAGCTTGCGCTCGCCGGTAGCCGGGTTGCGAGTGAACGCCACGCCGGTACCCGAGGTGTCGCCGAGATTGCCGAAGACCATCTCCTGCACGTTGACCGCCGTTCCCCATGAGCCGGGGATGTCGTTCATGCGCCGGTACACAATTGCGCGCTGGTTGTTCCACGAGCGAAAGACGGCTTTTACCGCGCCCAAAAGCTGCTTATGCGGCTCGGACGGAAATTCCGATCCGACGCGCGCGAGATATTCGGCTTTGAACTGCCCCGCGAGCTCTTTCAGATCGTCCGCCGTCAGCTCCACGTCCTGCGTGACGCCGCGGGCGGCCTTCATCTCGTCGATCAGTTCTTCGAAATGCTTTTTGCCGACCTCCATTACGACGTCGGAATACATCTGGATAAACCTTCTGTAGCAGTCGTACGCCCAGCGCGGATTGCCGGAACGCGAGGCGAGCGACTCCGTGACGTCCTCGTTCAGCCCGAGGTTGAGTATTGTGTCCATCATGCCCGGCATACTCGCCCGCGCGCCGGAGCGGACGGAGACGAGCAGCGGATTTTCCGCGCTGCCTAGCTTTTTGCCCGTCTGCCGCTCAAGTATCTCGAGATAGCTCATTATCTCGTCCGCGATTTCGGGACTTATGCGCTCCCCGTCGTCGTAATACCTCGTACACGCCTCGGTTGTGATAGTAAAGCCCCTCGGGACGGGCATCCCGAGGACGGTCATCTCCGCCAGGTTAGCGCCCTTCCCGCCAAGCAGCGGCTTCATCTCTCCGCTGCCCTCGGAAAATAAATAGACGTATTTAGTGCCCACGATGCTTTCTTCCTCCAAATATTGATCAGTTTGCGCCGCCGCCGCGGGATGAAATGCCCTATGACGTATAGAGCGAATAGAATACGCCGAACGTCTTCTCCATGCCGTCCGCAAAGGGAGTATACTTGAAATCGAAGACTTGGGCAAGCTTGCCGCCGCTGCACAGCTCGTCCTCGGTAAGCGGGAACGGCAGCGGTATGTTTTTTTCGACGACCTCCCGTACCGTGACCTCGTGAGAGAGGAACGGGCCGCCGTTACAGCGCTCAAAGTCCGACATGAGCCGCCCGTACGTCACGGGTTCCGGCGCCGAGAGGTTGAATATCTCGTTGTACGCCCGGCTGTCGCCCACGCAGAGCAGCGTGGCTTTGGCGACGTCCGACACGTAGACGAAGCTGAACCGCGCCGTGGCGTCCGAGGGTATGGGGACGTCGTGGCCGCGCGCTATCATCTCTATGAAGTACGACTCGCGCGGCGCGTAGTTGAACGGCCCGTATATAAAGGTGGGGCGCAGAATGGTGTACGGGATGTCCGCCTGAGCGCACGTCTCGGCCAGCTCCCGCTCGAGTCTGCGCTTGCCCGCGATGTAATCCGCCACGGCGTCGCCGCCCGCTCCTGACACGACGGGCGAGCTCTCGTCCTTGACGCCGTGGTCGCCCGGCTCGTACACGCTCGTCGTGCTGAAATAGACGTACTGCCCGAACCGCCCCTCCAGAGCCTTGCAGACGGAGCTTATCTCGCCGGCATTGTACGCGCAGAAATCGACTATCGCGTCGAATTTGACGTCCGGTATGACGCGGGCGAGTCTCAGCGCGTCGTGCCTGTCGCACTTGTACTGCTTGACGTTATCGAGATTGAGCGGAAAATTGCCCCTGTTGACGACGTGCAGCTCGATCTCGCTGTCGCGCGAGGCGGTGATCGAAAACACGCGCCCCACGAAGGCGCTCCCGCCTATGGCCAGTATCCGTTTCGCCATAAAATATCGCCTGCCTCAATAGATTTTATTCCCGGTCACTAAGGAGAAGCTCCCGCGACCGGAGTATTATTCGTACTGCGTCGGGAGTGAGCGCAGATATTCGTCCGCGATACCCAGCCGCACCTGCTCGCCGTGCGTCGTGAGAAACCAGTCGTCCGTAGTGACAAGCCCCTGACGGCGCAATTCGTCCGCGATAAGGGCGCACACCTCCGACGAATACCGCCTGATAGCGCCCGAGCGTTCCTCCTCCGCGACGCCGGCGAGGGCGATTCGCCTGAGAAGCCCGCCCGTCTCGCCGCCCAGAACCGGCAGCTCCGTCATCGCCCTGTACGCCCACTTGTAATACGGGCGGAACGCGCGGTTTAGCAGGAATACCATCGCCTCCGCGCTCTCAATAAACCGCGCCGTCACCGTGTACGCAGCGACGAGGTCGCCGCGCCGGAGACATCTGTCGAGATTATACTGCCCCGTCTGTGCTAGCGACATGCAGCGCGCCGCTATTTTCTTGCGCCTCAGATCCTCCGGGTAGTATTTCAGCAGATATTCTCGCACAGCCGTGAACTCGCCCGCGCCGTCAATGAATACCTCACCGTTGACCGCCATCGCCAGATTCTCCTCCGGCACGGCGCGCCACTGCCCTATCGTCTCCGGGCCGCGCTCGAAGCCGATGAGCGACTTATAGAAGCCGCCGCACGTCGCGGCGCCGACGAGCGCCCCGTATTCCGACCGCTCCCGCCCGAACGGGGGCGGGTGCTCCCGGAACAGGCGCCGCTTCCACGCGTCGAGCTCCGGCGCGCGCCCGGCGTCGGCTTCGGGCAGCCAGATGAAGAAATCGACGCCCCAGTCGTGGTCGCGCGATATTTCGTCGTCGTACCCGAAGCACTCCGAACCGTTCCCGACGAGTCCGGCGGCCGCCCGCCCGGCGAGCTCCGGATAGTCGCGGCGCAGCGCGGGCAGCGCCGTCTCGAAAAAGTACGTCTTGACGAGCTCCAGGCCCCGGACAAAGCCGCTCAACCTTTTTGCCCGTCGCCGGCGGCGGTGAGAGTATCCAAAAACTCGCGGTACGCCCGCGTGCGCTCGTTATCCTGTCCGAAAATGCGCTCCGCCGTCTCCAGCGCCGAGCGCTGGCGCGCTATGGCCTCCCCGGTTTGTCCGAGCGCCTGATACACGGAGGCAAGGTTGCGCTCCGTAACGGCGTACTCCACATTTTTCCCGAAAAACCGCTCTGTCAATTCAAGCGCCTGCGTAAACGCCTCCAGCGAGCTCTTGTAATTGCCCTTGCGAAAGAGTATTGTGCCGAGCGTCGTCAGCGCGGCGGCGTGGTGTACGTTCTCCTCCGGCATTTGGGAATACAGGGAGATGGCCTTCAGCGCGAGCTCCTCCGCCTCTGCCTCCCGCCCCGCTCTCAGCGCGAGCGCCGCGAGGTTGTTGTAGGAGGTGGCTATCTCGTGCTCCGCCGACGACGAGCCGCTCATCAGCTCAAACGCCCGGTGCGCGGAGTCGTAGGCGTCGTCCAGCTTGCCCATGTCCTGATAGACGAGAGCGAGATTGTTGAGTATGCTGGCGTACGCATAGTCGCCCTCGCGCCCGGCGGACTCCAACAGCGCCTTTGCCTGCAAAAACAGATCGACGGCCTCGTCGTGCCTGCCCTGCAAGCGGTACAGCCCGGCAAGATTCAACTGTACGGAGGCGTAACCGGGCGTATTTTCCATGCCGAGTTCTTCAAAGATGCGTCTCGCGCGGTCGAACGCCGCGGCGGATTCGTCGTACCGGCTGACTCCCCTGTAAAAACCGGCGAGTTCGTTATACAGCGAGGCGCTGTCGGCGTCTATGCCCCCCGTCTGGAGAAAACGCGAGTCTATGGCGTTTTGGATGGTCTTCTCAACGGCGGCGCTGTCGCCGGAGGCGTAGAGCCCGTCAAGCGTCTCAAAAATATCGCTCATACGCGGCGCTCCGCGCAAGACGACGTGTCGCACGAGCCGCACGCGGCGCAGCCGTAGGAAAACTCGAACTCCATGTTGTCGGCGATCTCTTTCGTAGCGGCTTCGGCCTCGTCCAGACTCTTGTAGCCATAAAACGCCGCCGAATTTTCGAGTACGCGCCCGGCGAACGACACCCCCTCGCCCTCCAGCGCGAGCACGTGGCGCAGGAGCGCGCCGAGCGTCCTCTCGGAGTACGTGAGCAGCTCTCCGAGCTGATACGTCTCTATGGAGACGACTCCCCCGAAGTCATACGACGAGCGCAGCGGGCGCCCCGAGCCGGCAACGTGCGGATAGTCGCCGAATAGCGCCTCGGTCTGCGTCAGCAGCTTGTCGGAGAGCTCCCCGGCCAGCTCCCGCGCCCTGTCGGAGGGCGCCGTTATCCGGGACGCAAGCTCCTCGTATTTCGACGGCTCGGTGGTTTTCATCATGTGGATGTACTTTTCGGACACGAGGTTTCTGCCGGAGCGCTCGGCGTCCTCCAGATCTCTCAAATACGACTCGGCGGCCTCGCGCGACCACGCGTCAAACTGTCCTCTGCGCATCCCGTCGAACGTGACGCGGTCGTTCTGACAATCGGCGCGTTCTCCGCCCTCGTTCACCGCCTGAAACATCCGCCATTCGCGCGAGACGATTTGGTCTACGGTTTCCGGCGTCGCAAAAATTTGTGACGACATATTATGGTACGCTCCTTCCTTTCAATTCCTGTCACGGCCCGAGACCGGGCTTCCCCCTGTTGAGATAGTCCTTCGTCATCTTGACGACCTGCCCGCTCAGAAGCGTTATGGCGATGAGGTTCGGCACCGCCATAAACCCGTTGAGCGTGTCCGCTATATCCCAGACGAGGCCGAGAGAGAGCGTGCAGCCCACCAGAATCGCGGCGATGAATATTATCTTATAGGGCGTTACGGCTTTAAGTCCGAGCAGATATTGGACGGCGCGCTCGCCGTAATAGCTCCAGCCGAGTATTGTCGAGAACGCGAACAGCATGATCGCTATGGACACGAACTTTCCGCCGAACGAGCCGAACACCGTGGCGAAAGCGCCGCTCGTGAGCGCCGCGCCGGAGGCGAGACCGGCGCCGCCGACGGCGTTGTACGCCTCAAAATCGTACACGCCGGAGGCGAGTATGGACAGCGCCGTTATCGAGCAGACGATGATGGTGTCCGCGAACACCTCGAATATGCCCCACATGCCCTGTACTACGGGCTCCTCGACGTCGGACGCGGAGTGTACCATGACGGACGAACCGAGACCCGCCTCGTTCGAGAACACGCCGCGCGAAATCCCGCGCCGGGCCGCCATCGCTATGCCGTAACCCGCGATGCCTCCGGCGCCGGCGTTGAAGTTGAACGCCTCCTTGAAAATAAGTCCGAAAGCGGCCGGGACTCTATTCGCGTTGACAAGAATAATGATGAGTCCCCCGATGACATAGAAAACCGCCATAAACGGTACGAACTTCTCGGTAACGCTCGCGATGCGCTTTATCCCGCCCAGAATGACGAGCGCGACGAACGCCATGATCACAATCCCGATTATGACCGCCGCCAGATTGACGTCAGACAGCATCGAACCCGGTTCCATCGAGGTGAATATGTGCCCCAATGTCTTGGCGTTCGGGAAGAAATTATCCGCGAGCCCGGACGCTATTGAGTTTGCCTGCGTCATATTGCCTATCCCGAACGAGGCGAGCGCGCAGAACACGGAAAATATCACGGCGAGCCATTTGCATTTCAGACCTTTTTCTATGTAGATCATCGCGCCGCCCACCCAGCGGCCCTTTTCGTCGCGGTACCTGTACTTGATGCCGAGCGTATTTTCGGCGTAGTTTGTCATCATGCCCAGAAAAGCCGAAAACCACATCCAGAAGACGGCGCCGGGTCCTCCGAGCGCTATGGCCGTCGCGACTCCCACGATATTTCCGGTGCCAATCGTGGCGGCGAGCGCCGTACACAGGGATTGAAACTGCGATATAGCGTTTTTGTCGTCCGTCCGCAGCACCTTTCTATTCTTGAAAATCGCCAGAAATGTGGCGTTCATCCACCGCCCGAATTTCGACACCTGAAAAACTTTCGTGCGGACCGTGAACATCAGTCCGACGAGTATGAAGAACACGAGCATTACCGGGCCCCAGATAAAGCTGTTGAGCTTGCCGTTGACATCCGCTATCGCTTTTGCGATATCCATTGGCAAATCCCTCTCTCCCTTAATTCAGTCGATGTACCGCGGTACATCACCTGCATATTATTTCTCCGCGGCCGGGTCAAAATCCTCCTCGCGCCAGTTCCATTCGCGGCCTCCCTTGAACACGTTCGCGTTCATCTCGTTGCTGAGCATGACGAGGTTGGCGTTCGGGAACCGCTGGCACATCTGAAGGAAGAAATTCCCGGCGTCCTTTGTGGACTCGATAGTTTCTTCGGTCGCAATGAGGTATTCGCGCATGAAGTCCACCGAGCTGTGGTCGAAGGGCAGCCCCGGCTTCGCGTGTCCGGGGATAATGACCTCCGGTTTCAGTGTGTCGATGAAGTCCAGATCCTCCATCCACAGCTTGCGCTCCTCCCGCGAGACCTCGCACGTGAACGGGTGCGCCTCGTTGAACAGTATATCGCTGCCGTATACCGTACTGATCGACGGTATCCACACGAGGGAGTTGTAGCGGAGATCCCCCATGCGGTGCGTGAATATCTCGATTTTTTCGCCCTCTATCCAGATGGTATTGTCCTCGGGCAGCGGCTCGAGCTCCACGTTCTTTGTGCAGACGTTCAGCCAGCCTATTACCTCCGTCCAGTGGTCGATCTTGTCGAAAAACTGCGTGTTGATCGTGACGCAGTCCTCCGGGGGCGCTATGCAACGCACGCCCGGGAACTGCTCGGCTATGTACGCCGTGCCGAAATAGTGGTCGGGGTGGGCGTGCGTCACGTATATGGTGGTGAGCTTTTTGCCGAGCTCGCAAATCTCGGCCGCAACGCGGTACGCGTTCGCCCGCGACCATTGCGTGTCTATGAGTACGGCCTCTTCCTTGCCGTATACGATCACCGATGCCACGGAAAAGCCCCTCTCATCGCTGAAGCACACCTTTGTCGAGAGCTTCCCCTCGCCGTGGCTGACATTTCTTACTTCCATCAGAAAGACCATTCCTTTCCGGCACCAACAAGCCATGAAAATCGATTTGTTTTCAAACTAATTTACCTCCAGGCGTCTTACGCTTCAGGCGGCGTGATGAGGACGACGAGCATTTGGCTGGAGACAGCGCCTTTGTTCACGACGGATTTTTTTGTGTTCGGGCCGCAGTGGTACGAGTCGCCCGCGTACAGCGTCGTCTTTATCTCGTCGGGCGTGCCTACCTCGCTCTCGAGATACATCTCCCCCTCCATGACGTAGTAGATCGTCTCCTTCGCGTTGGAGCCGTAGTTGCAGCCCCCGCCGGGCAGAAAGTGGCTCAGGCCCATCGTTATGCCGCCTGAGTTGACGTCCGTCGGGTCGTGCAGACGCGTCGTGCGCACGTCGAAATGTCCCGGGGCCTCGTAGTTGTAGCTCTCGTTGCGTCGCGTGATTTTGTAGCTCATTTTATTCCAGTCCTTTCATATTATATGTGATTTTTGATCGCAGAAACGCAGATTTGAATAATTTTTGACTCATCGCAAATACCCGCGGCGTCCCCGCCACGCGAGAATGCCGCGCGCCGCATTTTTATGACCATTCGCCATAATTGTAAGTCCGCGGGGGCGGAAGGGAATGGCCGGTAAAAATAACAGCGCCATTCTATCACACGGCGCCGGATAATTCAAGGAAGATTCTTAAAATCTAAAAATTTTTCCTGATTTTTAATTCAGATTAAATGGACAAAACAGCGCGGAGGGTGTAGTATATGCTCCAAACACAGATATTTGCGAGGTGACTGCATATGCGGCGTGACCACGGCGGCGGAAAAAACCTGTATGTCGTACTGTCGAGAAGCGCGACGGCGCTCTCATGGATAATCCACACGGTAAGGGGCGACGAGTATACCCACGCGGCGCTTGCGCTCGACGAGAGGCTGGAGTACATGTTCAGCTTCGGGAGACGGCGCGCGTATAATCCCTTCATAGGGTGCTTCAAACGCGAGAACCTGAACGACGCCCTCTACAATACATACCCGGAGCTGCCCGGCGCTGTGATCAGGATAACCGTATCCGCCGCGCAGTACGAGTGCGTGACGGATCTGATAGAGAGCTTTCTGCTGAACAGTCATCTGTACGGCTACAACTATCTCGGACTGGTGGGAAATCTGTGGGGACAGAGCCGGCCCGCGGCCGCGCGCTTTTTCTGCTCCGAATTTGTTTACCACGTTCTGCACGCGAGCGGGATATGCGATTTTGGCAAGCCGCGCGGACTCGTCCGCCCGCAGGACCTCACGCGCGTAAAGGGCCGCGTCGTCTTCAAGGGCAATCTGAAGGAATACGACTCCCTGATAAAGCGCGAAATTCCCGCCGCCCTCAATATTGCCGCGCGCGCAGAATTTGTGAGGTGCCCAAAATGAGAAAAACCGCCGTATACATCCTACTTGCCGCCGTTATCCTGTCGGCCGCCGCGACGCCCGCGTCGGCCGCGCCCGGGAGCCTGTCGAATTTCACAAAATCCGGCGAGTACGTCTCCGGGCAGTTTTCCGACGTGTCGCCGGGTGCGTGGTATGAGCCGAACGTAGGTCTTGGATATGAGCTGGGACTGATAAACGGCAAGACGGAGACGCTGTTCGATCCCGACGGCTTCATCACGCTCGCGGAGACGGTAAAGCTCGCCGCATCGCTGCATGGCATATACCACACGGGACGGTCGGAGCTCCAAAACGGGACGGACGCGTGGTATTCGACGTATGTCGCCTACGCCCTCGAAAACGGCGTTCTGGAGTACGAGTATAAGGATTATACGGCCGCCGCGCTGCGCAGCGATTTCGCGGCGATACTCGCCGGAGCGCTTCCCGCGGAGGCGCTGACGCCTGTCAACTACGTTCCCGACGGCGTCATACCCGACGTGGACGTCGCCTACACCTATGGCCCGTCCGTATACGCGCTCTACAGGGCGGGCGTGCTCACGGGCAGCGACAGCGGGGCATTTCTGCCGAACGCCAAAATCAAACGCTCCGAGTCCGCCGCCATCATAACGCGCATGGCCGACCCGTCGCTGCGCGTGACGTCCTCACAGACCGTCCGGCAGCTCACGGCGGAGGAGATAGCGGAAAAATGCGGCCCCGCCGTCTTTTACATAGAGGTATACAATGCCGCCGGAACGCTGAAGGGCACGGGCAGCGGCTTCTTTATAAGCTCATCCGGCATGGCCATTACCAACTACCACGTCGTCGAGAACGCGCGTTCCGCCGTGATCACAACGTCGGACGGGAGCGAATACGACGTCGCGGGCATATACGATATTGACGCGGAAAACGACCTTGCGCTTCTGCAAATCGACGGCGAGGATTTCGACTTCCTCAGTATCGGCGATTCGGACTCCCTGCGCAACGGCGCGCAGATTTACGCGATAGGCAGTCCTCTCGGTCTGCAAAATACCATATCGCCCGGCATTATCTCAAATGTCTCACGCGTGATAAACGAGATGCAGTTCATACAGATAACGGCCCCGCTGTCTCCCGGGAGCAGCGGCGGCGCGCTCATCGACGTCTACGGGAATGTGATCGGCGTCACCGCGGGCACGCTGGACAACGGGCAGGGTCTCAATCTTGCGGTGCCCGTCAAGCTTGCGGACGGTCTCAGCCGCGAGCGGTACTCCGACATGGGGTACTTTGTCCAGGAGGTGTCGGAATTTTATGAAAATTACGGAAATGTACCGGATTTCGGCTACCACTTCGGCGTCGAGCGGGACTATGAGGAAATCGACGAGGACGCCGAAAGCGCCGAGTATTGGTACGACACGTCCGAATTGCCCGGCGGCGGCGTCGCGGCAGTCCTCGAATACGGCTCGCTGCTGCGGCAAAACGGGTTCAGACTTGTGCGCGCGCTCAGTGAATCGTCGGACGGCCTGAGGTATTCCGGCGCGCACTACTTCAACTACGGCGCGGGGATCGACGTGTACTGCGGCATCATCACGGCGGATGATCTGGAATGTGTGATCATCGAGATATATTCGTAATCAAATCCTCAGTCGCGACCGCCCGGGAATCGCCCGGACGTCCCCCCGGTCTTCTCACAGCAAAACACAAAGCAGCCTTTTTTCCTGTACAGCGTCGCGCAGTTGCCGAAAACGTCGGCGAGCTTATCGCGCGTGCTCTCCGCGCCATGCTTTTTGAGCGTCACGACGAACAGTCTCCCCCCTTCGCCAAGACGCGGCAGGGAATCCTCGTACATGCCGTACGTCGCCGCCTTGCCCGCGTGAATCGGAGGGTTTATCACTATCGTGTCAAAGCGGCCGGTTACAGCGTCAAAGCGGTTTGACACAACTACGTCGGAGACGACGCCATTCGCCTCGCTGTTGAGCGCGGCAAAGCGCGCCGCCCTCGGGTTGACGTCGGCGAGAGTCAGCCTGAGCGCGTAGGTTTTTGCCAGCACAATCCCGATGCATCCGTAACCGCAGCCCATATCGAGCAGCGAACCCGACAGCGCGGGCACGGTTTTGATCAGTATCTCTGACGCGGGATCCACCCTGTTCTTTGAAAAAACTCCGGCGCCCGTCATAAATGAATAATCGACGCCCGCGAAATGGTATGTCAGCTTATTTATTTCTTTTTTCAGCGAGTCGTCGTCCGTGAAATAATGTCCCATTCCCTCCGCCCTTCCCTCTCCGCGCGCGGAGAGCAGAGACCGCGCGTTTCAACGCGCATACGCCGCTCAGTACGGAAATCCGCCGTCCGCACCTATTATCTGTCCGGTGATGAAGCGCGCGCCGTCGGAGGCGAGAAACCGGACAAGCTCCGCCACGTCGCCGGGAGCGCCTATCGCTCCGAGCGGCGTGGCGTCGCGCAGCGCGGCGAGCTCCGCGTCCGTCAGTCCCGCGTTCATCGCAGTATCGATCACTCCGGGCGCCACGCAGTTTACGCGCACGCCCGACGGCCCCAGCTCCTTCGCGAGCGATTTAGTCAAGCCGATAACGGCCGCCTTCGACGCCGAGTACACGGCCTCGCACGACGCGCCGAGCACTCCCCACACCGACGACACGATTATTATGCAACCCGATTTTTGGTGCGTCATGTACGGGATCGCGGCGCGGCAGCAGCGCACGGTTCCACCTATGTTGACGTCTATGATATCCAGCCACTCGCTCTCGCTCAGGTCTGTCAGAAGGCCGGCCTTGGCTATGCCGGCACAGCACACGAGCACGTCGACGCCTCCGGTCTCCGCAAACATCCGCTCCACCGCGTCCGTGTCCCGCACGTCCGCACGCGCCGCCGGGCGCCCAAGCTCGCGAGCGAGCGCCTCGGCCTCCGCGCGGCTCTTATTGTAATTGACAACGACATCGTACCCGTCCCCGCGCAGCGCCCTCGCGCACGCCGCGCCGATCCCCCGCGCCCCGCCCGTCACAAGCGCACTTTTACTCAAAATGTCCTCCCGATGTTTACAACGGCGTTTTCGTGTGATAATATATATCGTAAATTGCCTTACAATTTATGATATATATTATAGAGGTCTGCACACGGATTTGCAACGATAGGATAACAAAACATTATGAAAAAAGACATGACTCGCGGCAGCGAGTGGAAGCTCGTCCTGATGTTCACCCTGCCTATCATGGCCGGAAGCCTCCTGCAGCAGTTGTACAACACGGTGGACGGTGTAGTGGTCGGCAGATTTGTCGAGGACGGCAAGCTCGCGTTTGCCGGGGTCGGAATTTGCGCCGCGCTCACATTCCTGTTTCTGGCGTTTGCGATGGGCATATCCGTGGGCGTGGGCGTCGTGGTGTCGCAGTATTTCGGGGCGAAGAAGAACGACGAGCTCGCCATCGCCGTGGACACGGCGCTCATCATGCTCGGGGCGCTCGGCATAGCCGTGTCGGTCATCGGGTACGCGGTGTCGCCGCTCCTGATAGATAAGGTGCTCACCGTACCGCCGACGGAGGGCGGCGCCGCCATACGGGAATACGCGCTCACGTATATACGCGTATACTGTCTCGGTCTCGTTTTTCAATTCATATACAACTGCATCTCGTTCACGCTGCGCGGCGTGGGCGACTCGAAAGCCACGCTGCTGTTTCTGCTTGTCACGGCGAGCCTGAACGTCGCGCTCGATCTGCTGTTTGTCGTCGCGTTTCACTGGGATGTGGCGGGAGTAGCGTGGGCGACGTTCATCTCGCAGGCGGTGTGCATGGTCATATCGTATATTTACCTGAGACGGCGGTTCCCGTTTATCGCGGGGGGGCGCCACTTCGACGGCAAGCTGTGCCGCACGATCCTGAGGATCGGCGTTCCGACGGCGGTTCAGCAGAGCATAGTGTCGTTTGGCAATATAGCCATGCAGCGCCTCGTCAACGGCTTCGGTGAGGACAGCATGGCGGCGTTCTCCGCCGGCATAAGAATAAACAACTTCATGTTCGTGCCGATAACCGGCTTCCAGTCCGGACTGGCCAATTTCACCGGGCAGAACATCGGGGCGAACAGATTAGACCGCGTAAAGCGCGGCTACCGCCACACGCTGCTTATGACCGTGTCGGTGTCGCTCGCCGTCTGCGCCCTCCTGTTCTTTTTCGCGAGACCGATAGTGTCGTTTTTCGGGCTGACGGGTAAACCGCTCGATCTCGGAGTGGAGCAGGTGCGGTTCGTCGCGCCATGCTTTATCATCTTCGCCGTGTATATGACGCTCGGGGGAGTGCTTCAGGGCGCGGGCGACACGGTGCTCCAGTCGGCGGCGACGCTGACGGCGCTCGCCGTGCGTGTCGTGGTGGGCTATGTCGGCGTGGCGGTGGGCTTTCTCGGCTACAGCGCGGCGTGGATAACGCTGCCCATCGGGTGGGTGTTTGCGCTCGTGATCACCAACATCCGCTATTACACCGGCGGATGGAAGAAAAAGGCCGTCGTCGGCCCGGCGCGCGGGGCGCCGCCGGACGCCGGAGAGGGGGCGGACTGACGTATGCATCATAACCGCCACGGTTTTTTCGCGCTCGTCTCGCGCATGAAAAATATCGACAGATGGGCGCTCATGCGCAACAGCAGCCGCGAGAACGTGCAGGAACACTCCCACATGGTCGCGGTGATAGCGCACGCGCTCGCCGTCATAAGGCGCGACGTATTCGGCGAGCCGTCCGACCCCGGCGCTGCGGCGGCGGCCGCACTCTTTCACGACGCCTCCGAGATAATAACGGGCGATATGCCGACTCCCGTAAAATACCACAGCGAGACGATTAAAGCGGCGTACGGCGGAGTCGAGGCGGAGGCGCGCGCCCGGCTGCTCGGCGCATTGCCGGACGCTCTGCGCCCGGCCTACGAGGATGTGCTGACATGCGGCGGCGCGGCGGCTCTCGTAAAGGCGGCGGACAAGATCGCCGCTTACATAAAGTGCGTCGAGGAGCTCAACGCGGGAAACGGCGAGTTTCGCAGCGCGGCGGCGCAGACCCGCGAAAAAATTTCAGCTCTCGGCATGCCCGAGGCCGACTATTTTATGGAGCACTTCATACCCGCCTTCTCGCTGACGCTCGACGAAATTCTCGCCTTCGGCGGAACCGACGCCGGGAGCGGGCCGGGCGAACAAATTCCGGGGGTTTGATATGAGAGCGATAGTCACCGTAATAGGAAAGGATCGCGTCGGGATAATCGCGGAGGTGTCCGGACTGCTGGCGCGCTCCGGAGTCAATATTCTCGACATAACACAGACCGTGATGCGCGAGTATTTCACCATGATAATGCTCGTCGATGCGTCGGGCTGCGTAAAGGCGTTCGACGAGCTGGCGCGCGAGCTCAGGGAGAGCGGCGAGGACATGGCGCTCTCCGTCCGCATCCAGCGCGAGGACATCTTCGAGGCGATGCACAGAATATAGGGCGCGCCCCCGTTCAGAACGGCCGCGCCGCGCCCGGGCGGACGCAGAAGCCCCGGGCGTCCCCTCCGGATTTTGCCTTTCGGAAGGATAATACCGACGAGCAGACTGCGGCGGTACCGAGGCACAGTATGTTTCTTATGACGGGCGTCCACGCCGTCTCGTCCGTCAGCTCAAAGGCCGCGCCCGCGAGATTGGCCGAGTGCGTGAGCGTCACGCGCATGAGCTCCGTCTGCTCGGCGTCCGGCTTTCCTCCCGCATCTATCCCAAAGCGCGCCGCCACCGGATTAAAGCCTCCGCGCGCGGTATCCTCCTCCAGATCGTCGCAGGCGTCCGCGAGATATATCCAGCGCCCCGTGTGGTACAGTATCTGCTCCAGAACGCGCTTGCGGTCCCCCGAGGCCCGCTCCGCCGCCGCACTCAATATACGCGCGAACTTGTCCGCCGCCGCGTCGAATGAAACCGGCGCGGCGGCGGACTCTATGCGTCCCAGCTCGTCCAGAGCGGAACGCGTCTCCGTATCGAACCACGCGTGGCGGCCCGACGCCTTTTTGTACGCGCCCCTCAAAAGCACGAGCGCCGCCCGCGCCGCGAGCCGCCTGAAAAACGTCTCGTCACGCGCGGTGTCGCGCAATTTCCAATACGCGAGTATGACGCTGTACCCGGCGCACCGCTCCAGCGTCTCGTTTGCGCGGCAGCAGCGCTTTTTGACGAACGGGCCGGCGTAGCACCGCCTGAACTCATATTCGGGCGCCCCGCCGTCCTCCCACAGCAGCATGGCCAGAAATACGAAGTCGTAATTCAATATAAAACGGGCGGCGGCGCCATACTGTCCGCCGAGAGCGTGACACAGTCCGCAGTAGCAGGCTCTGAACGCCTCAAACTCCCGCACCTTCAATTCGCCCTTAACGGGCCTGATATATCCGAACACGCCTCTACGTCCCGCCCGACTCCGGCTCCGGCTCCGTACTCTGCTCCGACAGGGTCACGGTCACCGTGTATTCGCCTATCGCGCCAATATCCTCGAAATCGCCGTCCACGTTCACGCGCGCGGGGACGGTGTGCGTGCTCGGCGCGCTGCCGAGCTCGGACAGGTCGGCCACCACCATCACGTTCGACGACTGCAATCTCCCCACGTCGTACGGCTTCCCGCGTATTGTGACGTCAAGGCTCTGCGTGACGAGCTCTGCGGCGTATCCGTCCGGCACGTTCACGGTCTGTATATTCGCCGTCTGGAGTCTGAGCGTCTCGAGTCCCGTTATTTTCACCGTAACCGTGGCGTCCGTCAGCCCGGTGAGGTTTTTAAGGCCGTTCGGTATGATTATGGGCAGCGTCTCGGTGAGCGACGCCCCAAAGCTCGTCAGATCGACGGTGCCAAGCAGTATGTAGTTTATCTGCATGTCGGCGGCGTCGCCGGAGAGCGTTATCGTCTCCGGCGTCACCGTGCATACGGTGTTGCTGTCGTCCGCGCCCGCTCCGGGCGCCAGATTTACCTTCAGCGGCACCTCGCGCACCATCTTTATGGGCACCGTCACCGCCACGGTCTGCGCGCTGAACGTGAGTCCCTCGGCGCCCAGCTCCACGCCCTCTCCGTCGAGCAGGGTAAACGGGAGCTCCTCCGTCACCGTCTTCGTAAGATTTTCGCGCCGCACGGTGACAAGCGCCCTACTTATCTCCGCCAGACGCGCCGACGGCCCGTAGACCGTTATCATATCCGGCAGAAATTCCATCGGATCCGCCTGATACCCCTCCGCGGCCACGCCGCCCGAGTACTCGCCGTATACCTGAAGGCTCTTCTCCGCGAGGTTCTCCACGACAAAGACGATATAGTCTGCGGATCGCTCGTCGACGGTAAAATCCTTTTCGCTCACGCCGTCGGGGTACACCTCCGTGTATTCGAGCATACTCCGGCCCACGCCCTTTATCTGCGACAGATCCACAGTCACCTTCACGTTCGCGTTGTTGAGCTGCGCCACGGCGTTGCGGCGGCCCGTGAAGCCGAGGGAGACGGTCTCGCTGCTGACGGAGGTTATGACCAGATTTCTGTCCGAGACAAGCTCGGCGTTGAGGAACTCCACAGGTATACCGCCGACGAAATTCGACTCGTCGGGATTGACCTCAAACTCGACGTATATCCACAGCGCGACGGACGCGATAATCGAAAACGCGATATAAAACGTCCTGCTCGAAAAGAACCCCTTGATTTTTTTAAGCATTACGTCCTCACCCTTTTCTTCTTCCGCCGCTTTTGTCCGCCCTGCTCCGGCTGCGTCAGTTCCTCCTCGAGCATCTTCTCCAGCACCGGCGCCGGGAGCTCTCTCCGGAGCTTTCCGTCAACCGCCACCGATATGCCCCCCGTCTCCTCCGATACGACGACCGCCACGGCGTCCGAGCGCTCGCTTATACCGAGCGAGGCCCTGTGCCGCATGCCGAGCTCCCGCCCGATTCCCGTGTTCTGCGACATGGGCAGCATACAGCCCGCCGCCGCCACGCGACCGTCGCGCACGATGACCGCCCCGTCGTGCAGCGGCGTCTTCGGGAAGAAAATGCTGCACAGCAGCTCGGGCGTCGGCAGGGAGTCGACGCGCGTGCCGGTGACGACGTAATCGGTGAGTCCGATGGAGCGCTCGAACACTATGAGCGCCCCCGTGCGCGTCCCCGACATATCGGAGCACGCCGCCACGGTCGCCTCAATACACGCGCGCGCGAGCTCAGTATTCACCCTGCGCTTCATCAGCCTGTTCAGGTTGCTGCTGCCCACCTGTTCCAAAAACTTCCGCAGCTCCGGCTGGAACAGCACGATGAGGATTATGATCCCCATCTTCATAGCCTGTCCTATAATGTAGCTTATTACGTTGAGATCAAGAAAGCCCGGCCCGGCCAGCCACGCGACGGCAATCAGCAGAATTATCCCGTTGATGACGCTCCCCGCGCTCGTCCTGCGCACCACCCGCAGTATGCGGTAGATCATGTACGCGACCACCGCGATGTCAAGAACGTCCCAAACGCTCACGAGCTTTACATTATTCCAAACTAATTGAGCCAGTTCCCTCGCGGCTTCCATTTTGACAACATCCTTTTTATAATCTCGTCTTTTCGCACTTACCGTAAAATGGCGCGTCCGCCCTACTCAGTCGAAATTAAACATGTTCGAGTCCGACACCGCGCCGCGCCGCGCGTAATCGCCGCCGTTTCCGCCCGAGAAATGGATTATCGGACGCTCCATTTTCGGAATGATTATCGGGCTGTGGCGCACGCCGCGCGGTATGTACACAAGACAGCTTTTTGTGACGGTCACCGCCTCGTCGCCGATATAGAACTGCAGCTCGGCCCCCAGCTCCTCCGGCCTGTCCGGATTTGTGCCGATGAAGCCTATGAATTCGTCGAAATCGTGTCCGTGCGGCGCGGGGCCCGTATCGTTCGGCGTCATAAACCAGACCGTCTCCATGTAGGGCGCGCCCGGCAGCCGTACGCCGTCAAGATATAAGAGCAGATTCAAAAAACCCTCCGGCGCGTCGGGCAGCTTGCCAGACGGCGGTCTGTAGCCCGTCACCACGTTGGCGGCGTATGTCCCCGCCGGCGCGGACGCCTCCGCCGGAACCGCCTCGCCGGACGTATCGGAGTTCAGCAGACACGAGTACCGGAACACCGGCTTATCAACGCTCACCACCTCGAAGTCGCCGCTCGCCGCGCCGCCCGGCACAAACACGGCGCACGTCTCGGTGAGCGTGAGCACGTCGTTTTCTATCCTCAGCCTGATTTCGGCGTTCAGGCTTCCGGGGTTTTTGTCGTCCGATCCGACAAAGACCAGGAGCTCGTCCGACGCGCGTCTGACGAGTCCTTTGGCGCTCACAGGCTTTATATACCACCTCGCGTCCACGAGCATACACCCGGGATACACTCTCCCGTCCATTCTGACTATGGGCGTCTCGGCGCCCCGCGCTCCGCCGTCCTCCGCTATCGCGAAATATTTTGTTCCGTCCATGATCCGCCGCTCCCTCTCCCGTTTGATTGCCGCGCGTCCGACTCAAACGGTGCGCGGTGTTTGTGCTTCGATTTCCGCCTACCTTATATATTATCAGAATAAGCGCGCGCCCGCATAGCGGGCGCATGCGCGCGATAGAATATCCGCTCTGCGGATATTCTATCAGAATACGCGGGAAATTACCACCCCGAAAATTTTTACCCATCCCCGCGCCCCTCGCGCCCGCCCTCAATCGCCCAAGACCCATCCGCACCGTGAAAAATTGCACAATTTTGTTCCGTCTCTGCGGGCTTGCAAGCGCAGAAAAATCCCCGCCCTGAGGCGGGGATTTTTCTGCGGTGGGGATTTTTCCAATACCCTCATACCCTTTGCGGAGCTCAGCCTCCTCGGTACGGCGTCGTCGGGGAAGCCGTCGCGGCGCGTGGTATGCGCCCGTGAGTTATGAGACGAATTTCAAGTCCTGCAAGCGGACAAAGCTGGTGCCGACCGAATAGTTGACGGAATTCATGTCTATCGCGGTCGTATACGCGTTCGCGAAAGTCATATGTACAGTCCCGAAGGATATGGCGGCCGCCTCGTACTGCCCCAATAAATCGTACAGCACTTCGCTGAGCTCCGCCTTATCCACCGTGCTCATTGCCAGTGGCGCCCGTTCCAGATACTCCATATTCCCGTCGAAGGCGCCGGGTATAGTCAGCATGGGCGAGTACCGCACGCCGTTTAAGAGCTGATCTCCCACTACCCTGTTCGGGGATATGCCTCCGCCGGCAGAGAAATCCCACTCGGCTTCCAGATCGTAAGACATCTGCCATGCGGTAGCGGGGTCATAGCTGTTAATTTCCACCGTCACGTCAATTTCACTCAACATGCTCTGGACAATTTCAGCCGTTTTCAGCGCTTCCGCGGCGCCGTTTGTCATCAATTTTACCGTTTGGCCCGCCAAGCCGGAGCTCTGCGCAAGCTCCCGCGCACGCTCGACGTTGTATCCGATTTTGTATGTGTCGTCCATATCGCTGAATCTGTCCTCGTAGTCAAAGCAGTGCTCGGGAACAGCCGCGTGCATTGTTTTACCCTTACCCTGATAAACGACATCGAGCAGAGTCTGCGGATTTATGGCGTGCAGCACCGCTCTGCGGGCGTCGACGTTATGATAGAATTTTGACTTAGGGCCGAAATTGAACATCACCGAGTCAAAGTTGCTCATATAGCGCTCGTTAATATTATACTGCGGCAGCGTCTTGGCGTAGTCCACGTCGTCGAGCGCTACAAGCGATATGTCAACCAAATTGGTTTCAAGCGCGTTCACCCGTTGAGAGGGCTCGGCAAGCAACTTGAAGTTAATATATTTCGCGGCCGGCAGCGCCCCCCAGTAATCCTCGCGCCTCTCCAATATGATACTGCTGTTCGGCACATATTCCGTGACGACATACGGCCCGGTGCCGATAGGCTCGCGGTTGCTGCGATCCTTGTCATAGGATTCCTCGTCGTAGATAAAAAACTGGGACAATATCTGCCAGTGCGCGACGCTGGGCGCCAGTAAATGCAGATCCAGCGTGTGTTCGTCTATCGCTTTCGTTTTTTCGGGATCAATCGTCTGCGTTCGGGGCTGCCCTGTCGCACCGGCAAGCTGGAACACTCCGTACGAAAAAACAATATCGGACGCCGTAAACGGATTGCCGTTCGAGAATGTCACCCCTTGTCTCAAGTGAACCGTATACTGCGTATCACTGACCTGCTCGACATTCTCCGCCAGCACCATAATATTGTCGCCGGCTTCGTTGACGTCCCAGAGAGGTTCCATGACGGCGGTCATTGCCCAGTACGTGCCGGTAGTGGTGTATTCAATGGCAAGCGTACCGTCGTCGGCCGTGATTGCGACGTTGATGGTATCCTTTGCTGAGACCGGCGCGTCCGGCGTACTCGGGGCGTCCGGCGTATCCTCCCCGCCACCCGACGGCGTGGCGGGCGGCGCCGAGCCGGTCGGCGACTCACCGCCTCCCGACGGAGTGGGCTCCTGTGAGCCTCCGCAAGCCGCAAGGGACAGTAGTAACACCGCGCATAGAAGCATCGCCAATAGTCTGATCTTCATCATTTTTTCCCTCCTATAATTTACTTGTAGTAATCTCTGGCGTAGCTGTTGTAAAAATCCTTGATAATATCGGCCTTCGCCTTGCCCGCCGGGTCGTCCGGCGCCGCCATGATCATCGCGCTGAAGACAAAACCGCCTCCCGGAGCAAATGTATCGACATACGTATACAGCGCTTCGCGAAGCACCTCGTCGTCAACGGCGGGCGTGGCAAATATTCCGGTATTATCCCAGCATCCGTTCAGCGTGAGCCGTCCGGTATACTTATCCTTGATTGCGGGCAGATCGTTTGAAACTTGGGCCGGATTCCAGCTCTTAACCCCTATATCCAGCCAATCGTCAATGAACCCCTCGCTTCTGCCGCAGTCGTGCCTGTCTACGCGCGCGCCGTTTTCAAGCGCTATATCCGCGTGTTTTTTATGGAAGGGCTTAATCAGCTTTCGATACATGTCGACCGAGAAGAAGGGCGCGCGCATTGCGGCGTCGTCGTCCATTATGGAGTATATATCGGGCTTTACGAACATCATCTGCCGCCGCTCCACCTCGCAGTAGAACTCCGACACATATTCAAAAAGCGCATAGACCTCCTCAGGCTCCTCATACATAGCCAACAAGGCCGCCTCAAACCCCATAAAGCTCACAAGGGTCAGAAAATAGTCGCCTCCGTGACAGGACACCGCTTTGTTCTCCCTGTCAAACGTATCGGTCTGCTTTTTGTAATAGCCCTCCCAATCCCTGTGCGACGTATCGGGATTTTTTATGACGTCGCGCCATTTTGTTATATCGTCTAAAATGATTTTTCCGGGCGCGGGCATCGCGCCGTTCATTATCTCCTTGCTTCCGACGTACTCGACGCCGTAAACGGTAGTAATCGGCCCGTCAGGCGCGGAAACGGGAGCTATCATTTCCTCGACAATTCCCTGCATATACGGATCGTAAAACGACGGAATATACTCCGGGATTTTCCCGTCCAGCACTCTTATATAGTTCTCTTTCGGTGTTAGTCCGCTCAAATAAATACACTCCTCTCCCGATTGCCCCGACGCCCTTCAATATAACTATTCCATGCGGATAATAACACTATTTCAACAGATTTACAATGTGCGGGTTGCATGAATTTACACTCGTCGGATTTGGCAATATGCACAAAACACGCCGCCAATATCGACCGCGTGCTTGTAAAACAGACAAAATTCGCCGGCGCCACAAGGGTCAAGGGGGACTCAACCCGCCGGATAATCCTCCGCAAGAAGTGAGTAACAAAAGCGCAGATACGCGAGGGTTCGCTCGTCGCGCAAATCCACATTTAATAGCTGCTGCAGCTTTTCCAAGCGATACGCAAGCGTGTTGCGGTGTATGAACAGCGCTTTTGCGGTATCACCCATGCGGCCCTGATTTAACAGCAGATGGTACAGAGTTTTGTAATACTGGGCGCCGAGCTCTCTGTCGCTTTCTATGAGCCCGAGCAGCGACGGTAATATCCATGACCTCCAATCCGCACACGTTTTGAACGCGTTTATAAGACTCGTGTAGACGCAATCCTCAAAATATCGCGCAATACCGGCGCCCTCCGCAAGCTCAATCGCGCTCCCCGCCTGTTCGTAGTACGACCGGATATTATCGAGCCCGGTAAATGTGAAGCTCACCCCGCAGCGGTATTCGCCGACGGCGAGCCGTGATATCGCGCCGGAGATGTCGTCAAGCAGAGTCTGCGCGTGCTCCGGATTTCCGCCCACCACCGCGACTACAGCGTTTTGATAAGTGATCGCGGCGACTCTGGGAAACTTCGCTATAATGACGCTCACGGCGCTGCACAGCCAATCAAACACCACGCCGTCGCGTTCGGGGCCAATCGAGGAAATTTTATACAGGACAAGCGGCGTGCTCTCATTCCAGTTCAGCTTACGGCAGAGTCTGAGAACGGAATCCTCCGGAGGCAGGCGTCCGTCCAGCAGGTCTACGAGCGGCGAGTATATTTTCGTCTGCTCGGCAAGCACCTCCTGCGATTGAGTTAGCAGACGCTCATACAGCTTGGCGACGTAGCGCAAGAGCTGCGGCACGCCCGGACTCAACTCCCGTTGCAAATAGTAGCAGTAGAGCTGTCCCCATATCTGCCCCTGCGAACGGCAGTTGGCATAGATTGTGTGATAGTAGGAAAATCCGTATTCCTCCAAAGCGGGAATGACCGCCAAGTCGGTTTCCTCGGGGTATTGCAGCCAGAAATTATACTTTTTCAGCCGTTCCAGCATACGCATCGGGATAGTGCCGGAGGATTTCATCTCATCCCATTCGTCAAACACTTCCTCCCTCGAATAGCAATGTGTGATAGCCAAAATACGCAGATTGCGCTGACCGAAAAACATCGGCGCCGGAATCAGCTCATGCGCGACGTCAATAATCGCCTGAAACGGGTTTTCACCGTGAAGCGCGTCGCGGAGCCGCGTACTCCACAGCAAATATCGCTCAAAAATGTACAATACTCTGTTGAACACGTCCGCGACGGAGGCGTTCGGGACGCGGATTATATCGTCGCCGTGCGTCAGCCAGACCTCATTCAAGCCGCCGGCAAGCCCGTCCGCGCTCCCGATACAGACGGTATCGGCAGAAATAGCTTCAGAGCACGGGAATAGACGGGCGCCGCGGAGGACCCTTTCGCCGCCGGTAATCGAACCGGACGCGCCAAGCTCCCTCAATTCGTCAAGCAAAAGCCACATGCTGAGTCTCATGATGCAAGTATCACCTCTCAATTGATCCGCCTTTCCTCCTTTTCGCCTGTGGCGAAAAGAATTTTTGCGAAGACGAATTAATAATGAATAATGAATCCATAAATGATGAAGGGTATCCGCGCGCAACCCAGCGCAAGCGGTTGCGCGCGGGAGAGGAGGCGTGACGGAGCGGGCGAGGAGTAGTGTGTACACTGCTCCGAGCTTAGCGCAGTCCACGCCGACGAAGCGCGGCGGCGATCGCGGCAAAGCCCGCTATATCGACTGTCTCGCCCCTGATCGCGGGAGCGTACCCCAGCGACGAGAGCGTGTCCGCCAGCTCCGCCTTGCCAAGACTCCGTCCGAACGCGGAGTGCAGCGCGTTTACGAGCGTCTTGCGCCGCTGCGCGAATGCCGCCCGCGTGACGCGAAAGAAGAACTCCTCGTCCCCGCTTGCGACGGCGCGCTCGGAGCGCGCCGTCATGCGCACCACGGACGACCACACCGCGGGGCGCGGGAAAAACGCGCCGGGAGGCACGTCGAACAGTATCTCGCAATCCGCGTAGAACTGGCATAAGATGGAAAAAGCCCCGCAGTCCGGCGCACCCGGACGCGCGCAGACGCGCGCCGCGACCTCGCGCTGCGTCATGACGGAGACTGTCTCAAAGGCCTCCGAGCGCAATAGCGCCGTGATAACGGGCGTAGTTATATTGTACGGCAGATTCGCGCACACCACGGGGTGAAGGCCGCTCAGCTTCTCGGCGGCGATACGGCGGACGTCCTGCTTCAAAATATCTCCGTGCAATATTTCCACATTTGGGAAATCCGCGAGTCTGCCGGCAAGCCCGGGCAGCAGCCGCCCGTCAAGCTCTACTGCCACGACGCGCCCGGCGGCGCGGCACAGATGTTCCGTCAGCGCTCCGTCGCCCGGGCCGATCTCCAAAACGCCGAACGAGGCGTCAAGCCGCGCCTCGCGCGCTATGCGCTCCGCCACCGAGCCGTCTACGAGAAAATTCTGTCCCATCGACTTCGAGTGTCTGAAGCCTCTCTCCGGAGCGCTCACCGCGTCTCGTCCGCGTCTCGGCGGGCCTCCGTATCGCGTACGGACAGGCCTGCGGTATCGGCTATGATGTACCGCGGGCGGCGCTTGGCCTCCAGATACGCCCGCCCGGCGTACTCGCCGACGACGCCGAGCGCGAGCGTTACAATCCCGCCCGCGCCCCAGACAGAGGCGGCTACGAGTCTCCACCGGCGCGCATCGCCCCCCGCGAGCGCGATAACGAGCAGCACGAGCGCGGCCGCCAGCATGACGAGTCCCGCGCCCATCACGAGACGCACGGGCGCGAGCGACAGCGAGAGCACGCCGTCGGACGCCAGCTTCAGCATCTTTTTCAGCGTGTACTTGCTCTCCCCAGCCGAGCGCTCCGCGCGCGCGTACTCGACCGTCGCCGTTTTGAAGCCGAGCATAGGCGCGATGCCGCGCAGAAAAAGATCGCTCTCCCCGTATTGCGCGAGGGCGTCGAGCGCGCGCGCGCTCATAAGGCGGTAGTCGGCGTGATTGAACACCACCTCGCAGCCCAGCGCGCGCAGCAGCCTGTAGTAGCTCACGGCGGTAAAGCGTTTGAGGAAGGCGTCGCTGTCGCGGCGCGAACGCGCGCCATAGACGATATCGCACCCGCCGAGGAAGGCGTCCACCATAGCGTCCATCGCGTCGACGTCGTCCTGGAGATCGGCGTCGAGGGAGATGGTCATATCGGCCGCTCCGCGCGCCGCCATGAGCCCCGCCAGCAGCGCTGTCTGGTGTCCGCGGTTGCGGCTGAGCGCTATGCCGGTAAATATCGGTGATTGCTCACACAGCGAGCATATCAGCGCCCACGTGCCGTCGCGCGAGCCGTCGTCGACAAACAGCGCGCGGCTGTCCTCCGACACCTTCCCGGCGCGCATGAGCGCCCGCAGCTTATCCGCAATGACCCCGGACGTCCCCGGGAGCGCTTCCGCCTCGTTATAGCACGGAACTACGACGTAGAGTGTATTACCCGTCATAAGCGCGCGACCTCACCATTCCCGCATCAAAATATATACCCGGATTATACACAATACCCCTCTCGCGCGCAACCGAATAATTTCTACTGTAAATTTCGTCCGCGACTCAATTTTATATATTGACTAAATACCAAAGATGTTGTAGAATCTCGTCAGGCGCATGATAGCGACTATCCGTTCCGGCGGCGGAGTCAGGGCCTGATATACTGCGTGACGACATAAATTCAAGGCCGGAGAAATGGTGGTATTTATATGGCTATCGTACCAGACGTCAAGTGCAAGAAATGTGACCGGCGTTTTTCCGGCATACGAAGCCGATGCCCCTACTGCGGGGCGAGACGCGGGTCGCCCGGTAAGCACGCCGGCGGCGACGACTCCTTCAAGGGCAAGGCCACAATAGGAATCCTCATACTGTCCGCACTGATCATTGCCGTCGGCGCCCTGCTGTTTACAAGCCTGGCTGACCGCGGCGACGACCCGCCGTCCGACCCGAGCGGCGCCGTGACCGACGATCCCGGCGGCTCTCCGGACATTCCGGACGACAGCGATGTGAACACGCAGCCCGGAACACAGCCTACGCTCACCCCGACGCCCACCCCCAGCCCCTCGCCCTCCCCGACTCCGCAGCCCGTCGAGTCGGTGCAGATGACGTATGCGGGAACCGCTATCTCGGAGGAGTTTTCCGTCTGGACAGGCGAGGAGGTTGCTCTAAAGGCGAGGACAGTCCCGGCGGAAACGGAGTATACTCCCGTCTGGGAGAGCAGTGATGAAGAAGTGTTTATGGTCAACCAGGACGGAACCGTGACCGGTATAGGCCGGGGTACGGCAAAGCTGACCGTGACGGTCGGCGGCGCGACGGCCGAGTGCATAGTACGCGGGAAGGGTCCGAGACCATCCTGACGTCCGCCGCGGGCCCGGCTCGCGGCGGCGGCGGCGCGGCTCGGACCCGCCGTCAGAACCTCCCGATGTCGCGCGCCGCCTGATACGCCGCCTGCGTGGCCGCCTGGATGTTCTTTGGGACAAGGCAGTCGCCCACCTGATAAAATTCCGGCGCGCACCGCGACAGCGCGGCGGCCTCGTCCGTAAGCGGCGATTGCCCCACGGCGCAAACGACGCTGCCCGCCTCAATTTCACACACGCCATCCGGCCCTTCCACCCGCAGCGACCGCTGCAGGACGGCAAGGGCCTTTGTGCTTGTCAGTATCCTCATGTTATCCAGCTTTTTTATCTCCTGCGCCAGAGCTATGCCGTGCACGATATTGGCGTCCGCGTCGAGCGCCTCGGGGCGGCTTATGCGCTCCGACGTCGCAAGCTCGCCGCCGGAGGCGAGCGTCGTGGGCGCCATCTCCACTACGGTGACGTTTCTGCCGTGCTGCGCGAGATATATCCCGAGCTCAAGGCCCACGAGTCCGCCGCCGATTATGCAGACCTCGCGCCCCGCCTTTGACAGATCGGTGTAGACGTCCTCTGCCATCACCGCCCTGCCTATTCCCGGCAGCTTAGGCAGGATCGGTCGCGCGCCCAGAGCCGCGATTATCGCGTCCGGGGCTATGCCCTGGGCGACCTTTGGCGTCACTGTCACGCCGAGCTGCACGCGGATCGGCGTCCGGGATATGAGAAGCGCCTGCCGCTCGAGGTATTTCATCAGCTTTTTCTTAAAGGGTACGCCGGCCTCACATAACAGGGTCCCGCCCAGAGCGCTCCCCTTCTCGCACAGTATAACCTCGTGCCCCATGCGGACGGCCGTCAGCGCGGCCTGCATACCCGCCACTCCGCCCCCGGCCACCAGAACCTTTTTGCGCTTGCGGACGGGCGGCGCGTACAGCGCGTCCCGCTCCCTCCCTATGACGGGATTGACGGCGCAGTAGAATATGCCGCTCGACGTGCTCGCCGAAAAGCAGGTGAGACAGCGCAGACACTGGTTGACTTCATCCTCACGCCCGCAGCGCGCCTTCGCCGGCAGGTCGGGATCCGCGAGGGTCTGGCGCCCGAGCTGCACGACGTCGGCCTGTCCCGAACGCAGTATTTCCTCCATGTGCGCCGGCTCGGTCAGCGCGCCGACCGTCGCCACCGGCGTTTTTACCTTCTTTTTTACGGCGGCGGCGTACTTCACGTTTACGCCGTCTGGCAAAAACATCGTGGGATGCGTTATCATCGACGCGGCGTCGTTCTCGTGGTGTCCCGCGGAGACGTGTATCAAATCGACAAGTCCGTCGAGCGCCTTTGCTATCCTCACGCCCTCCTCTATACCGTAGCCGTCCGGTATGTGCTCCGCTCCGGATATGCGCATCTCAATGGGTACGGAGGCGCCCACCGCGTCGCGCACGGCCTTGACTACGGCCAGCGGGAACCGCATCCGGTTCTTCAGCGTGCCGCCCCACCCGTCTTTCCTGTGGTTGGCGGCGCGCGACATGAACTGCGCGAGCAGCCAGCCGTGCCCTCCGTGTAATGTTATCATCCCGGCGCCGCACTTTCTGGCAAACGCGGCGGCCTCGGCGTAACAGCCTATGAGCCTTTCTATCCACGCCTCGTCCATAGCGCGCACCGGCACGCCGCCGCGCTCCCCGTCGCTGACGCCGAATATGAAGCCCTCGCCGTCCGCGCCGTCCGCGTCCCGCGTGTAACGTCCGTTGCGCTCGTACAGGACGCCGCCGTTTCCGCCCGCGTGGTTCAACTCGACCGCCGACACGGCGCCGTGCCGCGTGATGGCGTTCAGCGTCTTTGTCAGGCTGACGCGCCCTTTCACGTCGTCGCCACGGAGCTGAAACGGATGCGAGTGCCCCGCCAGAGAATCGACCATAAAATCGCCCAGACAGACCGAGGCAAAGCCGCCGAGCGCCTTTACCTCGTAAAACGCCGTCGCGTCGTCGTTGAGAAAATTCTCCCCGGTCAGCCTGTACGTATCCTGCGGCGACGAGAATATCCTGTTGCGAAACGTCGTCCCGCCCAGACGTATCGGCTTAAATAGCTCCGGGAATCTATACTCCGCCATATTATGACTCCGCCTTTCACTTCTCCGCGGGCGCCGCGGGCAGCTTTACGCGACCCGCGCGCCGGCCGGAATACGCGTTTATGCAGACCGCGACAAGAATGATGGCGCCCTGAACCGCCTTCTGAAAGTCGGACGGTACGCTCAGGAGCGTCATCATATTATTGATGAGCCCCGCGAACAGCGCGCCGAAAACGGCGCCGGAGATGGTGCCCTCGCCGCCGGCGAGGTTTATGCCGCCTACGATCATCGCCATAAGGACGCTGCCCTCATAGCCCTGCGCCAGAGTCTGGCCGGCCTGCATGTTGACCGAGGAGAGCACGATGCCGCTCAGTGCGGCCAATAAGCTCGAAACGACGTAGGCGGCGACGGTATCGCGCCGTACGCGCACGCCGACGAGCGCCGACGCCGTGGGATTGCCGCCGAGCGCGTACAGCCGGCGCCCGTAAGTCGTCGAGGCGAGCGTAAAGCCGGCGATCACGACGACCGCCGCAAAGAAAATGACGGGCATCGGGACGTTGGCTATCCGCTTATTGCCCAAACTGTAGATGAAATTTACCGCGGAATTCGAGTCCATCTCCTGCGGATAATAGATGAACGAGCCGCCCGTAATTATCGGCGCGACGCCGTAGAGTATGTACTTCGTTGACAGCGTGACGATAAAGGACGGCATGCGCATATACGTCACGCACAGTCCGTGCAGCACGCCGACGGCAATGGATGCGGCAATCGCGGCGACGATACCCGTCAGCAGTCCCGCGCCGGAATAGCCGGATTTCATCGTGATCTGCGCGACTATACACGCCGAAACAGCCGCCATGGAACCGACTGACAGATCCAGACCGCCCAACAGCACGACGAACAGCATCCCGCAGGCCATCATACCGTAGATGGAAATGGCGAACAGGACGCTCGACGCGTTCGAGCCCGTGAAGAACTTCGGCTCCGCCACGGCCATGACGGCGAATATCAACGCAAGGATCACTATGCGCTGTCCCCACGCGCCGCCGAAAAATCGCCTTACGCTCATATCAGAGCCACCCCCTCGTCCGTGTGCTGGCCCGACGCCGCCAGAAGTACGGCGGCCTGCGTCGCGGCGGCGCCGGTGAATTCCTCGAAGAACACGCCGCCGTGCATCACCAGAATACGGTCGGCGATGTGGGTCAGCTCAAACAGATCAGAGGACACCATGATGATTATCGAGCCGCGCGACGCCAGAAAACGGACGTACTCGTACAACTCCGCGCGCACGCCGACGTCTACGCCGACAGTCGGCTCGTCGAGCAGCAATACGTCGGGCTCGCGCGCAAGCCATCGCCCGAGCACCACCTTCTGCTGATTTCCACCCGAGAGATTGGCCGCGCGGTAACCGCGGTCCCTCGGGCGTATGTCGTAATTCTTTATCGCTTCCTCCGCCCAGCGCTGCTCCGCGCCCTTGTTCATCACACTCACGCGCGATAGCTTGTCGTGGCTCGCCACCGTTATATTTCTGCCGATCGACAGCGCGGGGAAAAGGCCCTCTACGCGCCTGTCCTCCGGCACAAAGCCGAAGCCCGCCCTTATATTGCGTCCGATGGATTTTGAGACAGGCGCGCCGCGGTATGTGACGTCGCCCCCCGAGCGGCGGAGCGCGCCGTAAATACACTTGACAAGCTCCGTGCGTCCGGAGCCGACGAGTCCCCCGATACCGAGTATTTCGCCGCCGTACGCCTTAAAGCTCACGTCCCGGAGCAGTTTACCGTAGCGGAGATGCGACACCTCCAGGACGTTATCCTCATAAATTTTGTAGCCGCGCCTCGCGTTGGCGTCGCGTATCTCCCGCCCGATCATCATGGTCGTGACCGTTTTGGGGACGATCTCGTCGTGGTCGAGCACGCCCACCACTTCCCCGCCGCGCATGACCGTCAGGCGGTCGGACAGCCGGTAAACCTCCTCCAGCCTGTGCGAGACGTACAAGATGCCCACGCCCTTTTGCCTGAGCAGATCGATCGTCTCAAACAGGCGCTCCGACTCCGCCGTGCTCAGCGACGACGTCGGCTCGTCCATTATGACGAGCTTCGCGTCGGTCGAGAGCGCCTTTAGTATCTCCACCATCTGTCGCTGCGACATGCCGAGCGAGTCCACCACGGCGTCCGGGTCTATCCGGAAGCCGTACCGGTCGATGAGCGCGCTGACGCGCTCGCGCATCTCGCTCCTGCCCGTGACGCCGTATCTGCCCGGCTCCTGCCCGAGAAAGATGTTCTCCGCCACGGTGAGCGCCGGGACGAGCGACAGCTCCTGATAGATGACGGAGATGCCCGCGCGCCGCGCGTCGTGGCTGTCGTTTATCTCAACGGGCTCGCCGTCTATCATTATCCGCCCGGCGTCCTTCTCATAGACGCCCGTGATTATCTTTATAATTGTACTCTTGCCCGCGCCGTTCTCCCCCATCAGCGCGTGTACCTCGCCGTACCTGACATCAAGCGCGACGTCGCGCAGCACTGTCACGCCGTTGAACTGCTTGTACACGCCCTCCGTCCGCAGCAGCGACTTGCCGGCGCGGTCCTCGAACGTGACCGTCCGCTCCGCGCCGCCGTCCGGCGTCCGCTCCGGCTTCTTCAAGGTCGGCCTCATGTGTCAGACCGCCTCCCTTCCGGCAATGGAGCGCCGCTCGCGCAGCATATGCGTCACACGGCCAAACAGTGTGTCGAACGCCGTCGCCGCGATTATAATGACGCCCTGTATGACGTATGACCAATACGCCTGAATATTGAACTTGAGCAGCCCGTTGAGAATCGTCTGGAGGAAGATGGCGCCGATCATCGCGTTTACCGGGTCTCCCTTGCCGCCTCCGAGCGCTATCCCACCGACTACGCAGGCGGCGATGCCCTGAAATTCGTACCCGTTATTGCCAAGACTCGCGGAGGCCGCCGTCATGTTGGCCGTCAGCATGGCAGATGCCAGTCCCGCGAACGCTCCGCTTATCACAAAGCCCAGCGTTTTGATCCGCCTGACATTGACGCCCGACATCCCGGCTGATCTGCTGTGCGAGCCTATGGCGTATGTGTGCAGGCCGAAGTTCGTCCTGCGCATGACGAAATACATGGCGGCGGAGAGCGCAATCCATATATATGTGACAAGGAAAACGCCCGTTCCGCCCACCTTTTCGCCGAGCGAAAGAAAGCTCTCGTTCTGTATGCCCTTAGGCACAATAACGCCCGACAGCTTGCCGTTATCGCGGTACGCCAGCAGGAGTCCCAGGCCGGAATAGAGAATGCCCGTCGCAAGGGTCGTGACAAATTCGGTCAGGCGTACGCGCGTCACGAGGACGCCGTTGATAAGTCCGAACGCGCCGCCGCACAGCACGGCGAACAGCGCCGCGAGCACCCCGGGGACGGACGAGCCGCCCAGAGTGCCGAAGCGCGAGACGAGGATAGCCGTCACGCAGACTATGCCGCCCACGGAGAGGTCGATTCCGCCGCCTGTCATCACAAACGACAGTCCAAGCGCGATAAGTCCCAGAAACGCGGCGTCGTGGAACAGATTTCCCATATTGCGCCAGTTCCAAAACGAGTCCGCGCTCAGTGAAAACACAAGCATCAGGACGACCACCAGCCCCGCCGACACCAGCTTGCGGACGTTACGCGTGGAGATTCTCAGCTTCATAACGGACAAACCTGCGGGAGGTCAGCTTGTGAATACGCCCGGTACCTGCTTCCAGTGCGAGACCTCGATATATGAGTCGATATTCTCTGCGGTTATCGGGGGGACGTACATGCTTATTACCGGCGTCTTCGTATATCCCGCGGAAATGCTGTTGATGCCCGCGGAAATGAAATACAGCGCGAGGGTGAGGCTCGACGTGTCCTCGAGATAGATGTCCGAAAAGCCCGTTCCGAACATGCTCCCGTTTTTGACCGCCTGAAGTCCCGTGGGGTAGCCCATGTTGCCGAATACGAGTATCCCCTCGTCCTGCCGGCCCGCCGCCTCAATCGCCTGAATCGCGCCGATCGCGATGTCGTCCGAGGCGCCGTAGACTATGTTGATGTCGCCGGGATTGGGGTATTTTGTCAGAAAATCGCGCATCGCGGTGTTGGCGTTCTCCTGGCTCCAGTTGGCTATGCCGGGCTTCTCCAGCAGCTTGATGTTCGGGAATTTAGCCGCGAGACCCTCCTCGAAGCCCGTGCCCATGCGTCCCATCGCCTTTTGCTCGGCCGGAACGTCAAGCAGTATCGCGTTGCCCGTGCCGTTTATGGCCTCGCCCAACAGCTCCGCCGCCTTGTAGCCGATCTCATAGTCGGAGCCCTCTATGTGCAGCGTGTGTATAGCGGACGCGCCCGAATTCATCGTGATGACCGGTATGCCCGCCTCCTCCGCCTCCACGATGGCGCGGTTGAGCTCCTCGGTGCCCATCGCCTCGATGATGACGGCGTCGTACTTCTGCGTGACGCACTCGTTGAGTATCTGGCGCTGTCTGTCGGGGTTATACTCGCCGTCAAAGAACTGGAAGTCCACGTTTGGATAGTAGCTCAGTTGCTCCTCGTAAGCCAATTCGTGCATCCTGTTGCCGATTCCCGCCGTTGACAGCGTTATGTACGCTATCTTGAGGGGGTCGTTCCTGATATCCTTGCCGCTCAGCGCGATGCCGCCGGCCACCGGCGCGTCGCCCGCGTCGGATTCCTTAGGCGCACACGAGGATATCACCGATACTGCGAGCGCGATTGTCAGGATCGTCGCTATGATCTTCATTGCTCTTTTCATTTAACAGTTCCTCCTAAAAAATTTTTACACACGGCAAACAGCCTCGCCGCGCGCCGCGATGCCGCGTCGCGGCTTTTGCGATTGCGCCGTATGGCACTAACGCGCCGCGCGAACAAGCGACAAAAGTATACAATATGCACAAACTCATGTCAACTCGCACAGCCATTTTGAAGAATCATTACATTATAATAATAACTTATGGCTCCGGGCGCCGCGGACGGCGCAGCCCGCCGCCCGCGCGAATAATCCGCGCAGGTCGTCCGTCTAAGCGGCGCGTCCCGTCCGCGCCGGAGACCGCAAGCGTGGCCAGGCATAAAAATTTTTGTAACGCTTCGCCATTTTCGTAATTGACGAAGGCGACCGGAATGGGTTATAATCGTATGAATATATTTTATGATGTGTGACGATAAGGAGGAGAGAGCATGGCGAGAGTTGACACCGGCAACGCCCCACAACTGGATCGGGCGGTCGCGGAATACCTGTCCGGCTTCCCCGGAGACCTCATCTGCGCGCGGCAGATCTGGTACGAGGGACTGGGGGGACAGGGCGTGGCAAAGCCCGAAGATGTGGCGGCCATAGAAGCGGCAATCGGGAGCGTTCCCGGCTGGAAGCGCGAGGGAGACGTACGCTACGAGAAGTTCGGAACTCAAAACAGCTATAAGCGCGTGAGAGGGGGCGTCTGATACATGGCCAACAGCGTAATGGTGCAGCATCTGTTCAAGCTGGGCGGGTTTTACAAGGCGCCCGACGGCAAGCTCTACAAGGTCGTCGTGTCCGACGTGTTCAACATCCGGCTGTTTGAGATCGCGGACGGCAATATGACGGGGCCGATGATAAAGATACGTTACGACGACGACTTCGCCAAGTCGCTCGTCGAAGCGGAATAACGGGAGGGAATACGAATATGGCGGAGAAAGTAACGCACAGCATATGCGTCGGCGGGCCCATCGCTATCCACACCGTCGACGGCGTCATAAGGCGCGTACGGCCCATAGTTTTCGACAGGAACGACCCGCCCGGCTGGGTGATAAAGGCCCGCGGACACGAGTTCACGCCCAACCGCAAGGCGCAGCCGGCGTTTATCGCGCTCACCGAAAAAAACAGGGCGTACTCCTACGACAGGATACGCTACCCCATGATCCGCGAGGACTTCGCGGAGACGCCCGACGGGCAAAACCGCAATACGCAAAACCGCGGCAAATCCGGCTACCGCCGGGCCACGTGGGACGAGGCGCTCGACCTCGTCGTGCGCGAGGTAAAGCGTCTGCAGGAAAAATACGGCAAGGAGACCGTAACGGCGTGTACGGGCTCGCACCACTCGTGGGGCTTGGTGGGCTACAAGCTCTCGGCGTTCGCGCGGTTTTTCAGGATGCTCGGCTACACGGAAATAAAGGATAACCCGGACTCGTGGGAGGGCTTCACTTGGGGCGCGCCCCACACCTACGGCTACTACTGGCGTCTCGGCGGCACGGAGGCGTTCGACCTCCTCGAGGACGCGCTCCAAAACGTCGAGACGATGATAATGTGGAGTCACGACCCCGACACGACGCGCGGCGGCTACGCCGGCAACGAGTCCACGATGTGGCGCCACTGGTTGGACGACCTCGGTGTTGCGTTCATCTATATAGACCCGTACAACAACTTCTCATCCGTTAAGCAGGCCGACAAGTGGTTCGGGCCGCGCCCGGGCACCGACGCCGCCCTCTGCGAGGGTATAGCCCACGTCTGGCTCACCGAGGGCACATACGACAAGGAGTATATCGCCAAACACGCGCACCGTTTTGACGAGTGGGCGGACTATATTCTTGGAAACGGCGCGGACAGGCTGCCGAAAACGCCAAAATGGGCCGAGGGCGAGACGGGCATACCGGCCGCCGACATCAAGGCGCTCGCCCGCCGCTGGGCCTCCACAAAGACAATGGGCGGCTCCGGGCTGCGCGGCGGCTTCGGCGGCGTGTGCCGCACGGCAAACGGCACGGAATTCGCGCGTCTCATGGTTCAGCTCTTTGCGATGCAGGGCATGGGCAAGCCGGGACAGAACATCTGGGTGGGCACTACAGGCGCGCCGATGGACTACGGCTTCTGGTTCGGCGGGTACTCGGACCCGCTCTCGCAGATAGCCAACCAGCCCATAGCCGACGTCACGGCGGTCAACTCCGTCACACAGAAGCTCTACCGCCCGAACGTGCCGGACGCCATACTGGACGGCCACTACGAGTGGTACGGCGAGGGCTTCTGCGGCGGCGGCATCGACCTAGAGTTCACGGAGAACATCTACCCCAAGCCCGGGTGTTCAAAGGTGCATATGTTCTGGCGCTACGGCGGCACGTTCATGGGCACAATGCTCGACACGAACAAATGGATAAAGATGTACCAGTCTCCGGAGCTTGAATTCGTCGTCAATCAGGATATCCACTTCCACGGCGAGGCCCGCTTCGCCGACGTGATACTGCCCGCGTGTTCAAATCTGGAGCGCTACGACATAGGCGAGCTGTGCAACTCCGGTAACGGCGGCTATCAGTCGCACTCGCAGACTGGCAACTCGTGGCAGGTCGTCGTGTTTCAGGACAAGGCCATAGAGCCGCTGTGGGAGTCGCGCTCGGACTACTGGATATTCTCGCAGGTCGCCGCGCGGCTCGGCTGGGGCGATAAGTACACCGAGGGGCGCACAGAGCTCGACTGGTGTAAGCGCTTCTGGGAGAAATCCGACCTGTGCAGCAGAATATCGTGGGAGGAATTCACAGAGAAGGGCTACTACGTGGCGGGCGTGCCGGAGAACTGGGAGCGGCATCCCGGCTTCCGCTGGTTTGCGGAGGGGTTCCCGTGCGACACGCCGAACCACAAGCCGTTTCAGGAGGAGGGCAAGCTCGGCACGTTCACGGGCAAGTTCGAGTTCGTATCGGAATCCCTGCTCTACTGGGCGCCGCACGACGAGGCGCGGACACCCATCGCGACGTACAAGCACTCGTGGGAGGGGCACCACTCCATAAAGGCCAAAAAATACCCGTTCCACCTCATAACGCCGCACCCGCGTTTCGATTATCACACGCAGCACAACTCGTCTACGCCGTGGATATGGGAGATACCGGAGAACCGGCGGTATATCGACGGCAATCCGTACCTCGTGGCGCGCATACACCCCAAAAAGGCGGAGGAAAAGGGCATAGCGGACGGCGATATGATACTGCTGTTCAACGAGCGCGGCAGCGTGCTCTGCGTGGCGCGCGTGACGTACCGCGTGGAGGAGAACACGATACACGCCTACGGTTCGTCCGGCATATATAACCCGGTGGAGCCGGGTACGGCGTCAATGGACATCGGCGGCTGCGTCAACGTGCTCTCGCCGGGTCGCCTCATGGGCGACATGGTGCCGGGCATGGCGCCGAACTCCACGCTGCTCGACGTATGCAAGTACGATGGTGAAATGCCGAGGACGCAGTATTTTGAGTATAAGCTCGATAAAGTCGCAAAGGAAGCCGATCCCGACGCCGAGACGTGCGTCGAGATAATCGAGGGACACGGCTTTGAAAAAATCCAGGCAAAAGTAAAATCGGCTTTGGCCGGAAAGGTGGCGATCTGACTATGAGACTTGGTATAGCCGTCGATTCCCGCATGTGCATGGCGTGTTACTGCTGCTTTACCGCGTGCAAGGACGAGCATTGCGGGTACGACACGCCCCTGAGCGCTAAGCAGCCCATGATGGGGCAGTACTGGATAAACATCCGCGAGTGGGAGCGCGGCGACGACTCGCGCAGGATCAAGACTGCCACGGTGCCGACGCTCTGCGCGCACTGCCAGGAGCCGGAGTGTCTCGAGGCGGCGGAAAGCGGCGCCGTCTACAAACGGCCCGACGGCATAGTGATAATCGACCCCGTGAAGTCGAAGGGTCAAAAACAGATAGCGGACGCCTGCCCTCTCGGCGCCGTCTTCTGGAACGAGGAGCTTGAGATACCGCAGAAATGTACGATGTGCGCCGAGCTGCTCGACGACCCGGACTATCTGTCGTATCTGGGCGACCCGTCGCTCAAACGGCCGCGCTGCGTGGAGGCCTGTCCGAACAGGGCGCTCATTTTCGGCGACCTCGACGACCCGAACAGCGAAATATCCAGGCTCGTCGCGTCGCAGCGCTTCACGCCTCCGGAGCCTATCGCGGGCCGCGAGACGAATGTCAAATACCTCAATATACCGACGGTGTTCCTCGCGGGTACGGTCTACCGCCCGCCGGATGAGGAGGAAGTCTTCATCGGGGCTAAGGTCACGGTGGAGGCCGGGGGCGAGACGTTCACGACGGAGACGAATTACTTCGGCGACTGGGAGATAGAGTGGCTGCCTAAGAACGCGGACGCCACGGTCACCATAGAGGCCCCGGGCTACAAGCCCGTGACGTACAAGGCAAAGACCGACGCCGACCACTACGTCGCGATGACGTATCTGGAGAGGGCGTAACGGACGCAGGGGAAAAACAATATATTAGGAGAATGAATGTGAGAGATGTCGTCATTGTGGACGCCTGCCGCACGGCGGTGGGCGCTATAGGGGGAACCCTGAAGGATCTTGGGCCGGAGGAGCTTGCGCGCGTCGTCGTCAAGGGAACCCTCGACCGCTCGGGTATCGACCCGAAGGAGATATGTGAGGTCATACTGGGTCACTGCCGGCAGTCCTCGGATAACCCGAATATAGCGCGCATCGCCGCACTGCGGGCGGGTATACCGGAGGAGACGCCGGCGTACACCGTCATGCGCCAGTGCGCGTCCGCCATGACGGCCGTGGTGAACGGCGTTATGAGCATACAAACGGGTAATTCCGACGTCGTCATAGCGGGCGGCACGGAGAGCATGTCAACGGCGCCTTTTTATATACGCGGCGCGCGCTACGGACTCGGCACGGGCAGCACGCAGCTTCTCGATTCCCTCACGGAGGGGCAGTTCCAGAGCCAGCCGCAGGAGCTTTACGGCGTATTCAACATGGGCATGGCGGGCGGCGAGCATATCGTGGAGAAGTTCGGCGTGACGCGTGAGGAGATGGACGCGTTCTCGTATGAGAGCCAGCGCCGCGCGGCGGAGGCCATCAAATCCGGGCGCTTCAAGGACGAGATAGTCCCCGTCGTCATACCGCAGCGCAAGGGCGACCCCATAGTGTTCGACACGGACGAGTACCCGCGCGCGACGACGCCGGAAAAGCTCGCAAAGCTCGCTCCGGCGTTCAAAAAGGATGGCTCCGTCACGGCGGGCAGCTCCTCCGGGCGTAACGACGGTGCTTCCGCCATGCTCATAATGGCCGCCGAAAAAGCGCAGGAGCTCGGTCTTAGGCCGCTGGCGCGATTCGTGAGCCACGCCGTCTGCGGCGTCGATCCACGCGTAATGGGCATCGGGCCGGTTCCCGCGATACGCAAGGCGTGCAAGCGCGCCGACATGGCGCTCCGGCAGATGGAGCTTATAGAGCTCAACGAGGCGTTTGCGGCGCAGTCGCTGGCCGTCATAAAGGAACTCGGCATAAATACGGAGATCACAAACGTCAACGGCGGCGCCATCGCTCTGGGGCACCCCGTCGGCTCGTCGGGCTGCCGCATAATGGTCACGCTGTTGCACGAGATGTTAAAGCGCGGCAGCAGATACGGTCTCGCGTCGCTGTGCATCGCGGGCGGCATGGGTCAAGCCGCAATAATCGAAGCTGTATGACCGCGCGAACCCATTCAATCTCATAAAAGAAGGGATACACTTTCATGCCGCTGGTTTCAAGTTTTTTCGGTATACTGATTTATATGTTCAAAGAAAAAAACAGCCCACACAAAAAGCCGCACGTACACGCTGTTTTTTCCGGAGAGAGGTTGTCAATCGCTGCCGACGGAGAAGTACTGGCGGGTGAACTTCCGCGCAAACAGCAAAAGTATGTCGAGGCGTGGGTCGCGTTGCGCGAGGATGAAATTAACGCTGCGTGGACGGCTCTGAATGAGAACGACGAGGTCATAAAGATCAGGGGACTGGAGGGATAAGAGTGAACAGCTATTATCCTGTCGGCGTCAAGCCGCTTGAAGACTATAAGCTATTAGTCACATTCGATAATGATGAGAAGCGCATATTTGACGTGAAACCCTACCTGGACGAAAGATTCTTCGCTCCTTTACGAAACGCGGCGGTTTTCAATTCCGTGAGGGTGAGTCCGGTATCAATCGAGTGGACGGGCGGAATTGATATGTGTCCCGACGAGCTGTACTTCAACAGCGAACCCATTCAATCTTAAGGGTTGAATATTCAAATAAAATTTTGGAGGTAAATTACTATGTCAAACAAGCTATTCGATCTAACGGGCAAAGCAGCCGTCGTAATCGGCGGCGCGGGCGGACTGGGACAGGCTATCGCGCAGGGGCTTCTTGAAGCGGGCGCAGACGTGCTGATTTCGAGCCGCCGCGAGGACGCGCTGAAAAAGGCGCTGGAGGAGCTGCGCGCCGCTACGGGCAAGGCAGCAGACTACTTCGCGGGCGACGCGACGAAGGAGGCCGACGTGGAGGCGCTCGTCGCGGCGGCAAAAGCCAAGTACGGTAAAATTACGATACTCGTCAACGCGCAGGGCTTCAACAAGAAGCAGGACGCGCTCGATTTCGACATCGACACGTTCCGCCAGATGCTCGACGCGAACGTGACGAGCTTTATGATCGCGGCAAAGCACTTTGGGCGGCACTTCAAGGAGAATGGCTACGGCAAGATAATCAACCTCAGCTCCGTACGCGGGAAGATAGCCACAAAGGGCACGGGTAACGCCGGCTACTGCGCCACAAAGGGCGCGGTGGACATGCTCACAAAGCAGCTCGCCAGCGAGTTCGGGCCGCTCGGCGTGACCGTAAACGCGATTGGGCCGAACATAACGGCGACGCCGATGATGACCGCCGTGTTTGAAAAACGCGCCGCCGAGGCGGGCGTCTCCGTCGAGGCGTACTTAAAGCAGCAGGGCGAGGGCAACCCGCTGCGCAAGATGGGTATGCCGGAGGACATCGTAGGCACGGCCGTCTTCCTCGCCACGCCCGCGTCGGACTTCATGACGGGCAACATCCTCTACCCCGACGGCGGCCTCACGGCAATAGGATAGACTGAGGCGGCGGCTGTGCTCCGCTCGCCCGGCAAATCAGATGGAGCAAAAGCAATCCTCACGCGGCGTATATCTGCGTGAGGATTATTTTTGAGCCGCACAGCGCGGATATAAGGCGGTGAAGCAGCGCGGTAAATTCCGAAACCTGCGCGGTAAAGCCCCGAGTCCCATCAGCGTTCCTCCCGCAGCTGGCGCACAGTCTCGGCAATCTCCGGCTTTGCCTCCTCCATCAGAGCGTCCCATTCCCCCTCGTAACTGTAGGTGAGATTCGCGCCGCTGTTGATACGCCTCACATATCCGTCGAACATCGGCCAGTCGCGCTCGTACACGTGGAAGCTGTTCGCGCGGTGGGTGTATGAGCCGACGGCGACACCGAGAGTGTCCGCCACGCGCTTTTGCAGCATGACGAGAGCGAAAGCGTTCATAAAAGCGGCCTTCGTCGCGTCATTTGACCGAAAGAGCACCTTACAGTGCAAAAGTCCGCCACGTATCAGGTAATGTACGGATTGCAGACAGGCCGGCGAACCGGATTCCATATCGCCGCCGCCGCGTATCGATATGACAGCCCGGCGCGAATCGGGATTGCGGCGCAATTCGCCGATAACCCACGGTATCTGCGCCTCCATGCGTCTGTGATAGGTGTATTCCCAGTTGCCCCTGTCCACCTCAAAATCGAGGATACCGTCAAGCATCTCCTGGCGGTATTGCTCAAGCGCGCGCGCGTCCCCGATAAACAGGCGGCTTATCATCGGCTCTCCAAGCGGCCGCTCGGCGACAAAGGTACACGACGCCTCCTTTTGCCGCGTGTCGTAATCGGTGCACATAGCCTCGCTGTTGCGCGTGTGCAGCGCCAACAGCGCGGAGTGATACGCATCGGGCAGCGTCTCCCCCGTGACGAAAAGCTCGTACATGGGCGCGTCCCCCCTGTCTACAGAATTACGAATGTGACGCCGTTGTTGTGGCGGTCGAGATCGCGGTCGCGGCGCAGTTCGTCGCAGAGCGCGAAAGCGGCGCGCGTGGCCTCCTCAAAAATGGAGAACTCCTCGCCCGGTATAAAATCGCGTATATGGCGTTTGAGCTTCTGATCGGCCAGATAGCGGCGAGTCTCCACGCGTATCTTTCCCCCCTTGCCGGTGGAACCGTACCCGTGTATGAACTTTACAGCCGCCGCTCCCAGTGTCTTGCCGTTGCGTATGTTGTACGTAACGCGTTTTATCGCGGTGTCGGACGTCGGCATATCCGACTTCAGGTCGACTTCTTTTAGAAAACCGGACATACTCGCACCGTCCCGGGAAATTCCCATGTTACTCCGCGTCAATTTTCTTTTTGGATACACGCCGCAACCGGGCGCTGTTACACGCCCGGCTGCGGCGACCGGAGTACACTATTGTTTTACGCCGCTAATTGCGCTGATCGCTTGCTCCACCGAGAGACCGGAGCTCAAAACGGTCTTCAGAAGCAGATTGGCGTCCTCCTTGTTTTTGACGGCGACCAGCTCCTTTCTGTCCTTTTGGAGCTGTGCGATTTTGTCCTTATAGTCCTCTATTATCTCGTCGATCTCAGCTATGCGCGTCTTGGTTGCTTTTGTCTGTGCCGGTCTTCCGGGGGCTTTGCCCGAACCCTTTACTCCGCGTGGCATGTGCAGTCCACCTTTCTAAAAATGTAGTACCGCAATTTTACAGTTAAAAAAACAGCTTGTCAACAATAATGGGACTTTTTTTAACATTTTATCTGTGACTTTTTTTACATTTTATCAAAGCGGCGCTTCTCGCGTTGACAGCGACAGTGTGATAATGTAATATATGTAGGAAGGTTGCAGGTTCATCGTGCAAGCAAAAACTACTGACGGAAGGCGTGCAGACACAATGTTTGTCCGGATTTTGCTGCTAATAGTGGCTGTGGCATTGTTTGTGTGCTATTTGGGCTATATGCTGCTCACTACCGGCCATGCCGGTCGCGACTATTTTGTTATGGTTGGTGTATTGATTTCTTCCGCACTAAGTATTGCAAGCATCTGCAGAGATATCCGCCGTCTGAAACGCAGTAATAAAGAGTGATTGCAGAACTGATAAAATATGGCGCCCTTTTCTCCTTCCCGGCGCAAAAAATAAGGCGTCCACCCTTTTGAGTGAACGCCCGCACACGCATCGCGTGAGGACGACGTCCAAAGCCGAAACGAAGCCCAACGGAGTGGGTTCGTTTCGGAGAGGCGGAGCCCCGCAGCGTGCGAGCTTTCGGCTTTAGCCGGAAGCGAGACTTAGCGAAAGGGTGCTCCGACGAAGCGCCGCAGACAATCCGCCGGTTTTCACATAGATAAGACAATACCTCGGGACTCCGTTTATGGTAAAAATATTTCATCAGAAAGCGAAAACACCGCATCATGGATGTCGTTTCCCAACACCGGCGGTGCGTTTAGCTCCGTGGCGACCAAAGGTTGCAAATGCCTATGTAATTCCACCAGAGGTTGATTGTTCCGTATTTGAATTAGCTTCACTCCGTGCCGCTCTGCTGTATCATATATTCGTGTTCTGCTACCCACCTTGTCAAAAATAATTACTCCATTTCTTCCCACACGTCCGATTTTATCTTCTGTCACCTCCTGATTTCCAGACGATATCAGACCAATCTCAACTCGAACTCTACCCCTTTGAGTTGCAATTTCTGCATCTGTCTCACGATCGACCTCGTTATCTCTTTGGATATTAAGCCAAAAATTGTTCCCTTCTTCTAAGCCGAGAATGTATAAGCACGCTCTAATAAGCGCCTTTTCGAGTTGTTTCCCGATTCTCGATTTGTCTGAGCCTCTAATATTCAATGTTGCAGAGCCGGCCATCATCAACAGCCAAGCATTATCAATATCCTCTTGTCTGTTCATAGAAGAAAATAATTGGTTCAAATATAGGGAAATATCATTGAGAAATTCCGGGAAATCTTCTTTGCTAATACCCAAATTTACAGATGTTTTGGCAGTCAAACCGATTAACCAATACATTAAATTCTTTTGTGCAGGCGTTTTACCCCGTATGCTTAATAAATCATTTAACATATCTTTTTGCCAATTGTCGCCATAATCTATTTTTGCATTTTGAACTATATCCATCAACCACAAATATGTAAGCATCAATTTACTTTTTGTGTTATTCTCGGTAATTAACCTATAGTTCCGCCCCATGAGCATATGCACAGTTAGAGCTTTCAAAGATTCTACGGAAAATGCGTCAGCAAGCATTATATGATTATTAAGCCAGTTTTCATATGTTTCAAGCAAATAATCCATACTTATGACCATGCCTTTCATTTCACTTCAGGCACAAAACGATCATGAAAAGGCATAGTCATAATGCGCCTGTTTTGCGGTTGCCCGTAGGGCGAGCAAAACGCGATTTTAATGATAAGGTTGAACTTGTTTCAACCTTATTCCTCCAATTCTTCTTCATGGGCATCATAATCTATACGCACATTATCAGGGGACAATTTTGAAAGTGTGCTTTTCATTAAATTAAAATACTCATACTCCTTTTCGATAAGCAAAAATCTCCTGTTCATTTCTAAAGCAACCTTCCCTACAGTTCCGGAGCCCGCGAAAGGATCCAATACTAAGTCATCAATGAACGAATAATATCTGATTACACGTCTGACTAATTCATCAGGGAATGATGCAGGATGTTTTTTATTGGTACTTGGATGAATATGCCATATGTTTGTAACATCATAATTGCCAAGAATTTTTGAATTTTCAACAAGCGAAGTATCATAATGATTTCTAATATTCCAATCAATTAGTCTCTCGGTTTTTTTTCTATATACCAGAATATATTCCGTGACCGGAACCGGCTTGTATTGTAAAGGTTGCCTATCAGCTTTGAATCTACGTCCGCGGCCAAGATTCCAACCCGCACCTTCGGGCTTAACCCATATTATATCATCAATAAACTCAAAACCTATACTATCCATAATTCCATGTAAATCGAAAGGTATCGCTATTCTTTTGCTGGACGAGTTGCGCGATGCCCGCTTTACCAGTATAGGTGAAATATTTATGATGCAAAAACGCCCTTCGGACAACACTTGATGGCACCTGATAAATACTTTTCTCAAAAAATCCAAATATTCTTGATAGTCCACATATTCTGAATACTCCGGTTTCGCATTGAAGTAGGGCGGCGATGTAAACACTAATTGAGCAGTATCAATCGGAAAGTCTTTTAAAACCTTTGTGCTATCACCCCATACGACTTTATTAGGAATGGGAGAGGGGGTAAATACACCTTTTTCCCTCGGTTTTGAATTTTCATTTTCCAACGTCTTGTTTTTTTTGATTCTATTGATGATTATAGTTTTTTTTGTAGTATCAAGAATACTCGTTAAATCTCTGGAAAGTTTAATTTCGCCCAACAAAAGATCGCAATTATTATTAAGCTTCAGCGGTACCCTCCATGCATCCAAACGATCGTCATACTCAGGTAATCCAAAAGCTATGTTGTCAATATATTGAGGCAAATTTACTTTTAACCATTCAATGGCTTTTGTTCTCGCAAGATCGGTACTGCCTCTTTCAAAAGTCACTATTTCACCTATTATTATCAAAAAGCAAAATCCCCCCGCGAACCCGCCCGTTTTTCGGGTCGCGGGGGCTTACTGCTACTCCCACTCGATCGTTGCGGGGGGCTTTCCGGTTATGTCATACACGACGCGGGTGACGCCGGGAACCTCCCCGACAATGCGCGCCACGGTATGTTTTAGCACTTTGTGCGGTATGTGCGCGTACTCGCACGTCATAAAATCCGTGGTTTTAACGGCGCGAAGCGCAATGGTGTACCCGTATGTCCGGAAGTCCCCCATGACGCCCACTGAACGCGTGTCGGTGAGCACGGCAAAATACTGGTCAGGTCTGTCGCGCATCTGCCTGACCTCCTCGCGGAATATTGAATCCGCTTCCCGCAATATACCCAGCTTTTCAGACGTGACCTCGCCGATTATGCGGACGGCCAGCCCCGGCCCCGGAAACGGCTGACGCTCCACGAGCGCTTTTGGAAGTCCGAGGCGCCGTCCCAGCATACGCACCTCATCCTTAAAGAGTCCGCGCAACGGTTCCACCAGTTCCTTGAACGCCATGCTGTCCGGCAAGCCCCCGACATTATGGTGGCTCTTGATAGTCGCCGACTTGTTCGCGCCGGACTCCACCACATCGGGGTAGATCGTACCCTGCGCTAAAAACTTTATATCGCCCAGTCTCTTGGCTTCATCCTCAAACACGCGCACGAACTCCGCGCCGATGCGCTTGCGCTTTGTCTCCGGATCCTCGACGCCCTTGAGCAGCTTCAGAAAACGGGCGCCTGCGCTGACGTGTATAAGGCGGAGCTTACGCCTCCAGGGGAAGGCGTCCCCTATCTCGTCGCCCTCGTTCTTTCGCATAAAGCCATGATCGACAAAAATACAGTACACCTTGCCCGGTACCGCCTTCGCGAGCAACGCCGCGCACACAGACGAGTCCACTCCGCCCGAGAGTCCGAGCAAAACCCGTTCCTCGCCCACCTGCGCGCGAATCTCGTCGATCACGCGCGCTTCATATTCGCCTATATCGTAGCCGCCCGCCGCGTTGCAAACCTTATACAGAAAATTGCGTATCATCGCCGTGCCGTTCGGCGTATTCTCGACCTCCGGATGAAATTGCACGCCATATATCGCGCGCGCGCGATCCATGATTACGGCGTTTTGACAGCTCCTTGTCGACCCTGCCGCCACAAAACCCGCCGGAAGCGCCGTCACCTGATCCGTGTGGCTCATGAGACCAACCTGTCTGGAATCCATGCCGTCAAACAGCGGGCACGACGCGTCAAGCGTCATCTCGGTGCGCCCGTATTCCCCCGCGGCGCACTGCGCCACGGTTCCGCCCAGTGCGTAAGCGGTCAAATGCAATCCGTAGCAGATACCAAGTATAGGTATGCCCAAAGTAAAAAGACCGGAATCGCACTTGGGGGCGCCGGGCATATACACGCTGTCCGGCCCCCCGGTCAAAATCAAACCTATCGGCCTTGTCTGCTTTATCTTATCAGCGGCCGTGTCACCCGGCCAGATGACCGACGATACTCCGCACTCCCGAACCCTGCGCGCTATCAGTTCCTTATACTGTCCGCCGAAATCAAGCACAATAATAAGCTGATCCATCTAATCTCTCCCAGTTCGTCAGTTCCGCCCTCCGGGTCGTGTTCCCAAGCTCAGCGCGCCGTCACAACGTCTCGTTCATACTTCCCGTGCGATAGCCAAGCAGATCAAGCGATACATAAGTAAAGCCGTATTCTCTGAATTTTTCATGCACCGACTCGCGCGCTTCTTTTTGCATAAGCGTCTGAATACCGCGCTCGTCCGTCTCAATGCGGGCAAGGCCGCCGTGATGTCGGACGCGCACCTGGCGCAGGCCGAGATCGAGCAGCATTTGTTCCGCCTTATCCACCATGCCGAGCTTCTCGCGCGTTATGCTCTCCCCGTACGGAAAACGTGAGGACAGACACGCAAACGACTGCTTGTTCCATGTGGCAAGCCCGAGCTCGCGCGAGAGCGCCCGTATGTCGTCCTTCGACATGCGGGCGTCCCTGAGAGGACTCACCACGCGCTGTTCCCGCGCCGCAACGAGCCCGGGCCTGTAGTCCCCGTCGTCGTCCGTATTGGAGCCGTCCGCTACGTGATCTATACCACGCGCGCGCGCCTCTTTCCATATTTTACCGAATAACTCGTTCTTGCACAGATAGCAGCGATTCTTCGGATTGTCCGAAAAGCCCTCGATGTCAAGCTCCTCGGAGTCGCATATCACGTGCTCGATGCCCTCCGCCGCGCAGAACGCCGCGGCCTCGTCCAGCTCGCGCTTTGGGAAGGAGCACGAGCGCGCCGTCACGGCTATCGCCCTCTCGCGCAGCGCATCGTGCGCGACCTTCAGCAGAAATGTGGAGTCCACTCCGCCTGAAAACGCCACGGCGATGCCGCCCAACTCCGCTATACCACGCTTGAGCCGCGCGTACTTACCGTCTAACTCCACTTATATCCCCTCTTTATTTCCGTCCGTTATACTCCGTCCCGGCGCCGACGTATGCTATCCGACCGCTTTTACGTATGTGGTCAGCTCGCCCGGCCTCGACGCAAAGCCGTCCATCACCGGTATCAGCTCGGCAAAATGACTCGCCTGCATGTGTCCCTGTATGGCTTCCTCATTCTCCCACTCCTCAAGCATCGTAAAGTGGAGCGGATCCTGCGTGTCCCGGTACAGCGCATAGCTTATACAACCCTTATCATTCGCGTTTGTCTTCGTGATCATCTCCTGCGCCACCGCCAAAAAGTCGTCTACGCTCTCCGGTTTGATATAATTGCTCGCCACTATTTTTATCATCACAAACACCTCTCAAAATAATATTGAAAACATTACCCATAATAAGTATTATTCCGCACGTATACAGCCACACAAGCATAACTATAAACGACGCGAGATAACCGTACACAATGGCGTACCTTGCCGACTCGCTGATCAGTCTCGAATACGCCAAGCTGACGCCCACGAGCGAAAACGCCGCCAATACCGCTCCCGGCAAACGGCGGACGCCGCGCGTCTCCTTCGGGGCGGAAACAATATATATCGCGTATATCACCGCCAGCATAAGCAAAAACAAGATCACAAACCTGACCCAGTTCCACAACGCGAGAGTATCGTCCAACGCGAAACTGCGGCGTATCACGCGCATGAACCACTCTCCCGTGACAACGATCAAGCCGGATAGATATATGGCGGCGAGAAAGCCTACCGACAGCGCGAAGCTGAGAAGCCGCGCCGCCGCGCCGCCGAAGCGCCCGCCGCCCTGTATATCGCTCATAATCCCCATGATCGTGCGAAACGCAGCCGACGACGTGGTTATCATCACGACAAATCCCACCGCGAAAGTCGGCGCGGACCGGTTTCCGCCCACATAGCGCAGAAAATCTCCGATTACCGCGATGGCGCTATCGGGTATGACGCCCCCGAGTCCGCTGAGCAGGCTCTCCTGTGTGATATTCAGGCTTCCGATAATCGCGCTGCAGCATATCAGAAACGGGAACACGGACAAAAAGAGGTAATACGACAGCGCGGCCGCGCTGCGTGAAACACGGCGTCTGACAAATATCCGCGCCGCACTGCCCACGGCGCCCGCGACGCGGGCAAGCAACACGCCGCCTACTTTGAGTTGAATATCTTAAAGATTGTATCGAACGGATCCTCCTCCGGCGGCGCCGGAGGAGCGGGCGGAGGACTTACGTCTACCGGCGCCGCCGGCGTCTCCGCGGCGTCGGAGGAGGCCGGGGACTCGGACGCCCGTGTGACGGCGTCTGAGAACAGACCCGATCTCTGAGTCTGCTTTTGGCCGGTTTGAGGCTTATCGTCAAAACGCGTGGCGATGACGGTGACGCGTATCTCGTCGTCCATCTCCTCGTCGTAGCCCGCGCCGAATATGATGTTCGCGTCCGGGTGCGCGGCCTTCTGCACAAGAATGGCGGCCGCCTCGACGTCCTCCAACTCCAACGACAGTGAACCCGTGACGTTTATGATGATCCCGCGCGCGCCGCTTATCGATGTCTCCATCAAGTCGCTCTGTATCGCTATGCGGGCCGCCTCCTCCGCCTTCCCTTTTCCGGCGGCGCGCCCGACGCCCATATGCGCGTAGCCCGCGTCCTTCATAATCGTAGTTATATCCGCAAAATCCAGGTTTATATAGTCCGTATTTTTGATAAGCTCCGATATGCTCGTCACCGCCTGGGTAAGCACGTCGTCGGCTATCGCGAACGCGTTTTTCAGCGTGACCTTCTGATCCGAGACATTTTTCAAATTCTCATTTGGAATGACAAACAGCGAATCCACCTTTCCGAGGAGGTTTTTAATTCCATCCTCAGCTTGGCTCATGCGTCTGCTGCCTTCAAAATTAAACGGTTTGGTGACTACGGCTACGGTAAGTATGCCGGCCTCGCGCGCAATATCCGCGACGATGGGAGACGCGCCCGTACCCGTTCCTCCGCCCATTCCGGCCGCGACAAACACCATATCCGTCGCCTCCAGAGTCTTGGCGAGATTGTTTCTGCTCTCCTCGGCCGCCCGTTTCCCCTTCTCCGGATCGGAACCGGCGCCCTGTCCCTGCGTGAGCTTCTCCCCTATCTGTATACGCTGACTGGCCGCCGACTTGGCGAGCGCGGGCTTGTCCGTATTGACGGCGATAAACTCGACGCCCTGCGTACCCACCTCGACCATTCTGTTGACCGCGTTATTTCCCGCGCCGCCTATTCCCATCACCTTTATAACGACAACATTGTCGGGGCCGCTCTCGGTTACTAACGACATGATACTTCCTCCCGCATACTTACTTAATCTATCGCGATACGGCGACCGTTTCCGGGCGACCCCGGCGGCCTGCGCGCAATGATCACCAGACAAGCCTGTCCGCTTTTCGGTTATTGTACAACTATTTCACCCATAGGTCAATAGTATAAGCTCAAAATTATTTTACAATTATTTTACATTTTCCCACACGTTTGTGTGTCCGTCCTTTGAGACGTCTATCTTGCCCACCGCGCCGCCACTTCGGCGCGCCTCCGCCTCGGCGCCAATCATTTTTTCAATTTTATAGGCGGCTTCCTCTCCGCTGCCCATCTCTACCGTTACGCCCTTGTACAAAAAAGTTATTCCGCTTATATTCGACATATCAATGTCGTCTATGTCGCCCTGTATACCCTTGTCGCTGATCGCTCTGAGCAATTCGGTCATATAATACAGCCTCGTCCCGGATTCGGGGGCGACCTCCACCACGCTCCCCGGCTCGGGCGATATGGGCGCTATACCGCGCACCATTATATACTCCGCCCTCCCGCGCTCATCCGTCTGCTCCAAAACCCTCCCGCTCATATCAATAAGCCAGTCCTTCCCGTCCGCCCGTATTACCGCAAACGGAACGGCTTCGGTAATTATGACCTCGACCGTATCCGGCAGTCTGCGCGTTATCCGCACCTCGCTGACGTACGGGAGCTGCCCGAGCCGTCTCGCCGCCGTGCTCCCGTCAACGAATATCAGATTGTCCCCGACGGCAAGTCCCGATTTGCCGATTATCTCCTCCGGCGTATACCTCGACGCTCCGCTCACAATAATCGCCGTTACGCGAAAAAATACGCTGACGCCAAACGCGGATACAAAGACAATAAGCAACAGGGCCACAGGCGTATACACGGCCGCCGAACGCCCGCGCCGCCTCACCCCGCGCCTGTCCGCCATTATTCTCATTCCCCCTTTTTCTATAATTATGACCATGCCTTTCGTTTCACTTCAGGCACAAAATGATCATGAAAAGGCATGGTCATAATGCGCCTGTTTTGCGGTTGCCCGTAGGGCGAGCAAAACGCGATTTTAACGGTAAGGTTGAACTTGTTTCAACCTTACGCCTTCGTAAAATCACTCAAACCCCGTCATGTCAGCGATCCTCGTTCTGCTAACCTCCGCGCCAAGCGACCTGAGAACCCCCGCGAGATCGTCGTAGCCCCTGTCGATATGCCGAACGCCCGACACCTCCGTGACGCCCTCGGCCATGAGCGCCGCCAACACGAGGGACGCGCCGCCCCGCAGATCCGTCGAGACCACAGGCGCCCCCCGAAGGCGTTTAACGCCTGTTACCATCGCGACCCTCCCCTCGATCCTGATGTCCGCGCCGAGCCGCTTCATCTCGTCCGTGTGTCTGTATCTGTTCTCGAATATGTTCTCTACAAACACCGTGGTACCCTCCGCCCGCAGACACGCCGCCATGATGGGGGGCTGAGCGTCCGTCGGGAAGCCGGGGTACGGCCGCGTCACCACCGGGCGTATGGCGCGTCTCGGAGTTGACGCGTCAATCCTTACGCTGTCGCAGCTCCCCGTCACCCGGCAGCCCATGCCGGCGAGCGCGTCCGCGGCGGCGGCGAGGTGTCCCGGAACTACTCCTGTTATCTCTATATCGCCGCCCGTACACGCCGCCGCCGCCAGATACGTCGCCGCTACGACGCGGTCGGGTATGACGCTGTGCTCCGTATCGCCCGACACGGCCGCCCCCTCGACCGTCACCTCGGGAGTACCGGCTCCGTGTACCCGGTAGCCCAGACGCGTGAGATAGCTCTGCAGATCCCATATCTCCGGCTCGCGCGCGGCGTTCGTTATCACCGTGGCGCCGTCGCAGCACGCCGCGAACAGCATGGTGTTCTCGGTGGCGCCCACACTCGGAAAATCGAGATTAACGCGGCAGCCCTTCATTTTCGCCGCCCGGCACGATATGTTGCCGCCGTCCCGCGTAATTTCGGCACCGAGAGAGCGCAACGCCTCGATATGCAGATCTACGGGCCGCGGCCCCAGCTCGCACCCGCCCGGCATCGACAGCACCGCCTCCCCGCAGCGGGCGAGCACCGCGCCGAGAAATATAACTGATGAGCGCATCTCGCGCATGAGCTCATGCGGTATATCACAGCGCGTCACGGAGGACGAGTTGATTATCACGCGCCCGCCCTCACGGGTTATGCCGCATCCCAGATGGGTCAGTATCTTTACGGCGGCGTCCACATCACTCAGACGCGGACAGTTGTGTATCACAGTCGTGCCCCGCGCCAGAAGAGACGCCGCCATGATAGGCAGAACGCTGTTTTTCGCGCCTTGCACCCTCGCCGTACCCTCCAGTTTGTTCCCGCCATTTATCCGTAATATCTCCATATCGACTCCCCCATGAATATCAGTTCACCGCTTCGGTCTATGTACCGTATAATATGACCGCAGCGGCGGGTGAGTGACAATCGCGCGGCGGGCTACCCGTTTTCCGTCCGCCCGGCGGGACACAGCGATATGATTATTTCGGCGATTTTACGCGCGGCGTCCGGCGCGGCGCGCGCGCGCTGGGCGGCGGACATCCGGCGAAGCGCGTCCGGATCGTTGAGAAGCGACACCACCTTTCCGTATAGCGCGTCCGCCGTACACTCGCGCTCCGTTATCACCTCCGCCGCGCCGGACGCGCTCACGCTGCGGGCGTTCGCCTCCTGATGGTTGTTCGGCACATATGGCGACGGAACAAGCAGCGCCGGCGCCGCGGAGAGCGCCAGCTCCGCGAGCGTTGACGCGCCCGCGCGGCAGAGTACCAGATCGGCCGACGCCATCTGCGAGGCCATATCGTCGATATACGCCCGCACCTCGACGCCGTCCGGCAGCCGCTCGACGCCCAGCTCGCGCAGTCTTCCGAGCAGCTTATCGCGCCCCGCCTCGCCTCCGCCCGTCGCGTGGATGTGGCGGAACGCGCGCTCACGTGTATTCACGCCGATAAATTCCGCCATTACCGCGTTCATCCTCTCCGCGCCCAGCGAACCCCAAAAGGATACGAGCAGCGGCTTTCCTCCGCGCGCGTCCGGCGCTCCGCGTTCCCGGGCGGCCGGCGGCGCTCCGAATCCGCCGCGCACCGGCGTACCGACGACCGTCACGTTTTCCGTTCTCCCCCGCCTCCGCCCGTCGCCGGGAAATGCCGTCAGGACGCGGTCTACATTTCCCGACAGCATACGCGTCGCAAGTCCGGGCAGCGCGTTTGGCTCATGTATCAGCGTCGGTATGCCGAGTCTGCGCGCCCTTTTGAGTACCGGATAGCAGACGTACCCGCCCGTGCCGAGCACGGCGTCCGGCTTGAAGTCCCGCAGCAGCCGCTCCGCCTCGACAAGCGCCGCCGCCAGCTCCCGAACCGCCGCGAGGTTCCTCGCCGCGTCCAGCGGGGAAAACGACCTCCGGAGTCCGCTCACCCTGAGGTTGACAAGCTCGTACCCCTCGGCGGGTATCAGCCGGTTTTCGATGCTCCTGCCGGCCCCGACAAACAGGAATTTTGAATCGGGAGTCATAGCCTTTATCTCCTCCGCCACGGCTAAGGCCGGATTTACATGTCCGGCGGAGCCCCCGCAGGCAAAAACGATCCTCACCCCCATCTGTCAGCCCGCCCCCGAAACCGGTATTTCCCGCGATATCGCCAATACTATCCCCATCTCGAACAGCTGCAGCAGAAGCGCGGTTCCGCCGTAGCTGAAAAACGGAAGTGAGATGCCGGTGCTTGGGATCATATTTGTAACGACCGCGATGTTGAGAAACACCTGCAGCGCGAGAAGGCTTGTTATTCCCGTGACGACGAGCGAGCCGAATCTGTCTCTCGCGTGCAGCGCGAGCCAGTAGCCTCTTATGATAAGCATGGCGAACAGGGCGAGCACGAGCATCGCTCCGATAAAGCCGAGCTCCTCACAGAATACGGAAAAGATGTAGTCGTTATGCTCCATCGGCAGATAGAGATACTTCTGCCTCCCCTGCCCCAGTCCCAGGCCGAACAGTCCGCCCGAGCCGATGGCGTACAGGGACTGTATAATCTGATACCCCTGATCGCTTGATACGGACTCCGGATTGCGCCACGCGGTCAACCGCTCCGAGGCGTAGGCGAATTTCGTTAACGTGAGATACGCCCCCCCCGCCAGCAGGCAGCCGCCCGCCGCGAACCACCACAGCCTCGCCCCTCCGGCGAACATCATTATGGCAGCGAGTGCTATTACGATCACAGACGCCGATATGTGCGGCTCCATATACAATAGCGCCACCAGTATCGCCACGACGAGCATAAAAGGCAGAGCTCCGTACTTGACCTCGCGCATACGTTTTTTGAACGAGCATATCATGGATGAAAATACGAGTATTTCGGCGAGCTTGGCAATCTCCGACGGCTGGAATGTCGTGATGCCGAGATCTATCCAGCGGCGCGCGCCATTGACCTTTGTGCCCACGAAGGGCACAATCGCGAGCAATATGATCGACAGAACCAGCGCGGGAAAGGCGGCCCGCCTGAACAGCGACGTGCGCAGCCGCGACGTCACGAGCATCAGGGCGACGCCGAGTCCGGCAAAGCCCGTCTGCCGTATAAAATATCTCATCGGATCGCCCTGGGTGTAGTACGCGCGCGCAAAGCTCGCCGAGAGTATCATCACGACTCCGATCGTCAGCATTATCAGCGTGAGCACTAAAAACGGCAGATCGAGGCGTCCGCGTTTCGGAGCGGTCAGCTCGGCGCTTCTCTCCCCGCCGTCCTCGGCGACTCCCCTGTCGTCGCGCCGCGACGCGACGCGACGCGACGTCTCATATTCCCTGACAGCCAAAGCTCACGCCTCCTCTCTCACGCTTTTTACGTTCAGGCGAACGCGTTCCGGGCGGCGGCCGCAAAGTAAGAGATCACTGCAAACACCGCCGATACGCACGTGAACACGCCAACTACCCGGTATTCGCTCCACCCGCTCATCTCAAAATGGTGGTGGAGAGGCGCCATCTTAAAAAGCCGTTTTCCATTTGTCAGCTTGAAATATGTGACCTGTATTATGTCGGACATCGTCTCGGCGATATACACGACGCCGAGCGGCGCGAGTATGAGCGGCATGTCCATGGCAAAAGCGAGCGAGCATATGACGGCGCCCAGAAACAGCGAGCCCGTGTCGCCCATAAACACCTTCGCGGGATGGAAATTGAAAATCAAAAACCCCACCAGACCCCCCGCAAGCGCGGCGGCCGCGAGTCCCGCGGCGGCGTATCCGAGTGAGAACGCGATAGCGGCGCAGCTCACCGCTACAGGGAGCGACACGCAGGCGGCGAGTCCGTCGACGCCGTCCGTTATGTTCACCGCATTGACGCTCGCGACTATTATAAACGACGCGAGAACCAAATATACAGGCTCGGGCAGCATGACCGTCACATTTACGAACGGGACGTACAGCCTCGAGGACAGATTGCCCGTAAAACGCATCACGACCACGAAGAATATGGCGACCGCGAGCTGCATAAAGAATTTTTGTCTCGCGGTCAGTCCGAGATTGCGCTTCTTCCGCAGCGCCTCAAAGTCGTCGAAAAAGCCTATCGCGGCGTATATCAGGGCAAACAGCAGTATGAATATATGGCTCATATCTCCCCTGACCGCCCGGTACGCTCCCCCCGTCAGACACGCGACGGATATTCCGACAATAAACATGAGTCCGCCCATCGTGGGCGTCCCCTCCTTGTTTTTATGCCATGCCGGACCTATGTCGAGTATCGATTGTCCCACCTTCGCGGCGCGCAGCGCGGGCACCAAAAACGCGCCCGCCACGGCGGTGACGGCAAACGATACAAGCGCGGTTATTATCAGCGTCGATATTCTCATATCCCCTCCGCCGCCGCGGCGAGCGCCTGAGCCACGACCTCCCGCTCGTCAAAGCGCACCCGCTCGGTTCCCAGAATCTGATACGTCTCGTGTCCCTTGCCGGCAAGTATGAGCACGTCGTTCGTTTGCGAGTTTGCTATCGCCCATTTTATAGCCTCGCGCCTGTCCTCTATCACGATATGCGGCGCGTTGGCGGTGTCTATCCCCGCGAGAATGTCCCCGATGATGGCGTCCGGCGCCTCCGTCCTCGGGTTGTCGGTGGTGACTATTACGAAATCCGAGAGCCTGACCGCTATTTCGCCCATGACGGGACGCTTTGTCTTGTCCCTGTCCCCCCCGCATCCAAACAGCGTCACGACGCGTCCGCGCGCGCCCTGCCGCGCGGACGCGATTATCTTCTCGAGGGCGTCCGGCGTGTGCGCGTAATCAATGAGCACCGTGAAATCTCCGCCCGTCGGCACCACCTCGGCCCGCCCCGGCACGCCGGGGCACTCGCCCAGCGCCGCCGCCGCCGATTGGATGTCTATGCCGAGCAGCATCGCCGCCGACGTCGCCGCCAGAGCGTTGTAGACGGAGAACATGCCCGGTATCCCGAGCTCCACCTTTTGCAGCACCCCGATCGTCAGCGCGCAAAATTCCATCCTGTCGGAGTACAGCTTGATCCGCTTCGCGACGAGATCGGCCTCGTCGTGAAGCGTCGAAAACGAGATCAGCGGCGCGTGATTTTCCCGGAGCAAATCTATGACGGCGCGCGAAAAATCGTCGTCCAGATTGACGGCCGCTTTCCGGCATTGGGCAAAGAGCTTCAATTTAGCGTCGCCGTACTCCTCCATCGACTTGTGGAAATCGAGATGATCGGACGTCAGATTTGTAAAAACACCGACGTCAAACTCTATGCCGTACACCCTGTCGAGCGCGAGGGCGTGCGACGAGACCTCCATTACGGCGTACTCGCACCCCGCGCCGACCATGTTTGCGAACAGCTCGTGCAGCTCGTATGATTCGGGCGTCGTAAATTCCGCCCAAAGCTCCTCGGCGCCCACCATATTGCGTATCGTGCCTATGAGACCGGTCTTCGCCCCGGTCGCGCGCTCGATTATCTCTTTTATGAGGTATGTCACCGTCGTTTTGCCGTTAGTACCCGTCACTCCGATTATTTTCAGCTTCTCCGCCGGGCGTCCGAACAGATTGGCCGACAGCACGGCGAGCGCCGCGCGCGTATTTTCAACGGATACGTACGGCAGTCCGTCCGCCGCGGCGTCCTGCGTCACGACGCAGACCGCCCCGTTTGCAGCCGCGTCGGCTATGTGGTCGTGGCCGTCGCAATTGAAGCCGCGAACGGCGACAAACACGTCTCCGGACTTCACGCGTCTGGAGTCATAGCTGACCCCGGACGCCTCGGAATCCATATCCGCGGTCGAGCCGCCGATTTTCAGTCCGTCAAATAAATCCTTCAGCTTCATATATCCGGCCTCCTGACTCTAGAAAATTCCCAGCGTGCTTCCGTCTATGAGCACCACATCCACAATTGACCCGTATTTGACGCCTTCGCCCGGCGACGCCGACTGCGTGGTCACCGAGACGCCGGCTACGGACGTCGGCGCGCCGGACGAGCGTATGAACAGTCCGAGCTCCTCCAGCTCCGCTTTGGCGGCGAGGTACGGCTTCCCTCCCAAGTCGGGCGCCGTCACGTCGCCCTGCGGTATATCGGCGTCCGCGTATATTATCACTCTCGTACCGGGCGACACTATTCCGCCCGGCGCCGGAAGCTGTCCCGTCACCGTATCGCCGCCGCCTACGACGCGCACGGCGAGTCCTGACGATTCGAGCGCCGCCCGCGCGTCTTGCACGGTGTAGCCCTCCACCTTCTTCACCTGGATGTTAAGCTCCTTGATCTCCTCCTCGGTGTATTGCGGACGGAGTCCCATGTACGGGAGCACGTCGGACAGTATGCCGCCCACCACCGGCGCCGCCATAGCGCCTCCGCTGACATATATGCCGGACTCGCCGGTCGGGTTGTCGAGCAGCAGCAGCACCACGATCTGCGGGTCGTCCGCCGGGGCCACACCGCAGAACGACACGATGTATTCCTTAGGCTTACCCTCGACCTCCTCGGACGTTTTTGTGGTCGTGCCCGTCTTTCCGCCGACCCTGTAGCCCCTGACGTGCGCGTTCATTCCCGTGCCCTCGCTGACCACGCGCTCGAGTATGTCCCGCACGATGCGCGACGTTTCGGAGCTGACGACCTGCCGCACGACGGAGCTGTCGTCCGACAGCAGCGTCTGTCCGTCCTGATCCGTTATCCGGCTGACGACGTGCGGACGCACGAGGTATCCGCCGTTCACCGTCGCCGAGACCGCCGTGATAAGCTGCATCGGCGTTATGTTGAAGGTCTGTCCGAACGACGCCGCCGCGAGCTGGGATTTATTGGTCGGATCCAGGAAAACGTCGTCCGACCACCAGATGCTTCCGCCCTCGCCCGGCAGGTCGAAGCCCGTCCGCTCGAAAAATCCAAACGCGTCCATATACTCGTAGAACTTTTCGGCGCCTATTCTCATGCCGATATTCACGAGCGCGACGTTGCACGAGTTTTGCATCGCCTGTGCCAGCGTCTGATTACCGTGCCCCTCGTGCTTCCAGCAATTCAGCGGCGCGTCGCGGCCGGGTATCTGGTCGGCGGGTATCGAACCGCCGCAGTAGAACGTGTCGTCCTCGCTGACTACGCCCTCCTCGAGAGCGATGGCCAGAGTAATTATCTTGAATACTGAACCCGGCTCGTATGTGTCGGACAGCGCCTTGTTGCGCCACTGCCGGAGCAGCGCCTCGTTGAGCTTCGCCTTGTATTCCTCCGGATCGGCTATGAGATCGAGCTCCGCGCGGTCCTTCTCGCTCACCTCAAGGTAGTTGTTCAGATCATAGTTGCCCTCGTTTGCGAGCGCCAGCACTCTTCCCGTTTTGGGGTCCAGAGCTATACAGGCGCCGCCGTTTTGGATATCGTAATCCGCCACGGCCTGCGCCAGATATTTTTCGACGTAGTGCTGTATATTCGTATCGATCGTGAGCGTTATGTCGCCGCCGTCGCTGGCGTCGTAGTAGTCCTCAAAATCGTTAAAGAGCAGATCCGTACCGCGCTCGGTCTTCAGCCTGACCACCGCTCCGTTTGTACCCGTCAGATAGCTGTCGAACTGCGCTTCAAGGCCCTCCAGTCCGTAGTTTTCGTCGCCCACGAAGCCTATCACCTGACACGCGAGCGTCCCGTAGGGGTAATACCGTTTTGTGTCCGCCTCGAGGTGTACGCTTTTCAGTCCGTGCTCCTCCTTGAAGGCTCGCACCTGCTGCGCCGTCTCCTGCTCCACCTTTGATTTTATAGTCTTATGCCAAGATTTTGTATCGAGCGCCTTCTCCAGTATGGACGCCTTATCGACGTCCAGCAGCTCGGACAGACCGCTCGCTATGAGCTCCGGGTCTTCCCCGTACAGCTGCAGCTCATACGGGCTCAGAAACACGGTGTCGGCCGACGCGCTGATCGCGAGTATCTTTCCGGTCGCGTCGTATATCGTGCCGCGCGAGGCCGCTATCGTCATCTGCCGCGTCTGCTGCTCGACCGCCCGCTCCTCGTAGTAGCCGTGCTTTCTGATCTGTATATCGTACAGTCTGACGGCGAGCGCGGCAAACGCGGCTACGCCGCATACCGCGAGCAGCACGAACGTGCGTCCGAGTATCACCCTGTTCGTCTTTAATTCACCGCCGCCGCGTCTCACAAGTGACCGCCCGCTTCCTCTGATCAATTATTAATCCGCTCGAAAAGTCTTATCCTTACGGCAAAGCCGCTCGGGACTTTTCTCGCTCGTATGCGCATGTTTCTCGCCGCGTCGTCCTCACGGACTGCGCTAAGCTCGGAGCGTCGTATACTCCGCTCCTCGCCCGCTCCGTCGTTCGTCCTCTCCGAAACGAACCCACTTCGTTGGG
>JAISXU010000047.1 GCA_031270395.1 Oscillospiraceae bacterium
CGGCATCGGACGCATGAGAAACGCGGCTCGCGAAGCAAACATTGCTGAGCCAAAATTTGAGTTTACAGGTTTTTTCAAAGTCACATTCAAACGGAATGAAGCGGATGTTTCTATCGGCAACCAATCGGCAATCAATCGGCAACTGTCGGTAGCGACTGCCGATAGGAAAAGCTTTATTATCGACTTCATTGAAAAGAATGGTCAAGGCAAAGTCAATGAGTTGGCTAGTGCCTTGGGTCTCGGAAGCAGACGTGTCAGGGATTTGCTGCGTGAGTTGGTGGACGACGGCACGATAGAAAAAATCGGCGACAAACGTTATACATATTACGTGCTGAAGCAAATATAGCCAAACGCCGAAAAGCTTCCCGATAAGCCATTTCGCTGCTGCCCCCCTATTGTCAAAAATGGGCAAATATATCTACGGCTATATGCTTGTCAGAGCAAAGACCAGAAAGCGGAATGCGCGAAAACTCTTACCTCGCCGGGTGATTGACGATGAGTGTTTTGAATCTTATAACTTTGCCGGTACCAGCGCTGCTATGAGGAGAGTATCTGTGATGAACGAAAACGACATCCTAATTGCCCGCATGAGCGACCTCGCAGGCAGAGCCGTCAAGACAGGCTTCGCCGCGTCGAAGTTCCTGACGCCCGCCGAATCACAGAGCGTCACCGAGCATTTCACACGGAGGAGGGACGCGATTTTCACCGTGGACGGCGGCTTTGATGGCGCGGAACGCACAAGGGCAGTTTTCACGAACCCCGATTGGGGAGGATATGAGCGGGCTGACTTGTTTGCCGCGCTGAAAGCGGTTCACAGTCCGCAGGACACGCTCGGTCACCGCGATATTTTAGGCGCGCTCATGGCTCTGGGCATTGAGCGCGCCACAATCGGCGATATTATTGTGGATGAAGCTGCCGCCACATTCGTGTGCCTGCCGGAGCTTGGCGGGTATATCACAGAGAACTTCAAAAAAGCAGGGCGCGTAAGCTTGGAGGTGTCGGCAATCGGCTTGGAGGCAATCCCTGCCCGCGAGGAAGAACCGGCCGTAAAGATAGATACCGTGGCGTCGCTGAGGCTGGACGCGGTTCTTAGCGCGGCATTCGGGATGTCCCGCGCAAAAGCCGCCGAACTTATTGCGACCGGGCGCGTCAGCTGTGACCATCATGTCTGTTTGCGGACGGACAAGGAAGTGAACGAGAACTCCCTGCTGTCGGTTCGCGGCTTGGGGCGCGCTAAGCTGATGGAGATTGGCGGCGCGTCGCGCAAGGGACGCAGTTTCATCAAGATAGGCGTTTACGGGAGATAATAGAGGAAGTGTTTATTTGAATCGGGAGCTCGAGCGAATACTGCGGACGGTGCGCAAGCCGGCCAGATACACGGGCGGCGAATACAACGAGGTGATAAAGGAGCGCGGCGGCGTCCGTCTCAGGGTGGCGCTGTGCTTTCCCGACGTATATGAGATAGGCATGTCAAATCTCGGCTTCAAAATACTTTACGGGCTGGCAAACGCGACGGACGGCGTGTGGTGCGAGCGCGTCTTTGCCCCGTGGGACGACATGGAGGCCGCGATGCGCGGCGCCGGTGTTCTCCTGTACGGACTTGAGAGCGGAGACCCCATACGCGATTTTGACGTCGTCGCTTTTTCCATAGGCTACGAGATGGCGTACACAAACGTGCTCAACATGCTGGATCTTGCCGGACTGCCCGTGCGGGCGTCCGACAGGGATGAGAGTATGCCTCTGGTGATTGCGGGCGGAACGTGCTGCTACAATCCGGAACCCCTCGCGGATTTTATCGACCTCTTTATAATAGGAGAGGGCGAGGAGGTTAACGGTGAGGTCTTCGCCGAATACGCGCGGTCACGGGACGCGGGCGTCCCGCGCGGCGTATTTCTGGAGCGCGCCGCCGTGCTCGGCGGCGTGTATGTCCCGTCGCTGTACGATACGGAGTACGGTCCCGACGGGCTGCTGTCGTCCGTGACGCCGCGCCCGGGAGCGCCGATGCCCGTCGTCAAGAGGATAGCGCGCGATCTGGACGCGGCGTATTTCCCGGAAAAGGCCATAGTTCCCTCAACGGAGATAGTACACGACAGGGTCGCGCTGGAGGTGTTTCGCGGCTGTATACGCGGCTGCCGCTTCTGTCAGGCGGGATACGTGTACCGCCCTGTGCGGTCGCGCTCCGCTTCCTCCGCCGCGCGGCTGGGACTCGCCGCGCTATCCGACTCCGGTTACGACGAGATGTCGATCCTGTCGCTGAGCACGAGCGATTACAGGGGGCTGCGGCGTCTCACGCACGAGCTGCTCGGCTGGTGCGAGCCGCGCGGCGTCGGGCTCTCCCTGCCGTCGCTCCGCGCGGACAATTTTTCGGTGGAAATGATGCGCAGCGTACAGAAGGTCCGCAGGAGCGGTCTGACGTTCGCCCCCGAGGCGGGGAGCCAGAGACTGCGCGACGTGATAAACAAAAACGTCACGCGCGAGGATATACTCAATACGTGCCGCATCGCGTTCGAGGGCGGTTGGAGCTCCGTCAAGCTGTACTTCATGCTCGGACTGCCGACGGAGACCGACGAGGATGTGCTCGCCATCGCGGAGCTGACGGGTCAGATACTGCACGTGTGGCGCGAATCCGCCGCGAACAAGCGCCGGGGCGTGAGAATAACCGTAAGTACGTCGTGCTTTGTGCCCAAGCCGCACACCCCGTTTCAGTGGGAACCGCAGCTAGCGGCCGGCGAGTATTTGCGCAGGGTGGAGCTCCTGCGCGGCGCAATGCGTATGCGCTCCGTCGTATACAACTGGCACGACGCCGGGACGGGCTTCATCGAAGCGGCGCTGTCGCGCGGCGACAGGCGGCTCGGGCGTGCGCTGGAGCGGGTATGGCGCGACGGGGCGCGTCTTGACGCGTGGGACGAGCACTTCTCGCTGGAGCGGTGGCTGGCGGCGTTTGAAAAGTGCGGTATTGACCCGGCGTTTTACGCGGAACGCGAGAGGGCGCGCGGCGAGCTTCTGCCGTGGAGCGTCGTCTCGCCCGGCGTCGGAACGGAATATCTGTGGAGCGAGCGCGAGGCGGCGCGCGCGGGCGCCGTCACGCCGGACTGCCGGGTAAAATGCACGGGCTGCGGCGCGTCGGCGCTCACAGCGCCCGTGCCCTGCGACTCGGACACGGACACGGACACGGATGGGGGCGGCATAGTTGGATAATATGAGCGCCGCGCGCCCCGGGAGACTCAGACTGCTGTTTGAAAAAACAGGGCGCGCGCGCTATATATCGCACCTCGACCTGATGCAGACGCTGAGACGCGTATTCGCCCGGGCGGACGTGGCGCTCCGGCGCACGGAGGGCTTTAACCCGCATCCGTATATATCGCTCGCGCTCCCGCTGCCGGTTGGCCAGGAGAGCGTCTGTGAGCTGATGGACTTCGAGACGGAAGCGGCCATCCATCCGGAGATCATCCCGGAGCTTTTGAATCCGAAAATGCCGGAGGGCATACGCGCCCTCAGAGCGTACGCGCCCGCGCGCGCTCTCTCCGGGATAAAGTGGGTCGAAATACGCGTGTCTCTTGAATATGACGCGCCGCCCCGTGACGCCGGCGCGGCGCTCGCCGAATATTTCTCGGCCGACAGCATCGTCGTCCCCAAGCGGACGAAGCGGGGGATACGCGACGTGGACATAGCTCCGGCAATACGTTCCGTCCGGTTCTCCGGGGCTGAAGCGGGGCGCGTCGAGGGCGGGGCGGTGATCTCCGCGAGCGAGCCGGCGCTTAATCCGGAGCTGCTGCTGACGGCGATAGCGCGCGACGCGCCGTCCCTGTCGCCCGATTACGCGCTCATAAGGCGAGTGGAGATTTTTGACGCGGATATGAACGTCTTCAGGTGAAAGCGCGCCGGGCTATACCGCCTGACTCCGCCGCGGTATCAGCGCGAGCTGCTTTACGCGCGCGAGACATACGGCGCCTATTATCACTATGAGAACGTCGGGTACGCACCACGACGCGTTGTAGATAAGCGAATACACCCAGACGTCCATGTCCTCCGGGGCGTAGACTCCCCATATCAGGACGCCGGACAGGAAGCTGCACACGAGCCGTATGGCGCCCGTCGCCGCGATCCCGGCGGTGAGGGCCGCCAGTCCGCCGCGTTTTACGGCGCCGGCTACCGCGCCCGTGAGTCCGAGCGCGGCGTAGGCCGCCACGTAATCGAGCAGACCGCACAGGATCATCGCGCCGGCGGTCCTCGCCGGGACCGCGGCGACGTTCGACGCGCCGAGCAGGAGCTGTGTCAGGCTGTAGACGAGAGCGGCGAGAGCGCCCCACCGCGCGCGGTGACGCAGACTGACGACAACGACCGGCAGCGTGGAAAACCACGAGACCGTGCCGCCAAACGGCATGGAGAGCCCCGGCAGCAGCGAGAGTGCGAATGAGAGCGCCACCATGAGGGCGCACTCGACAAGTATCTGTGCGCGTGACATTTCGGACGGTGATTTCATTGGACTGTTCCTCTATACTTCCTACGCCGGCATTATCCGGATCAGGTATGGGAGTCGCCGGCAAATACGCGCCAAGCGGTATAGAGCCGGCGGTTCCGTGAGGGTTCGGGGCCGCGATTAGCCCCATCTCAGCCGGAAAAGCATCCGGCGCCCCTGATAACGCCGGTATGCTATCATACCGGACATGATTTTGTCAAGAGGTAAAGAGGTGCGGGGTGCTTTATGAAAGCGGTGAAAGCTTTATGAAAGCAGCGGGGATCATCTGCGAATATAATCCCTTTCATATCGGACACGCGGAGCACATCGAGCGGACGCGCCGGGCGCTCGGCGACTGCGCGATAGTGTGCTGCATGAGCGGCAATTTCGTACAGCGCGGGGAGCTTGCGGTCTTTGCCAAGCACGCAAGGGCCGAGGCCGCCGTCTTGTGCGGCGCGGATCTCGTGGTGGAGCTTCCCCCGCCGCACGCGCTGTCGTCGGCGGAGCGGTTCGCGAGGAGTGGAGTGCGCATGCTCGACGCGCTGCGCGTGTGCGAATATATCTCGTTCGGGAGCGAGTCGGGCAATCTCGAATCGCTTAAAGCGGCGGCGCGCGCGCTGGACACGGAGCGGGCGGGTGAGATAATAAGGCGCGAGCTGGCAAAGGGCATGCCGTACGCCGGCGCGCGGACAGCGGCGGCGCTGGAAATACTGGCGGATGGAGCGCCGCGGCCGGACGCCCCTAACGACATGCTCGGGGTAGAGTATCTGCGGGCGATCGCCGCGGAGCGCTCGGCGATGACGCCGCTCGCCGTGCGGCGCGGGAGCGCGCGCGGCGGCGACGGATCGCCGTCGGCGTCCGCGCTACGGGCGGAATTGACGGCGGGCCGTGCCGGCTGGGAGCGGTTCGTACCGCCGCCGGCCGCGGAAATTTTCAGGCGGGAGATCGTCGCGGGGCGCGCGCCCGTGCCGGCGGAGGGCTGCGAGGCGGCGGCGCTCTCGCGCCTGCGCTCGCTTGGGCGCGAGGCGTATCTCTCGCTGCCTGACTCGACGGACGGCGCCGGGGAGCGTCTGCTGCGCTTCGCGCTGCGCGAGCCGACGCTGCGCGCCGTCGCGGAGGGCGCCAAGACAAAGCGCTATGTGATGTCGCGCCTGAAACGCATGATAATGTGCGCGTGTCTGGGAATCACCTCGCGCGACGCGGACGAGCCGCCGCGATATATACGCGTTCTCGCGGCGAACGGCGCGGGCAGGGCGCTGCTGCGTGAGATAAAGGCGCGCGCCGGCGTTCCGGTGATAACGAAGCCCGCCTCGGCGAAGCGGCTGCCGCGTGAAGCGCTCGCCCAATTTGTGAAGACGGCGGCAGCGACGGATTATTACGTCCTCGCTTATCCGGACGAGCGTGCGCGCCGGGGCGGGCAGGAGTGGACGACAAGCGCGAGGATCATCGACACAGAGCAATAACACAAACGAAATGATTCTATTGACATTTAACGCCTGTTTGATATAATTCCTAATATTGAGACGTACTTATATGGATGGGGGTGAGTCTATGAACTTATATGCGGTAATTTGGCTCTCGCTTGCCGTTCTACTCGCCGCACTGGAGGCGGGGACGGCGCAGTTCGTGAGCATCTGGTTCTCGCTGGCGGCCGTCGTGGCGACGCTGCTGGCGCTTGTCGGAGCGCCCGTCGGACTGCAAATCATCGTTTTCGTCGTGGTCTCGGCAGTACTCGTCGCGGCGCTGCGGCCTGTCGCCCGCAGACTCGCGCGCCCCGGCAGGACGCGGCCGGCGCCGACTCCGACGAACGCCGACAGGGCCGTCGGCGAGACGGTCGTCGTCCTGCGCGATGTGGGCGGAGGGGAGACGGGGCAAGCCGCCGGAGAGGTCAAGGTCAATGGGCTCGTCTGGAGCGCCGTGACGCCGGACGGCGCGGTTATCCGCGCGGGTGAGCGTGCGCGCGTCCTCGCGATAGAGGGCGCGAAGCTGATAGTCGAGAAATCCGCCGGAAAAAATCAAACCGTATTGGAGGAAGTATAAAATGACGCCTGTTTACATTCTCGGAATTCTTGTGGTATTCATTCTGCTCGTCATCATCTCGAACATAAAAATCGTCCCGCAGGCGTACTCGCGCGTCGTCGAGCGCTTCGGCGCGTACAACACGACGTGGAACACAGGTCTCCACGTCAAAATCCCGTTCATCGACCGCCTTTCGCGCCAAGTCTCTCTGAAGGAGCAGGTCGTGGACTTCGCTCCGCAGCCCGTCATCACAAAGGATAACGTGACTATGCAGATCGACACCGTAGTGTACTTTCAGATCACCGACCCCAAGCTGTACACCTACGGCGTCGAGTACCCCATGTCCGCCATAGAGAATCTGACGGCGACCACGCTCCGCAACATCGTCGGCGATTTGGAGCTCGACCAGACGCTCACCTCCCGCGACACGATAAACGCTCAGATGCGCGTGATTCTCGACGAGGCCACCGACCCGTGGGGCATCAAGGTCAACCGCGTGGAGCTAAAATCCATCATCCCCCCGCGCGAGATACAGGACGCGATGGAAAAGCAGATGAAGGCCGAGCGTGAGCGCCGCGAGGCTATCTTGCGCGCGGAGGGCGAAAAGCGCAGCGCGATACTCGTCGCCGAGGGACAGAAGGAATCCGTCATTCTCGCCGCCGAGGCCGATAAGCAGTCTAAGATTCTCGCCGCCGAGGCCGAGAAGGAGGTCAAGATACGCGAGGCCGAGGGCGAGGCCGAGGCCATAGAGCAGGTACAGACGGCCATCGCCGTCGGTATTACGAAAATCAACGACGCCAACCCCTCCGACAAGGCCATATTGCTGAAAAGCTATGAAACGCTGGCGAAGGTGGCCGACGGCAAGGCGACAAAGATCGTAATTCCGTCCGATTTGCAGTCCGTAGCGAGCTTGTCGACCGTCATAAAATCGCTTGTGACGGACGCGCCGGTAAAATAACGCTCCGTGAGCGCCGCGTGTGAGACGTCCGGAGTGTGGACATGACCGGCCCTGCGGACCGCCTCACGCCGGCCGGATACGGCACGGCGGAGTTCGTGGAGAAGCGCTCGCGCTTCATCGGCCAGGTGTGGCGCGCTGAGTCGGAGGCCGAGGCGGCGGAGCGCGTCGATTCTGTCAGGGCCCGCCATCGCGGGGCGCGCCACAACTGCTGGTGTTATCTGCTCAGCGGCGGCGCCGAGCGGGCGTCCGACGACGGCGAGCCGCAGGGCTCGGCGGGCGTCCCGATGCTGGAGGTGTTCAGGCGCGGAGGGATCACCGATGTCTGCTGCGTTGTGACGCGCTATTTCGGCGGCGTTCTGCTGGGCGCCGGCGGTCTTGTCCGCGCTTACGGCAGGGCGGCGAGGCTCGCGCTGGACGCGGCCGGCGTTTCGCGGCAAACGGCGTTCAGGGTCATGCGTCTGCGCTGCTCATACAAGCTCGCCGGACGCCTGATAGCCGAGGCGGAACTTCTGGGCGGAACGCCGGACGACACGGTATACGGGACGGACGTCACAATGCGTGTGCGTATCCCGGAGGAACACGCAAATCTGTTCGCCGCCCGCGCTGCGGAGATCAGCGCGGATAAGGCGGAGATAATTTTTACGGGGAGCGCATATGCGGAAGCTTAGAAATATAGCGATAATTGCCCACGTCGATCACGGCAAAACGACGCTGGTGGACGAGATGTTAAAGCAGTCGGGCGTGTTCAGGGAGAATCAGGACGTGCGGGAGCGCGTCATGGACTCCGGCGAGCTCGAACGCGAGCGCGGGATAACAATACTGGCAAAGAACACGTCCGTGCGCTATGACGATGTGAAAATAAACGTCGTGGATACGCCCGGGCACGCGGACTTCGGCGGCGAGGTCGAGCGCATACTCAAAATGGTCAACGGCGTGCTGCTGCTGGTGGACGCCGCCGAGGGGCCGATGCCGCAGACGCGCTTTGTGCTCGGGCGCGCAATGGAGCTCGGGCACCGCGTCATAGTCGTCGTCAACAAGGTGGACAGGCCGGACGCGCGAATAACGGAGGTCGTGGATGAAATCCTGGAGCTCCTGCTGGAGCTCGACGCCACCGACGAACAGCTCGATTCGCCGATGCTGTTTTGCTCGGCGCGGCTCGGTTCCGCCTCGTACAGCCCCGATATCGCCGGAACGAGTCTCGAACCGCTTTTCCGCACGATAATCGAGTACATCCCGCCGCCCGCCGCCGACGAGGGCGCGCCCCTCCAGATGCTAGTCTCGTCGGTCGATTATAACGAATACGTCGGACGTATCGCCATCGGGCGCATAGAGCGCGGGACGATACGGCAAAATCAGGAGATAGCCGTATGCGATTTTCACGGGGAACGGCCGGTGAGGAGAGCAAAGGCCGTGAACATATACGAGTTTGAGGGACTCGCGCGCTCGCCGGCGGCGTCCGCTGGAGCGGGCGGCATAATAGCGCTGTCCGGCATCGCGGACATCACCATAGGCGACACCGTCTGCGATACGCAGAATATAGAGCCGCTGCCGTTCGTAAAAATATCGGAGCCCACTATGGAGATGACGTTTTCTGTCAACGACAGCCCGTTTGCCGGGCGCGAGGGCAAATATGTCACGACGCGCAATATACGCGACAGACTGACGCGTGAGACGCTCCGCGACGTATCGCTGCGGGTTTCCGAGATAACCGGGGGCGACAGCTTCAACGTGGCCGGCCGCGGCGAAATGCATCTCGGCATCCTCATAGAGACTATGAGACGCGAGGGATATGAGTTTCAGGTATCGCCGCCGCGCGTTCTCAATATCGAGCGCGACGGCAGGCTGTGCGAACCGGTCGAACGCGTCGTGCTCGACGTGCCCGAGAGCGCAGTCGGCTCGGTGATAGAGAAGCTCGGGGCGCGGCGCGGCGAGCTCGCGGAAATGCTGCCGGTGGGCAACAGGATGAGGATACAGTTCCGCGTGCCCGCGCGCGGACTGTTCGGGTACCGCGGGGAGTTTTTATCCGACACGCGCGGCGAGGGTGTGATGGCGTCGGTTTTTGACGGCTACGAGCCGTACAAGGGCGAGCTGACTCGCAGGACGACGGGCTCACTCGTGGCTTACGAGACGGGCGAGACAGCGGCATACGGATTATACGGCGCGCAGGAGCGCGGACAGCTCTTTATAAGCCCGGGCGTCCGGGTATATGCGGGGATGATAGTCGGCGCGTCGCCAAAGGCCGGCGATATCACGGTAAACGTGTGTAAACGAAAGCAGCTCACGAACATGCGCGCCGCCGGGAGCGACGACGCGCTGCGGCTGACTCCGCCGAGGGTCATGAGTCTGGAGCAGTGTCTCGAATTTCTGGCGGACGACGAGCTGCTCGAGGTGACGCCGGAGAGCCTGCGGCTGCGCAAGCGTGTCCTTGACCACTCCGCGAGGGCGCGCGCGGCGTCACGGCGAGCAGCGGGAAATTGAAAATTCCAAAATTGAGGATGTGGTATATATGAGGGAGAAGCTGGACGCACTGCGTTCGTCGGCGCTGGGAGACATAGGAACCGCAAGCTGCGCCGCGGAGTTGGAGATACTTCGCGTCAAATATCTCGGCAAAAAGGGCGAGTTGACAGCCATACTGAGGCAGATGGGTACGCTCCCCGCCGACGAGCGGCCTGTCTTTGGCGCGTTGGCGAACAGCGTGCGGGCGGATATCGAAAGCGCCGTGGCGTCGCGCGCGAGTGCGCTGGACGCCGAGGCTCTCGCGGAAAGACTTCTGCGCGAACGTCTCGACGTCACTGTCCCGGGCGCGCGCGTCGAGCTCGGGAGGCGTCACCCGATGTCCATCGTGCTTGACGAGACGCGGGATATATTCATCGGCATGGGCTTTTCCGTGGCGGAGGGGCCGGAGGTGGAGCTGTCGCTGTACGACTTCGACAAGCTGAATATTCCCCCGAACCATACCGTCCGCGAGTGGAGCGATACGTTTTATATCACAGAGGACGAGTCGGTCCACCTACGCTGTCAGACGTCTCCCGTGCAGGTGCGGTATATGGAGGCGCACAGACCGCCGATACGTATAATCTCGCCCGGCAGGGTTTTCCGCCGCGACGAGACGGACGCCTCGCACTCGCCGATGTTCCACCAGATAGAGGGACTTGTCGTTGACCGCGGCATCACGTTCGGCGATTTGAAGGGCACGCTTAACGCGCTCGTCGGGCGAATTTACGGCGAGGACGCGAAAACGCGCTTCCGTCCGCACCATTTTCCGTTCACAGAGCCGTCGTGCGAGGTGGACGTACGGTGCGTGGTCTGCGGCGGCGCGGGCTGCCGGACGTGCAAGGGCGAGGGCTGGCTGGAGCTGCTCGGCGCGGGCATGGTTCACCCCAAGGTTCTCGCCGGCGTCGGAATAGACCCCGATATATACTCCGGTTTTGCGTTTGGCATCGGCGTCGAGCGCATGACGATGCTGCGCTACAACATAGACGATATGCGGCTGCTCTACGAAAACGACTTGCGGTTTTTGAGCCAATTCGCGTAGATCGTATTGTCCAATTTGAAGGCCCCTGCCTCCCGGCGCGAAAAACCGTCATATTTTCGACATAGACAAATATATTGGAAAGGACGGTTCGACAGGGAGGGGAATTTTTATGATCTATGATGAAAAATACAAGGCGGCGGAAACGCCGCACAACGTCATACTCGAGAGCAGGCGGAGGATATCCGTCACCGGCGTGGACGACGTTGAGAGCTTTGACGAGAATGAGATAGTTATGAGCACGTCGCAGGGCTCGCTCGTTTTGCGGGGGCACGGTCTGCGCATAGAGAAGCTGAGTCTCGGCAGCGGCGAGGTCGCCGTCGAGGGCACGGCGGACGGTATCGAGTACGTAAGTCCCGCAAAATCGCCGGGCAGCATCCTGTCGCGGTTGTTCAAATAGGCGATGGAGCTGTCTATATCGGGACAGCTTGCGGAGGCCGCCGCGGGACTGGCAGTCGGGGTCGGGATGGGGCTCTTGTATGATTTCTTCCGCGCCGTGCGGAGGTCTGTGCGCAGCCGCGCAGTCAGGGTGCTCTGCGACGTCGTTTTCTGCGCCGCCGCGGGGATAGCGCTGTTCACGCTCGGAATTTCCGTCGGCGGCGGCAGACAGCGCGTCTACGTGTCGGCGCTTGCCGCGCTCGGCTGGATACTCTATCTGGTCACCGTGAGCCGCGCGGCTATGCTCGTATTCACATACTTCTGCCGCGCCGCGGCCGTCATGCTGTCGCCGCTGGTTCGCCTGTGCGGATTCCTGTGCGGACTTATATGCGCCGGTTTGAAAAGTTTTGTCTTTTTCCTAAAAAATATCTTCCATTTTCTGAAAAAATGTTGTACAATGAGGATGGAATCTTGTGAGCGCCGCCGTACTGCCGCGCGCGGGAGTGACGGCAAGGAAAGGATACTGACAGATGAAGCTGAAACGGGCAGGTATTATTACGAAGCTCGTCGTGTTCGCGCTGATAGCTTACGCCTCGGTGAGTCTCGTGAACATCATGACGCGGATAAACACCGCGAAGGCGGAACAGGAAGAGCTGCGGAAGACGATAACCGCAAAAGAGGTCGCAAACAGCGCGCTGGAATACGATATTGAGCACAGCGACGACGACGAGGTCATAGCCGGCATAGCGCGCGACACGCTCGGCCTCGTCTATCCCGGCGAGAAAATATACTATGACAACGGCGGCTGAGGGCTTGGAATCATGTATAGCCCTCGCGAGGGCGTGATACTTCGCGGAGAGAGGAGCGGCAGCGGAGCGGGCGGCGCGACCACGTCCATGTGGTTGCGGGACTAAAGCCAAGCGCGTCGCGGCGATGAGAGGGTAGTCGTATTTATTATGGGCTTGGAAGTGGGAGATATCCTTACCGGCAAGGTGACCGGCATCACAAAATTCGGGGCGTTTGTCACAGTCGCGTCCGGGCAGTCCGGACTTGTACACATATCAGAGATATCGCACACATACGTCAACGACGTGAGCGACCATCTCGCCGTTGGCCAGGAGGTCAGCGTCAAGGTTATCCACTCGGAGACGGGAAAGCTCAATCTGTCCATCAAGGCGGTCACTCCCGTCCCGCCGCGGCCAAGCCGCGCCCATTACGGGAGCCCTCCGCAGGACGGCGGCCCCGCGCGCCGTCAGCGTCAGCAGCCGGACGATGCGCCCGGCGCCGGGGAATCCGGACAGTCGTTTGAGGACAGGCTAAAGCGTTTCATGCAGGACTCGGACAATAAAATGTCGGGTTCCAAGATGTACGCGGACAAAAAAGGCTCGCGCCGGCGCCGCAGTTGACTCTTTCAATGAATAAAAAACCTGTGGATGAAAAGCCGGAGCTGAAGATCAGACCGGCGGGCTCTTATCTCGACAGTCTGTCGGGCTTCGCCGACCTGCTCGGCTCGATACGCCGGGCGGACGAGGCGGCGCGAAAGCTGGTGGAGGAGACCCGCGCGCCCGATAAAATGCCGCCTCTCAACCCCGAACCGCCCGTCTCCGCGGCGAATACGGCGCCGCCCGAGCCCGCGGAACAGACGCCGCCCCCGGAGCAAAAGCGCCCCGGAGTGGACGAGCTCATGGAACAGCTCAACGCGCTCGTGGGTCTTGGAAAAATCAAGGAGAACGTCAGGAGCCTGATAAATCTCGTCAAGGTGCGCCGCCTCCGGGAGGAAAACGGCATGCCCGCGCCTCCGATGTCGCTGCACATGGTTTTCTCCGGCAATCCCGGCACGGGAAAGACGACCGTCGCCCGCATTTTGGCGGGCCTGTACTCCGCGATAGGCGTACTGTCGAAGGGACACCTCGTAGAGGTGGACAGATCCGGCCTCGTGGCGGGCTACGTCGGGCAGACGGCGATAAAGACGGACGGCGTCATAAAGAGCGCTCTCGGCGGCATCCTCTTTATCGACGAGGCGTACTCGCTTACGCTCGGAGACAGCTCGAACGATTTCGGCCGGGAGGCCGTCGAGACGCTGTTAAAAGCGATGGAGGACAGCCGCGGCGATTTTATCGTGATTGTCGCGGGTTATGAGCAACTAATGGAGGGATTCATAAACTCGAACCCCGGTTTACAGTCGCGCTTTAACCGCTACTTCAGATTTGAGGACTACAACAGCGACGAGCTCGGCGCCATATTCGACTCGATGTGCGAAAAAAACGAATACGCGCTGGACGACGGCGCGCGCGCGTATCTCGACGGCTTTTTCGAGCGCCTCTACGAGACGCGGGACGAGAATTTCGGCAACGCCCGCGACGTGCGGAATTTTTTCGAGAACATGGTTTCGGTTCACGCCGACCGCGTATCCGGCATGGACGAGCCTACAAAAGCTGATCTGGGCTCCGTCACGGCGGACGATCTCGAGAAAGCCGCTCAAATGCTGGCGGGCGGCTGACCGGCGCCGTCTGCGGACGGCGTTGCGTCGCTATCCGCCGCTCTCTGCCGCCCCCTTGCGCGCGAGGGAGAACGTGAGCACGAACAGCGGAGCGGCGCATACGCACGAGATGAGCGCCGAGTCCAGAAATCCGAGCTCGGTGAACGCCGTCACCTGCTTTGCCAGCCCGAAAGCGGGGGATACCGTCATAAAGAATCTCCCAAGCAGCGCCGCTATCGCGGCGGAGATGGCCCCCTGCAGCAGCTTCCCGACTATATATGTGCGCGCGGACAGCCCGCTCGCGCCGATAAAGGAGAGCACCTGCGAGTGGACGGAGATGCCCGCCCACCCCAGCATGAACGCGGCCATTGCCACGGAGCCCGTGAGCTTTGAGGCCGCGCCTTTGAGCGACCACACTCCGGACGACAGCTCGATCACGCCCGTCAGCAGACGGCGTCCCCAATCGCTGTCGAAGCCCAGCGGCTTGAATATATAGCCGAGCAGCCCGGACGCGAACGGTATGACGCCCGTGATATCCAGCATACGTATGAGCACGGTGAAGAATATAACGAAGCCGCATATGTTCAGCGAGGACTGCGCCGCCGACTTGACGGACGTCACCAGCGCCGGAGCGAAGCGCATACCGGCATTTGCGGACGCGCGCGGGCGCTCCGGGGGCACGTCATGCTTTTTCCAGTGTCTGAATATGACGCCGACGATAAGAGACGCCGCCGTATGTACAAGGTAGAGCATGACCCCTATCGCTCCGTTGGAGAACACTCCCGCCCCCACGACGCCGAATATGAAGGCCGGCCCGGAGTTGTTGCAAAAGGACAGGAGCCTTTCGGCCTCCGTTTTTGTGCAGTCGCCGTTTTCATACAGCGATATGACGGTTTTCGCGCCTACGGGATAGCCGCCGATGAAGCCGAGCGCCACGGCGGACGCACATTCCCCGCCGACGTTGAACAGCGGGCCCATGACGCGGCGCAGAGGTCTGCCCAGCCGCCGCGCCGCGCCCGTATCGACCGCGAGCGACGATAGCGCAAAAAACGGAAACAGCGAGGGTATTATCACGTTGGCACAGAGCGACAGGCCCTCGATCGCCGCCTCTACGGACTGCTTTGTGTACGCGACAAGCGCAGCCGCGGCCGCCGCAAGTGCGGCTATAACGGCGGCGTCGTATATTTTCTCACGCGTCACGCGTCCGGGCATTTCACAAGTCACCTCGGACTATCTTATGCCCGCCGCGCCGCAGATTATGTGTCCGGGGATATGCGTCCGCTGCTGTTGTCTTGTCGTGCCTGCCGGCGGGGTTTCGTTCTCGTGCGCTCCCCCGGCGGAGCGCACGACCAAAGGGTGACATTTTGCCTGACTTCTGCCCCCCCTCTACTCCACTGTTACAGATTTTGCCAGATTGCGCGGCTTGTCGATCGGGCAGCCGCGCATGAGCGCCATGTAGTACGCGAACAGTTGGAGCGGCAGCACGCCGAGCGAGGGCAGGAGCATATCGTGGGTATCCGGAACGGTTATCATCCTGTCGGACACGCCCCCGACGATGTCGGCGCCGCTTTGGGTGGTCACCGAAAGGACGCGGGCGCCGCGCGAGCGCGTCTCGACGGCGTTGCTGACGGTTTTTCCTATCAGCTTGCCGTAGGTCGCCACCGCCACCACGAGCGTACCCTCGGTCACGAGCGCTATCGGCCCGTGCTTCAGCTCGCCAGCGGCATAGGCCTCCGAGTGTATGTACGATATCTCATTGAGCTTCAATGCGCCCTCGAGCGACAGCGCGTAGTCGATGTTGCGCCCGATGAAGAATATGTCCTCGTTGTTGAAGTATATCGACGCGAGGTACTGGTACGTCTCCCTGTCCTTGACGACGCTCGCCATCTTCTCCGGCAAGAGCGATATTTCGCGCATGACGGACTCGTATTCTCCGGCTGAAATCGCCCCGCGCTTTTCCGCGAAGTACAGCGTCAGCAGATATGTCAGCACCAACTGAGTGCTGTAGGCCTTAGTGCTGGCGACGCAAATCTCCGGGCCGGCCCACGTGTACAGCGCCCAATCGGACTCGCGCGCTATGACGCTCCCCACGACGTTCACAATCGACAGCACCTTCGCGCCGAGCCGCTTTGCCTCGCGCATCGCCGCTATGGTGTCCGCCGTCGCGCCCGACTGGCTTATGCAGATGACGAGAGTGTGCTCGTCGATCATGGGGCTGGAATATCGGAATTCGGAGGCGACGACGGATTCGGCGGGGATTTTGGCGTATTTCTCAAAGTTGTATTTTGCCGCCACGCCCACGTAAGAGGCTGTGCCACAGCCGACGATATATATTTTTGTAACGCCCATTACGTACTCGTCGGGTATGCCGAGCTCGTCGAGCGTGACGCGCCCGTCCGCCACGCGCGGCGATACGGTCTTGGCGACGGCGTCGGGCTGCTCCATGATCTCCTTTATCATAAAGTGCTCAAACCCGCCTTTTTCGGCGGCGGATATGTCCCAGTCCACGCGTTCCGGAGTCTTGGTTATCATCTCGAGATCGCCATTGTACACGGTAACGCCGCTCTCCGACAGGACGGCTATCTCGCCGTCCTCCAGCGTGTACACGTCGCGCGTGTATTTTATGAGCGCCGCGACGTCCGAGGCTAGAAAATTGCCGCCGTCCCCGACGCCGAGAACGAGCGGGCTCTCGCGGCGCGTCGCTATGAGCATATCGGGGCAGTCCTCGCAAAGTATACCGAGTGCGTATGAGCCCTCCATGCGCCGCGCGGCCGAGGCGACGGCGCGCAGTATCTCTCCGTGCTTGTTGTAGTAGTGCTGTATGAGGTTTACGGCCACCTCCGTGTCGGTCTCGGAGCCGAACTCAAAGCCCTTCCCGACGAGGTACTCGCGCAGCTTTGCATAATTTTCGATTATGCCGTTGTGCACCACGGCTATTTTTCCGCCGTGACTGATGTGCGGGTGCGCGTTAGAGTCCGTCGGGCGGCCGTGCGTCGCCCAGCGCGTGTGCCCCAGCCCGACGGCGCCGGGCAAGAGGCGCCCGCCGTCCACTATCCTGTCGAGCTCGCGCACGTAGCCCTTCGTTTTGGCCAGGCGGAGATGCCCGTCGCGGCACACGGCGACGCCGGCCGAGTCGTAGCCCCTGTACTCCAGCTTATACAGCCCGTCCAGCAGTATGGGGACGGCGTCCTCGCCGCCCGCGTAGCCCACTATTCCGCACATATGTATGTATACCTCCGTTGAGAATTGTCAAATTCCGCCACCGGCGCCACTCCGCTTCGCGCAAGCGCCGCTCCGCGAGCCGTTGCGGCCGGGTTAAATCGGGTATTTTTCCGTAAAGCACGCGTCGCAGAAGCCGCGCCGGGCGTCGGGCGCTATTTTGGTCAATTTATCCACACTCAAAAAGCCTATGCTGTCGGCGCCGAGTATATCACACATCTCCTCGGTCGTGTATTGCACGGCTATCAGGTTCTCTCTGTCGGGGATGTCCGTCCCGAAATAGCACGGGCTTATGAACTTAGGCGCGGACGACAGCAGATGCACCTCCAGCGCTCCCGCGTCGCGCAGCAGCTTTATTATACGCTTTGACGTCGTGCCGCGCACGATGGAGTCGTCTATCATCACCACGCGGCGCCCCTCGACGGTGGCGCGCAGCGGGTTGAGCTTGAGCCTGACGGCCCTCTCGCGGCTCGCCTGCCCGGGTCTTATGAACGTCCTGCCGACGTACCGGTTTTTGATGAACCCGTCATTGTACGGCAGACCGGCCTCGATAGCGTAGCCCTTCGCAGCCACGAGGCCGGAGTCGGGCACGCCCACCACCACGTCGGCGTCTATCTGGTACTCTCTGGCGAGATATTTGCCCGCGAGCAGCCGCGAGCCGTAGACGCTCTGGCCGTCTATCACGCTGTCGGGGCGGGCAAAGTAGAGGTATTCAAATATGCACAGGCTCGACGCGGCGCCGCAGTTGTCGCGGCTGCTGAGCAACTGTCCGTTATACACCCACACCACCTCGCCGGGCTCGACGTCGCGGACAAACGCCGCGCCCACGCTGTCGAGCGCGCACGACTCGGAGGCGAACACATACGCGTCCCCGCGCCTGCCTATGCACAGCGGGCGGAAGCCCTGCGGGTCGCGCGCGGCCAGCAGCTTGCGCGAGGACATCACTACGAGCGAGTACGCCCCCCGCAGACGCCGCATCGACCGCCTGACAGCCTCCTCTATGCTGCCGCAGCGCAGGCGCTCCTGCGCTATGATGTATGCTATGACTTCGGAATCCGTCGTCGTGTGGAAAATGGCGCCCTTGTATTCGTACTCCGTTTTGAGCTCGTCCGTATTTATCAAATTTCCGTTGTGCGCCATTGCCAGCGAGCCCTTTACGTATTTGAGCGTCAGCGGCTGCGCGTTTTCGCGCTGCGAACCGCCCGTAGTGGAATAGCGCGTGTGGCCTATCGCCATAACGCCGCCGAGCTCGTCGAGGGTCTGCTCGGAGAACACCTCGCCCACAAGTCCGTTGTCCTTATGACAGGAGAGCTCCAGATCGTTGATGGTGGCTATGCCGCACGCCTCCTGCCCCCTGTGCTGGAGCGCGTACAGACCGTAGTACGCGCTGCGCGCGCAGTCTCCGTCCGCGTCGTAGATGCCGAATATCCCGCACTCTTCCTTAATAGACATGGCAGCCTCCGTTTCAGACACTAATAAATATGGCGCGAGCCGGGAATACTGTCGTCAGCGCTTCGCGGCGCTGAAATCCGCCTGATCGACTGAATTGAAGGGAGTCCGCGGCTTGGCGATCGTAATAATCCGCACGCTCATAATATACTTCGCGATCGTTGTATCGATGCGCGTCATGGGAAAACGGCAGCTCGGAGAACTCGAGCCGGCGGAGCTCGTGGTCGCCGTTTTGATGTCGGACCTCGCCGCCCATCCGCTGCAAGACCTCGGGACTCCGCTCATATACGGCCTTGTGCCCGTGCTCACGCTGCTGTGCTGTGAGATACTGATCTCCGGCGCTATACTGAAGGTCTCGTGGCTCCGTGCGCTGGTGTGCGGACGGCCGGGCATGATTATCGAAAACGGAAAGATAATTCAGCGCGAGATGCGGAAAAACCGGTACACGCTGGACGAGCTCGCCGAACGGCTGAGGAAAAAGGATATTACGAACATCGGCACCGTGCGGTACGCAATTCTGGAGACGGATGGCACGATCAGCGCGTTTCTGTACCCCGAATACGCGCCCATAACTCCATGTCAGACGGGAACGGACGTCAGCGCCCCCGGTTTTCCCGTGCCCGTCGTCTGCGACGGCCGCGTCCTGGAGAAGAATCTGAAAAGTCTCGGGTACGACCGCGTCTGGCTCGAAAGGCGTATCGCCGCGAGGGGCGCGGGGAGCGAGCGCGACGTTTTTCTCTTTTCGACGGACGGCTGCGGGAACGAATTTTTCCAATTGAAGGAGAGGCCGAAATGATGATAAAAGAATTTCTGGCGGCCGCTCTGCTCGCGGCCCTCTTTATCGGCGCCGTGGCGAATATCAGGGCGCTCGACTCGCTGCGCGTGAGCATAGTCCTGATGATAGATGAGGCGGAGCACGCCGCCGGGGCGGACGACCCGGACGCCGCCGCGCGCGCCGCAGAGGACGCTGCGCGCCTCTGGGAGAACAGCGACGCCTACACGCATATCGTGTTGCGCCACTCCGTGATCGAGGACGTGTCCGACAAGCTGGGAGAGCTGGCGAAAGCGGCGTACGCCGGGAATTCCGGCGAGGTGATCGGCGCCGCCAAAAACGCCCGCTCGCGTATGGAGAGCGTGGTGGAGATAGAGCGCGTCAAAATGGGCAGCATATTCTAGGGCGCGTTGATGAGCTTGTGCAGCTCCTCCATAAACGTGTTGATGTCCTTGAATTGCCGGTATACGGAGGCGAAGCGTACATACGCGACCTCGTCAAGACTTTTCAGCCGCGCCATGACAAGCTCTCCCACCAGCGAGGACGGGATCTCGCGCTCCAGGGAATTTTGCAGCTCCTGCTCGATTCCGGCGGACACCGCTTCGAGCTCGCCGAGCGGCACCGTGCGCTTTTCACAGGCGCGCAGCATACTGGCGAGCAGCTTCATCCTGTCGAACGTCTGACGGCTGCCGTCTTTTTTTATGACGACGAGCGGAACCTGCTCCACTATCTCGTATGTGGTGAAGCGTTTTTGACACGACGCGCACTCGCGCCTTCTCCGTATTGTGGAGCCCTCGTCCGTCGGCCGTGAATCGATCACGCGGCTGTCCGTGACGCCGCAAAACGGGCACTTCATAGGGGGCGCTCCCTCCTTCCATCGCCGCGCGAGACGGCGGACGCTGGCCTCTGCACGCTCATTGCGCTCCGAGTATACCACAAATCGCGCGGCGGTTCAAATCGTCCGTACGGGGCAAAGGCACGGGGCGCACTCCTCCGCAAAAATTCTTTTCGCCACAGGCGAAAAGAACGAGAGAGCGAAATGGGTACATACGAAATTATTCACGACGAAATCATTCTTTTATTTACCCTCTTTTCAAACCTTGATGCAGATGATATAATAGCGGTACCGCGACCAGATGCCGGGACGCAGAGCATTTCCGGCGTATTTGCCTATCCGCTCGGAGGGCGCGCGGGGAACGGGGGGACCGGCGGACACGGTGGGGAAGATAGTCGCGGTAACGAACCAAAAGGGCGGCGTCGGCAAGACGACCACGTGTATCAATCTCGCGTATTCGCTCAAAACCGCGGGCAAGAGGGTGCTCCTTTGCGACATGGATCCGCAGGGAAACGCGACCTCCGGCAGCGGCGTCGAAAAGACGAAGGCTTCTCCGACGGTATACGATGTGCTGATACGGGGGGTGCCCGCCGAGGACGCCGTAATATCCGGGGGATACTTCGACATTATGCCGTCAAATCAGTCGCTGTCGGGCGCCGGCGTGGAGTTGGTCGGCGCGGAGAACCGCGCGCACGTTCTGAGAGCCGCGCTCTCGTCACTTTCCGAGCGGTACGACATCACGCTCATAGACTGTCCGCCGTCGCTTGAAATGCTGACGCTCAACGCCCTTTGCGCCGCAGATTCGGTGCTTATCCCCGTGCAGTGTGAATATTTCGCGCTGGAGGGGATAGCGGATCTGATGGCGACTGTGCGGATGATAAAGCGGGAGTTGAACACGGGCATTGAAATTGAGGGCGTTCTGCTCACGATGTACGACGCGCGGACGAATTTTTCCGCGCAGGTCGCCGCGGAGATAAAAAGGTACTTCAAAAACAAGGTCTACACTATCTCAATACCGCGTAACGTCCGCATATCGGAAGCTCCGAGCCACGGTATGCCGGTGATGGTCTATGAGCGGAGCTCGCGCGGCGCGCAGGCGTACAACGACTTTTGCGCGGAGTTTATAAAGCGCGTCGAAAGGCGTTGAAATGGAGAGGCGATTCAATATGGCCGCGAAAGGTACGGAAAAAGGATTGGGGACAGGCTTGGGGGCGCTGTTCGGCGACGCCGCCGTCGCGCTGCCAAATGACTTCGCGTATATCCCCATCGCTAAGATCGAGCCGAACAGGAGCCAGCCCCGCGCGAGATTTGACGAAGCGGCGCTGGACGAGCTGACGGACTCAATACGCGAGCACGGAGTATTGCAGCCGCTCACCGTACGCAGCCTCGGCGACGGGTATTATCAGATAATCGCCGGCGAACGGCGCTGGCGCGCCGCCAGGCAGGCCGGGGTGAAAGAGCTGCCCGCGCGAATTATCGCCGCCGACGACAGAAAAACCGCGGAAATATCGCTCGTGGAAAATCTTCAGCGCGAGGATCTGAACCCTATTGAGGAGGCGCTGGGGTACAGAGCGCTCGTCTCGGAATACGGAATGACCCAGGATGAAGCGGCAAGACGCGTAGGTAAGTCGCGGCCCGCCGTGGCGAACGCCTTGCGGCTGCTGTCCCTTCCGGAGGATATACTCGCGCTTGTGGAGAACGGGGAACTGAATACGGGCGCGGCGCGGGCGCTGCTGCCGCTCAAGGATGGCGAGCTTATACGCGACGCCGCGCGCGCGGTAATAGATCGCGAATTAAATGTACGCGAGACTGAGCGTCTCGTCAAACGTCTCGCGCGCGAGGTCTCCGAGCCGGTTCCTGAGCCGGAGACAGGCGAGAGCGGCGGAATAACGGTCAATTACATCGAGCGGATTGCGAGCGAGCTGACCGAAAAGCTCGGGCGGCGCGTAAAAATAACGCAGGGCAAGAATAAAGGCAGGGTCGAGATCGAATATTACGATCAGGACGACTTTGAGCGCCTGTACGCCGCGATCGCATCGCTCGCCGGAAAGAGACGCGGGAATGGGGTGGACACAGATGATTGACATAAAGCTCATAAGGGAAGACCCGCAGGGAATAAAGGATCGGCTCATGAAGAAAGAGGCGGACTGCGGAGATCAGATCGACAGGATAATCGAGCTCGACGCGCTCCGCCGTGAATTCATCGCCCTGACGGAGTCGGACAAGGCCGAGCAGAATAAGCTGTCAAAGCGGATACCGGAGATGAAAAAGAACGGCGGCGACACGACGGAGATCATCGCGCGTCTCAACGGGCTAAAAGCGAGTATCCGCGACTATGACGCGCAGCTTCGCGTCATAGAGAGCAAATACCAGATGATGCTGTACAGTCTGCCAAATCTGCCGGACGAAGACCTCGCCCCCGGAGGCAAGGAGAACAACGAGCCGCTGCGTTATTTCGGCGAGCCGCACTCCTTCGACTTTAAGCCTCTGCACCATGTCGACCTCTGTATCAAGCACGGACTCATCGACTACGAGCGCGGCGTAAAGCTCTCGGGCAGCGGGTTCTGGGTGTACCGCGGCTTGGGCGCCCGTATCGAGTGGGCGCTGCTCAACTACTTTATAGACACGCACGTGGCCGACGGGTACGAATTCGTGCTTGTGCCGCATATACTCGAATACCAGTGCGGTATCACGGCGGGGCAGTTCCCGAAATTCGAGGAGGAAGTATTCCGCATTGCCAATCCGACCGACGACCGTATGCACTATATGCTGCCCACGGCCGAGGCGGCGCTCGTGTCGCTGCACCGCGACGAGATAATCCCGGAGACGGAGCTTCCGAAAAAATATATATCGTACACGCCGTGTTTTCGCCGCGAGGCGGGCTCGTACCGCTCCGACGAGCGCGGCATGGTGCGCGGACACCAGTTTAACAAGGTGGAGATGGTGCAGATTACACGCCCGGAGGACTCCGATGCGGCGTTTGACGAGCTTGTCGCCAAGGCCGAGGCGCTCGTACGCGGTCTTGGGTTCCATTTTAGGACGGTGAAGCTGGCGGCCGGGGACTGCGGCTCCGCAATGGCGAGAACCTTTGATATCGAGATACAGATACCGTCTATGGACGGGTACAAGGAGGTCTCGTCGGTATCCAACGTGCGCGACTATCAGGCGCGCCGTGGCGCGATACGCTTCAAGCGCGCCGCGACGGGGAAAATTGAGCTTGTGCACACGCTCAACGGATCCGGTCTCGCGACGAGCCGTATACTGCCGGCGCTCGTCGAACAGAACCAGAGGAGGGACGGCAGCGTGGAAATTCCGGAGGTCCTGCAAAAATATCTTGGCGGCTTGAAGGTCATAGAATAGCGTTATGGCGGAGGCACTGGAGACCGCAATTCGCGACGGCGCGGCCGAATACGGCTTATCGCTTCCGGACGAGGCGATCGCTCGGTTTGCGCGCTACTGCGAGATACTGACCGAGAAAAACAAGGTGATGAACCTGACGGCGATATCGGGGGAGTTCGATATCGCCACGGTGCATTTTCTCGACAGTCTCGCGCCGCTCACGCTGCCGTGTATGCGCGCGCCCCTGGACGGCGCGCGGCTTCTCGACGTAGGCAGCGGGGCGGGCTTGCCCGGGCTACCGCTGCGTATAGCCGCGCCGGAGCTCGGCGTCACGCTGCTCGACGCGCACGGGAAGCGGGTGGCGTTTCTCGAGGAGCTATGCCGCGCGCTGGATATACGCGACGCCGTGTGCGTACACGCCCGCGCGGAGGAGTTCGCGCGGACGTCCGCGCGCGATTCGTATGATTTCGTCATTTCACGGGCAGTAGCGAAGCTCAACGTGCTGTGCGAGCTATGTCTGCCGCTTGTCAGGCCGGGCGGATATTTCATAGCGATGAAGTCCGCGGACTCTGACGGAGAGACGGCGGGGGCCGTGGCCGCGATTAACGCTCTCGGCGGAGAGACGCCCGAATTATATGAGTACACCGTCCCCGGCGCGGGCATAGCGCGCCGCCTCGCGGTGACGCGCAAGGTATCGGCGACGCCGCCCGAATATCCCCGCAGATTCGCGCGGATTGCGCGCGATCCGCTATAGTCATATTTGGAGAGATTTTATGCTCGCCCTTTCAAAAGCGATAACACAGGAACCGGAGGTGCGCCGGCTGATAGAGCGGATCGGCGCCGGCGGCGTGCCCGCGGTGATCTCCGGATTATCAGGTGTGCACAGAGCTCATCTCGCGGCGGCGATACGGGACCGGACGGGCAGGCCCGTCGTGGCGGTGTGCGCGGATGAGGCGGAGTGCGCTAAGATGGCATCCGACGTGGCCGCTCTGTCGGGTGAGACCGTCGTGACGCTGCACAGCCGCGAGTATACCTTCCACAATGCGGAGGGCGTGTCGCGCCAGCTTGAACAGTCGCGTCTCGGCGCGCTGTACAGAATGGCGCGCGGCGCGGCCGTCGCCGTCGCCACGGCGGACGGCCTGTTGCAGCGGGCAATCCCCAGAGACACGCTGCTTGACGCCGCCGCCGAAATAAGCGTCGGCGACAGCTGCGGCACGGAGGGTCTGGCCGCGCGTCTGAGCCGCGGCGGGTACAGCCGGTGCGAGCAGGTGGAGGGCTTCGGACAGTTCGCGGTACGCGGCGGCATACTGGATTTCTTTTCGCCCGCGCACAGCGAACCCGTGCGCTGTGAATTCTTCGGGGACGAGATAGATTCCATGAACCGGTTCGATCCCGTCACACAGCGCAGGACTCAGCCGGTGGAACGCGCGCTGCTCATACCTGCGGCGGAGACATTGCCGTCTCTTTATTCGGACGTATACGGGGATGGGGCGGACGGTCTGGCGGCGGGGTTGAGAGCGCTTTCGGAGCGTCTCGGACGCCGCAAGGCGGTAAATCCCGCGCTGGTCGCGGGTATCGTCTCCGACGCGGAGCGCCTCGAAGCGCGCCGCGTATTTCCGGCGGCGGACAAATATATGGAACTAATATATCCGATGGCGTCCGGCGCCGATTATATCGCGCAGGACGCGGTGATACTCGTCTGCGATCCGGCGCGTGTGAGGGAGCGCGCAAAAAACTATCTGTGGCAGATAGGCGAGGACGTGACGTCGCTCCTCGAAGCCGGAGCTATCGAGAGCGGTCTCGCGCGTTTTTCCGAGAGCTGGGACGGTCTCGCCGCACGGTTGGAGACGTGGCCCATTGTAATGGCGGACAGCTTTACGAGCGGAAAATACCCATGGCCCCCGCGCTTCACCGCCAATCTGGCGGCAAAGCAGCTCCCGTCCTACGGCGGAAGTCTGGAGACGGCGGCGGGAGATATAGAGCATTACAAGAGCGCCGGCTTTTCCACGCTTATCCTGTGCCGCGACGGGCGAAGGGCCGCCTCGCTCGCGGAATTTCTCGAACGGCGCGGCGCGGCGGCGGCGCTGGATTTGTCGCCCGCCGCCATGCCGGAGCGCGGGCAGTGCTCAATATCCGTAGGCGCGCTGTCGGCGGGGATGGAATACCCCGGAATAAGGCTCGCCGTTATTACGGAGGGCCAGATATTAGATCTTCCGTTTTCGAGAAAGGGCGGCGGGCGCAAGCGTGAAAAACGCGGCCGCGAGCGGCTGCAGAGCTTTACGGATCTGTCGACGGGCGATCTCATCGTGCATGATCACCACGGGATCGGGCGATTCGCGGGCATCTTCAAAATGCCCGTGGACGGCGTCGAAAAGGACTACATAAAGATAGAGTACGCGGGCGGCGACGCCCTGTACGTGCCCGCCACGCAGCTCAACCTCGTGGCGAAATATATCGGCGCCGGAGAGGACGCGCAGCCGCGCCTTTCAAAAATGGGCGGTACGGAATGGACGCGGGTGAAGTCGCGCGCAAAGGCCGCCGCCAAGGAGATGGCGAAGGACCTCATCGCGCTGTACGCCGAGCGGCAGCGCGCGCGCGGACACGCGTTCGCTCCTGACAGCGCGTGGCAGAGGGAGTTCGAGGATCGTTTTGAATATCAGGAGACCGACGACCAGATCAAGAGCGTCGCGGAGATCAAGGCCGATATGGAGCGGCCCATTCCGATGGACCGGCTGCTCTGCGGCGACGTCGGATACGGCAAGACCGAGGTGGCGCTGCGCGCCGTGATGAAGTGCGCGCTCGACGGAAGACAGGCGGCGATACTTGTCCCGACCACGGTGCTCGCCCAGCAGCATTACGTCACGGCGGCGCGCAGATTCGCGGGTTACCCGGTGAATATAGCGGTTCTCAGCCGGTTCCGCACGGTACAGGAGATACGCGCGAGTCTGCGCGGCATCGAGGCGGGTTCGGTGGACATCGTAATCGGTACACACAGAATTCTGCAAAAGGACGTCAAATTCAAAAAGCTCGGACTGCTGATCGTGGACGAGGAGCAGCGCTTCGGCGTGTCGCATAAGGAGCGCCTCAAGGAAATATCGCGCCGGGTGGACGTACTCACGCTGTCGGCTACGCCGATACCGCGGACGCTGAGTATGGCGCTGTCCGGCATACGCGATATGTCGACAATAGAGGAACCGCCGCGTGACCGACAGCCCGTACAGACGTACGTGCTGGAACACAACTGGGGTGTCGTCGCGGACGCGATAACGCGCGAGGTGTCGCGCGGCGGTCAGGTTTACTATCTGCACAACAGGATCGACAACATCGACCGCGCGGCCGCGCGGCTCTCCGCGATGCTTGACAACGCGCGCGTGGCAATCGCGCACGGAAGGATGGATGAGGAGAGTCTCTCGGATGTGATGGAGCGCATGGCGTCGGGGGAGATACAAGTATTAGTCTGCACTACCATCATCGAAAACGGTATAGACATACCGAATGTGAATACCCTGATCGTCGAGGACGCCGACAGACTGGGACTCGCTCAGCTCCACCAGATACGCGGGCGCGTCGGCCGCTCGCCGAGGCGCGCCTACGCGTATCTGACGTTCCGGCCCGGCAAGATACTGACGGAGACGGCCGAAAAACGGCTGTCCGCGGTGCGAGAGTTTGCGGAATTTAACTCAGGCTTCAAGATCGCGATGCGCGACCTCGAGATACGCGGCGCGGGCAATCTTCTCGGTTCCGAGCAATCCGGACACATGATAAGCGTGGGCTACGACATGTATCTGAAGCTGCTTGAGGAGGCGGTTTTGGAGGAGCGCGGCGAGAAGCCGTCCAAGCAGATTGAGTGTACGGCGGACCTCTCCGTATCGGCGTTCCTGCCGGACGACTACGTGCCCTCGGGCGAGCAGCGTATGGATGTGTACCGCCGTATCGCCAATATCCGCACGGAGGAGGACGCGAATGAGATGACGTCGGAGCTTATCGACCGCTACGGCAATCCGCCGCCGCCCGTCACGGCGCTCGTCACAATCGCCATTCTGCGCACAGAGGCGGCGAGGGCGGGAATTTCGGACATTACCCAGAAGGGCGGTTGGCTGCGCGTGAAGCTGACCGATTTTGACATGGCGCGCGTGTCGTCGCTGTACGCTATGGCGGAGTTTAACGGCAGAATCCGCGTCGAGGCGGGGACTGTTCCCGCCATCGCCGTAAAGCTGCGGGGCCCGCAGACCGCCGACGAAGCCCTGCGGTTTGTGCGCGTTTACGCAGCGTGTCCGGGGACGCCGGCGGCCGATTAAGCGCACGCGCTTGTCACGGGGAGAGCTCGCGCCGCGCGGCTCGCAAGGGGCCTTCCGCACGCGACAAAACCGGCCAAAACTAGTGCCCTAACGACAAAACTTCCTATTTACAAATGTATCGGGCGGTGGTAATATAATCTTGCAGCTTATCCAACGAGTAAGCTCATATCTTTATCCCACAACCCTTTCTTTGCGGACTGCTTACGCGGTCCGCTCTTTTTTTCCGGTCTTTTGCACCAAGCCGCGAATGAAGGGCGCAATGTTCGCGAGGGCTATCAGCAGCGCCGAGCCTATCATTAACCGCTCGGGCAGCGTGAAGCCGTCGGCGGATATCGCCCCGCAGAGGAACACTGTCATGATCATGCAGAATACCGTCTTGCCCGGCTCCGCTTTGCCGTACAGACAGCCGGACAGGAAATAAAAGCACATGGCGGCGGAGGCGACGGCGAGACATTCATAGCCATACATCAGGACGACGGGGTTCGACGCGTTGGCCATGTACAGCAGTATAAGCCAATACGAGAAGAAAAGCGGGGGAATCACGCTCAAAAATCTGTCAAAGCCGCCGCTCCGCCCGACGTATGCGCCGCGCGCCAGATATATGACGCTCAGCGCCGAAAGCGCGGACAACGCGGAGAAAATCATATTTGAATACGATCCGGCGACAGCCGCCGGATACGACGCGACGAGACTTGCGGCGGCGCCTGCCAGCCAGACGACGCCGCCCGCGACAAGGGCGACCAGAGTGAAAGGGCTTATGGTGGCGGGCGCGGCGTTCTCCGCCGTCATGCCCGCCGTTCCCGGCGACAGGCAATCCGTCGCGCCGCCGTCCGCTCCGCCCTCCGCGTACCTTGCGGCGGCGCGCGGTTTTTCGTATCCGGCGGAGACCAGCGCGCCCACCACGCAGGCCGCCGCGGCGACCGCGACCGTCAGAGCTATGAGCAGCGTCGTCGTGCGCTCACCGGGTATCGCGAGTCCGGATATGGGGTCAAACGCCGCTGTAAGCACGGCGTCGCGGAGCATGAAGCCCAAGACTGCCGCAAGTAAGGAAAAAGCGGTGATAACAATGGATATTTTACGCATATTTATGGCCATGCCTTTCGTTTCACTTCAGGTATAAAGTAGTATTCAAGAATTCACAATTAGCAATTGGAATGGGCATATATTTGATATGGCGCTAATACAATATTTTACACCCGCAGAGGCGATCAAGTCAATAATCAAGAGGTTCCGGTATGAAAAAGGTGTATTTGCTGTCCGCGCTGCTCTCCGCGCTGGCGGTGATCCTGACGATTGTCGCGTCCGTCCGGGACGCGCCGCAGGACGCCGCAAGCGCGAGGGAGGAACCACCCGCCGCGCAGGAAACCCCGGCGCCGGACGCGGTGAGCGGCGCGGAGCGGGACGGGACGCCCCCCGTCGGCGACGCGGACACGACGATACGCGTTTTGATGGACGGCGACGTCGTGACTATGGCGCTGGACGAGTATCTCGCCGGCGCGGTAGCGGGCGAGATGCCGGCGGCGTTTGAGCGGGAAGCGCTGCGCGCGCAAGCCGTGGCGGCGCGGACGCTCGCGCTGTACAGGCTGGAGGTCGAGCCAAACTCCCGGCATCCGGACGCGGACGTCTGCACGGATCCCGGGTGCTGCATGGCGTACGCAGCCGGGACCCCCGATAAAATCATCGACGCGGTGCGCTCGACGGACGGGATCTACGCCGCGTATGAGGACGAGCCTATACTGGCGGCGTTTCACTCGTCGTCCGCCGGAAAAACGGAGGACAGCGGAAGCGTGTGGGGCGGCGAGCTGCCGTATCTTGTGAGCGTGCCCAGTCCGGAGACGCCGGAGCAGAACGAAAAATACACCGCCGTCGTTACGACGCCGCCCGAGGAATTCCGCGGCGCGGTGACTGCCGCGTACCCCGACGCCGTACTGGACGGCGACGCTTCGCGCTGGATAACGGACGTCTCGTACACGCGGAGCGGGAGAATAGCCGCGCTGACCGTCGGCGGCGTCGAGATAACGGGTACGCATCTGAGGGCTATGTTCGGCTTAGGTTCCACAGCCGCGGAGATAACGGCGGGGGAGGACGGCATAGTCTTTGTCACAAAGGGGCACGGGCACGGCGTGGGCATGAGCCAATACGGCGCGAACGCGATGGCCGCCGCCGGCGCGGGCTTCGGCGACATCCTACGCGCGTATTATACCGGAATAACCCTGCGGAGCAGACAGAATCCGCGTGAAGCGGTATATCAGAGGGAGACTACTCCCACAGCCTCTCGGGATATACGCCCTGACGCTTGAGCGCTCGCATAGCGGCGCGGACGACGGGCTTGTCGTCCTGGTACGTGACGCCGTGCCAGCGATCCTCGCTGCGCAGAACCCGCACGTCGGCGCGCCCCGAGCGCAGCAGGGAATCCACCATCACGGGCAGCAGATATTCCTCTTCTACCGGCAATGACGCCGTAGCGCTCTCCATGAAGGCGGGGAAACCGGCTTCGATGTCGCGCAGAACTCCGGGCATAAAGCCCCAGAAATTCATTGACGTCACGGAGTCCGGGCGCGCCGGGCGCCATATATCGCCGTCCATAAAGTACACGCCTCCGCCGCGCCTCATTATCTTCTTGCGCTCCGTGACGCTTGTCAAAAAGCCGTCGCCGCTCACCTCGCACACGCCGCGCGCCACCGCGCCGCTGCCGGTCAGCGTGTTGTCAAGAATATATCCCACCATAGCGTGGTGGCTCGAATCGGCGTCGGCGTTCGCGAGAAATTCATAAATTATGCGGAACGCGTCGGCGCCGTAGTAGTCGTCGGCGTTGATAACGGCACACGGGCCGTCGATAAAGCCGCGCGCCGACCAGACGGCGTGGCTCGTGCCCCACGGCTTTACGCGCCCCTCGGGCGCCGTCAAGCCGCCGGGCAGATCGTCAAGCCGCTGGGCGGCGTACTTCGCGCTCAGATACCTGCCCGCGCGCCCGTCGATCAGCGCCCGCAGATCGCGTTCCATATCGTCCTTTATGATAAAAACGGCTTTTCTGAACCCCGCCCTGCAGGCGTCGTACAGAGAGAAGTCGATGATTATCTCGCCCTCGTCCGACATAGGGTCGATCTGTTTGAGTCCTCCGTAACGGCTGCCCATTCCTGCCGCCATTATCACAAGCGTCGGTTCCAATAGCTTCATGTCCTCCCGGGTCATTTTTGTCGTGCGCGCGGATATTCTAACACAACCACACCGCAGATTGCAAACGAAATTATTCCGTTCACAGACGCCTTAAAGTGGTGATATTCTGTTTTTGGGTATTTACAATGACAATTCATTCTGCTAGAATTATGAATATCGCTCGCCGCGAATGGGTCGCGGCGGCGCTTGCGCGCTTTTCACCCCCGCCGATGGAGCTTCGGCGGGGACCCCGAACGCACGGGGACGCGCCTGCGATTTAGCGTCGCTTGGCAGTATGGTGTGTATTGGTGGAATAATTTTATGGAGAAGAGAGGCGGAAGGGAATTGAGCTTGACAAGGATCACGGTTTATATCAACGATGTCGAACGCGCGCTGCTGTACGACCCCGAGAAGGACACGCTTGCGGGCGTGTTGCGACGGAACGGTTTTACCAGCGTGAAGGTGGGCTGCGGCTCGGGAGTGTGCGGCGCGTGCTCCGTCATACTCAACGGCGAGGTAGTCAGGGCGTGTACGCGCAAAATGAAGAACGTGCCGGAATTTTCCGGGATAACGACGATTGAGGGAGTGGGAACTCCCGGTAATCTGCACCCGCTGCAGCAGGCGTGGATCACATACGGCGGCGCGCAGTGCGGCTTCTGTTCGCCGGGCTTCATCGTGTCGGCGTACCAGCTCCTGCGCGAGAACGCGAGTCCGACGCGCGAGCAGGTGCGCGAGTGGTTCAAGGCGCACCGCAACGTCTGCCGCTGCACGGGCTACAAGCCGCTCGTGGACGCGGTCATGGCGGCGGCCGCCGTCATGCGCGGGGAAAAGACCGTGCGGGATATCACGTATGACTTCGAGGGTGAGACAGACATCTACGGCTCGCGGCATCCGCGGCCGACGGCTGTCGCCAAGGTCTGCGGCGTCACCGAGTTCGGCGACGATCTCAAGTACCGTATGCCGCCCGGCACGGCACATCTCGCCGTAGTGCTCGCGGAGGCGCACCACGCGCGCATCGTCAGCATCGATACGTCCGAGGCGGAGCAGAGTCCCGGCGTAATCAAGGTGATGACAGCGAAGGACGTGAAAGGCCCGAACAACATGGCCTCGCCCGCCGTCATTCCGCGGCAGAAGGGGCAGGGCGTAACGGAGTTCCCCATCATAGCGGGGGATATCATCAACCGCCGCGGCGACGTAGTAGCGCTCGTGGCCGCCGATACGGAGGAGCACGCGCGCGAGGCCGCGAAAAAGGTCAAGCAAAATCTCGAACTGCTCCCGTCGTATATGTCGTTCCCGGAGGCCGTGCAGCCAAACGCTATCCAGCTCCACAAGACGCTGCCAAACTTCTACATGGAGCAGCCGCTGTTCAAGGGCGAGGATACGCAGGAGATATTTGAGGACGCCGCCTATGTGGCGGAGGGCAGCTTCCACTCCCAGCACGAGCCGCACCTGCCCATAGAGCCGGACGTGGTTCAGGGGTATATCGGCGCGGACGGGCTGATAACGCTTCAGGGGAAATTCCAGAGCATCACGGAGTCCATACACGAGGTGTCTATGGGCACGGGCATACCGCCGGAGAAGATGAGATTCATCATGAATCCCGCGGGCGGCTCGTTCGGATACGCCACGAGTCCGAACGTATACGCGCTTGTGGCGACGGCATTGCAGAACCTCGAGCGCCCCGTGACGCTGACGCTCAGCTACGCGGAATTCAACCATACCACGGGCAAGCGCTCCGCGAGCTACACGAACGGGCGCATAGCGTGCGACGCGGACGGCAAAATCGTCGCCGCCGAATACGACGCGGCGCTCGACCACGGCGCCTACGCCGTCGTGTGCGGGCATATCTTCAATAACCTCGTCGGCGTGGCGTTCCACGGCTACAGCGTCCCGAATATCAAGGCGCTCGCGCGCGCCGGTGCGACAAACCACGCGTTTAACACGGCCTACCGGGGCTTTGGCGCGCCGCAGATATACACGGCGAGCGAGGCCCTTGTCGATATGCTCGCGGAGAAGGCGGGGATCGACGCGTTTGAGTTCCGCTGGAATAATCTGGCAAAACCCGGCGACACCTCCATCAACAGTATGCCGCTCTACGACTACGAGGCGTACCCGCGCATAATGGAGAAGCTGCGGCCCGTGTACGAGAGCTACAAGGCGGAGGCCGAGGCGGCAAAAAAGGAGGGCAGACACGTCGGAGTCGGGATAAGTATGGGCGGCTTCCTGATCACTGTCGGCATGTTCGATCAGTCGGAGGTGGCGTTGGAGCTCAATCCCGACGGCACAATTACAAACTATAATTCGTGGGAGGACGTCGGACAGGGCGGCGATATAGGTGCGCTGACGCACACCGTAAAGGCGCTCGAGCCGCTCGGAATAAGGGCGGATCAGGTGCGCTTGGTGATGAACGACTCGAAGACGTGTCCGGACACGGGACTCGCCGCCGCGTCGCGCTCACACTATATGGCGGGCAACGCCACGATCGACGCCGCGAATAAGCTCATGGACGCCATGCGCAAGCCGGACGGAGGCTGGCGCACGTACGACGAGATGATCGCCGAGGGCATCCCTACTAAGTATATAGGCCACTACGACCAGGCCGGCATCGGACTGCCTCCGGGGCCCGACCCCAACACGGGCATGGGCGAGAAGAATCCGACGTATATGTACTGCGCGAACGCCGCGCTCGTGGAGGTCGATGTAAATACGGGCAAGACGCAGGTACTGCGGTACACCACGTCGGCGGACGTCGGACCTATAGGCAACCTGCTGTCCGTGGAGGGGCAGGGGTACGGAGGACTGTCGCACAGCATAGGCTTCGCGCTGTCGGAGGACTACGACGCGCAGGATAAGCACGGCAATATGGCCGCGTGCGGGATACCGACCATAGACATGATACCCGACGATTTCAACCTCATTTTCACCGAGTCGATTCGCCCGAACGGGCCGCACGGGTCGTGCGGATGCTCGGAGGTTTTCCAGTGTTCAAACCATATGGCGGTGATCAACGCCATCAACAACGCGTGCGGCGTGCGGATATATGCGCTGCCGGCAAAGCCCGAGAAGGTAAAGGCGGCGTGGGAGGCGAAGCAGCGCGGCGAGGATCTTACCCCGGAGCCGTACTATCTCGGCTCCGATTTCGAGGAAGAGCTGGAGTATATCAAGGCCAACCCGATATAGGCAATTTGGGCGCAAGGCGCTGTGCGCCTTGCGCCCAAATACGCAGCGGTGACAGGACATGGAATTGTAAAGGAAAGGGATGCGGAGCTTTATGCCGTTTGTGACGTCAGCGGAGATGTTCAGGGGGGCGTACGGGGGCGGATACGCCATCGGGGCGTTCAACGTGAACAACATGGAGATAATTCAGGGGATCACCGATGCCGCGGCGGAGGTGAGGGCGCCGCTCATATTGCAGGTGTCCGCCGGCGCGCGCAAGTACGCAAAGCACGTATATCTGCTAAAACTCGTCGAGGCCGCGCTGGAGGACACGGGGCTGCCCATATGTCTGCATCTCGACCACGGCGAGGACTTTGAGATATGCCGCTCGTGTATCGACGGAGGGTTTACGTCGGTTATGATAGACGGCTCCAAGCACGCGTTTGAGGACAACGTAAAGCTGACCGCCGAGGTCGTACAATACGCGCACGACAGGGGAGTGGTCGTCGAGGGCGAGCTTGGCCGGCTGTCGGGCATAGAGGACGACATAGCCGTCGCCGACGAGGACGCGCAGTTTACGAGGCCGGACGAGGCGGCGGAATTTGTCTCGCGCACGGGCGTGGATTCGCTCGCCATAGCCATAGGCACGAGCCACGGGGCGTATAAATTCAAGCCGGGACAGAAGCCGCGTCTGCGATTTGATATATTGGAGGAAGTCGGGAAAAGGCTGCCGGGCTTTCCGATAGTGCTGCACGGCGCGTCGTCGGTCATACCGGAATTTGCGGAGATCATCAACCGAAACGGCGGCGCGATGCCGGACGCCGTGGGCGTACCCGAGGATATGCTGCGCGAGGCGGCGAAAATGGCCGTCTGCAAGATAAACATCGACACCGACCTGCGCATGGCGATGACCGCCGGGATACGCGAGCACATGGCGGCAAACCCCTCGCACTTCGATCCGCGTCAGTATCTCAGGCCCGCGCGCGACAACATACGCGCGCTCGTAAAGCATAAGCTCACAGACGTGCTCGGGTGCGACGGAAAGGCGTAGGAGGACGGTTCTCCGGCGGGCACATCACGGCCTGTACGTGACGCGTATCGCAATCGCCGTCATGTCGTCCTCCGGAAACTCGTTTTTCGCGGCGGCCTCCACGAGCTCCCGCGCCAGATCCTTAGGGCAGTCGCCGTCGAACGCAGCGATAGCGTCGGTGAGCCACTTGTCGTCCCCGCCGCCGAGCACGCCGTCGCTCACCACGACGGCGACGCTGCCCGCTCCGACATCCAGCTTGACGCGGTCGGGGAGGTCGTGCGGTGCGCCCAGTCCGGCGGCGAGACTCGTGCCCGTTATGCGCTTCACGGCGTCGCCCCGTTTCAAATACGACGGGGCGGCGCCGTATTTGAACATGGTCATCTCGCCGGAGAACAGGTCGAGGCATATCAGGTCTAACGCCGCGCAGTCCGTGTCGTCCTCGTTCTTCAGGAGCATGACGTCGGACAGCATGTGCATGGCCGTCTCCGGGGCGACGCCAGAGCGCAGGAGACGTTCAAGTATCTTTGTGGCCGCGGCGCTGCTGCGGGCGGCGCCCTCTCCGGCGCCCATCCCGTCGGAGAGCATGACGTACAGCGTACCGTCGTCCGTTTTGAAGTACGCGCCCCTGTCGCCGCTGACGGGATTGCCGCGCCGCTTCATGCAGGATATGCCGACTGTCGCCGCCAGAGGCTCCGCCTCCAGAAGCGTGAGCTTGTCCGGAGTGAATACGTCGGACGGAGTACACAGGCGGACTCCCAGCGCGGACGACAGCTTTTCCAGATAGCTCTCGTCGCGGCGCAGCGACGATATGCCCGCGCCCGCTATCTCGGCGTGGAGTCTGCCGCCCCGGTCTCGAAAAACGGCCGCCTCCGCCTGATGTCCGAGACTCTGTAAATATTTTTTCAATCTGGCCTCAAGCTCCGGCTCCAGGCCTATGCCGCTCCCCAACTCCGCCGATATGCCCTTTAGAATGGAGGATATGTCGGAATACTGGCTGCAAACGGCGCCGAGGTTGCGCGACAATCTGTTCCGGAGTTGTCTGCGGTAGAGCAGCTCGCGCAATTCGAGATTCACCGCGTTCGTAAATCCGCTGAGATTGGAGCAGCTCTCCGCGAACCATTCGGGGAAGTCGTCCGTCTCTATCCTGCCGCGGTCGAGCATTTTAGGGGATATGTTGTTCATCACGTCAAGCGTCGTCTGGTATCCGCGCTGCCAGCACGCGGCGGATTTTTTGCAGTTGCGGCACACGGAGTCCGCCGCCCTGTCGAACACGGAGGCGATGTCGTTGTCGTTTCGTCTTGACGGGGAGGCGGCTTTTACCGAGTCGTGTATCTCACGGAACGCCGCGGACGCCTGTTCAACCCTGTTTTTTGTGTATTCGCGCGCTTTAAGCGCGCCGCTTCCGCCCGGAGGCGCGGGGAACAGCACGCTGAGTCTGGAGAGCAGCGTCTGTGGCAGCAGCATGAACGCGACCGAGGCTATAAAGACCTCATAGACGAGCGCGATACTGCCGGCAAAGCCCGTAAACAGCAGCGCGAGCGCGGCGTCAACGAGTATGAACGCCAGCGCGAAGGCGAAGCGGCTGCGTCTGGAGAACATGCCGGACACGAGGCCCGCCACGCCGTACGCCGTCCCGAATATCGGAGGCGCGCCGAACGCGGCGTCCATCGACAGCCCTATGCAGACTCCGGCGGCCGCGCCCATGCCGACGCCGCCCTTGAAGGCCGCGAAAAATACCGCCAGCGTCGCCAGTGTGCGTCCGACCGATATGACGGAGAATATCCGGACGCCCGCCAAGGATATCAGCAGCGTGGAAAAGAGGATCAGGACGCTTATAGTATGCGCCACCTCCGCGCGATGCTCAAAGCCCCACCTGCCCGACCACGGCGAGAGCGCCGTCTTGTAGAAGTAGGCGCACCCTCCGGCGAGAATGGCGTCGGTCAGAGCGAGTATCACGGCGGGTACGGTAAGCACAGTGTCCGAGATGGCGATCACGCCTATGCACGCCGTTATCGCGCACGCCGATACGGGCATAAACCACTCTCCGCGCCCGAATTCCGTATCGCGGAACACGACGGACGCGGTGCAAACGAGCAGCGCGACGGCTATGTATTTGACAGACCACAGGAACGGGCCGAACAGGATGTAGCCGAGTACGCCGCCGGTCAGGGCCACGACGCTGCCGGACGCGCTCGACGACGCGGCGATAAAGCCCACGGCGAACGGCGACAGACCGCCCAGCACATTCGCGCCCGTCAGCGAGAACGCCATGAGGAACCTCGCGACGTATTCGGCGGCCGTCCTGAAGTTCTTCATCCCGGCGTCGCTCCGACTCAGCCGCCCTTCGCCGATTTGCGACAGCCGTTGACGCAACACATTACCAATCACAATAAAACGCCCCTTTTCATATTGGTATATGCCAATAATTGTAGGGCGTTTATATTGTGAAAAAAGTCAAACTATGGTATTTTTACGTGTAATATCGTGTCGGGAAATACCCGGGAATAGTGAAAGTATTCCGCGTCAGCTCGCGTTTATGTACAGAAGCTCCATAGGACACGCTTTTACGCATATACCGCACGCTATACACTTGCTCGGAACGTCGCGTTCGGGACTCTTGACCATGACCTTGAAGGGACACGCCTCCACGCATTTGCCGCAGCCGGCGCACTTTGCCTTGCTTATCATGTACACGCCGTTGGGATTTTGCGCTATCGCGCCCGCCGCGCACACCTTGGCGCACGCGCCGCACTGTACGCAGACGGCGGGCTTGACGGCGCCCTTCTTCTCCACTATGCGCACACAGGAGAGGCGCGGGTCCGCCGTCTTGTAAAACGCCTCGGAGCACGCCATTTCGCAGGCGATACAGCTCATACAGTGGCTGTCCTTGTTAACAGCAAGTTTCTTCATTTTCAACATCTCCAATTTCAGTAGAATATCCGCTATGCGGATATTCTATCACGCCGCGAAGCGGCAAGTGATAGAATGTGTCGTCCCTCGGCGGTTGCCGCGCAGCGGCGAGCCGATGGGGACATAATGTAGAATATCCGCTACGCGGATATTCTATCACGCCGCGCGTCCGTTGACAACCCGAAATTCAGCCTTCGTTTGTCACGGCTTCGCCGTAACAAACGAGTTACGAGGGTTGGATCTCGCGCGGAGGCGCTCGCAGAGTGTCAGTAGATGGAAATGAATTCCATCTACTGACGGAGATATAACAATTTTTGCTCCGTCGCACGGGGCGCACTCCTTCGCAAAAATTCTTTTCGCCACAGCGAAA
>JAISXU010000061.1 GCA_031270395.1 Oscillospiraceae bacterium
TTGGAGAGGACGAACCGCGTAGCGAGCAAGCTTTCGGCTTTAGCCGGAAGCGAGACTTAGCGTAGCGCGTGAGGACGATACGACGCTCCGAGCTTAGCGCAGTCCGTGCGGACGAAGCGCAGCGCGTGAGGACGAAAGCCCCGCGCAGGGTGAGTTGACAAACCGGACGGTATAGCTTAATATGGACACTGAAAGATACTAATTTTGCAGGGGCGCCGGATGGCTGCAAGTGAGGGCGACGGCGCTCCGAGAGGAGTTGAATTGAAATGGCTGATATTGCCGGCGCAAACGGCCAGCGGGAGCATTTCAGGGTCGTGGGGCAGCGCAATCTGCCCGGCAAGCTGTCCTACGCGATAGCGGCGGGGGTCGCGAAATTCGGTAACGACTACGTACTCCCCGATATGCTGCACGCGAAATTTCTGCGCAGTCCGTACGCCAACGCGCGCGTCGTGAGCGTCGATACGTCGCGCGCGCGCGCGCTGCCCGGCGTCGCGGACGTTGTTACTTGGCAAGACGAAGACATCCGGCGGATAAGCAGCCACGGCGAGAACTTCGGCCCGGGCGCGCGGCCGTGGCTCGACGACATCGCCGATCAGGAGGGGGCGGAGGTCGCCGTCATAGTGGTGGCCGAGGACGAGGATATCTGCGACGAGGCGCTGCGGCTGCTCGACGTCGAGTGGGAGGTACTGCCGCACGTCATTGATCTGCGCAAGGGGCGCGAACCGGACGCCCATGTCATACGCCCGCAGGTGCGCGACGCGCCGACGTTCGGCGCTCCCGGCATGGGCGGGCCGCCAAACCCTCCCAAGCGGGGCAACGTCGCGTATTCCAATGTGATTTCCGGAGACGCGGAGGCGGGCTTCGGCGAGGCGGCGCACATCATAGAGTACGACCTGTACACCCCCGCGTTCGCCGCCCATCTGCCGAATCCGTCGGGTTCCGTGGCGTGGTGGTTCGACGACCCCTACTACTCCGAGGGCGGCCCGAGCCTGCACATCGAGGGCGCCGTACGTGAGCGCATGGCGATAGCCATGATGTACGGTCTGCCCCCCGAAAAGACCGTGCAGGAGGGCCTGTTCATGGGCGGGAAATACTGTGACTGGGGACTCCGCAAGTCGCAGGAGATAACGCCGCTGCTCGCCAAGCGGACGGGCAGGCCCGTCAGGTGCGTCAACACGCGCGAGGACATGTTCGACTTCATCATGAAGCAGCGGTACGTCCACATGAAGGTCGGCTTTAACGGCGACGGTCTCATAACCGCCGTGGAGGACGACTCCATAGCCGACGGCGGCGTGTGGGGCAGCTCGAGCTTCGGCAATGTCGGCGACCTCACACAGGGGCCGTACAATACTCTCAAATGCAAAAATGTCTCCCAGCGCATGGAGATAGTAGACTCCAATCGCGGCAAGATGTACGTCAGCGGCCAGCACTGCCCGTTCAACTGGGACTCGATAACGATGGCCATACACCTCATAGCGGAGAAGCTCGGGCGCGACCCCATAGACATAGCGCGCCTGAATCTGCACGGCCCGACGTCGCAGGACGACATCGACCCCGTGCCGAGCTTTGAGGCGTGCGTCGAGGCGGCCAGGAAGCTCATGGACTGGAGCTGGCATCCCGCGGGGACAAAAAAGCTCCCGGACGGGCGTATGCACGGCGCGAGCTTCCGCTACCAGATGTGTCCGCGCCACTCGTTTTCAAGCTACAACTGCAAGCTGGAGCTGCGAAACGGCGTAGTGCATATGCCGACGCAGGGCCCGCTGTTCGGCGTGTTCGCCGTGGAGTGCAACGCCATGGTGGTGGCGGAGGAGCTCGGGCTGAGCTATGACGATATCCAGATAGACTTTGACTACCGCGAGACGTTTACGCCTGTGGGGGGCGGCTCCGACGGGACTACAGCCTCCGCGTGGGCGATGAAGGAGTGCGCCAATATATTAAAGCGGCAAGTGTTGGAGGCGGCCATCGAATACGCGAACGATCCGCCGGTTCCGGGCTTGGGGCACGGCTTCGGCCCGCCTCCGCCGCCGCCCGGCCCGTTCGCGGGTCTCACGCCGGACGATATGGACATCATAGAGGGGCGCGTAGTGCTCAAAGCGGATCCGAGCCGGGGCGTACCCTTCAATCAGGCGACGCCCAAGAATCTGTTCGCGACGTTCTCCGGCCGGCCGCCGCTCGCCGTGTGGGTGACGGGGCAGATGGGCAAGCAGCTCGACACGATGAATACCGCCTACTGCGAGGTGGCCGTAGACACGGAGACGGGCGAGGTAGAGATACTGCGGTTCGGCGTCGTGGCCGACCCCGGCAAGGTGATGCGCCCGATCTCGCTGGAGAGCCAGATAGATCAGGTCATGTATTTCAGTCAGGGCTGCCAGCTTCTCGAGGATTTCGTATACGACGAGAAGACGGGCGTCAAGCTCAACAACAATATGATAGACTATAAAAAGCCGGGGATAATGGACGTGCCGCCCGTAGACCGCAAATTTCTTGAGACGCGCGCCGGCAACGCCGCATACGGCTCTAACGGGATAAGCCACTCCCTCGCGAACACGCATCTGTCAATAATCGCTATTTACAACGCCATCGGCGTCTGGGTAGACCCGCCCGCGACGCCCGACAAGGTGTTGAAAGCATTGGGGGTAATATGATGTCCGGTAATGTCAATCCAGCGATGACGCTGACCGCCGAGACCGCAAGCGAGCGCGTGACGGCGCTTATAGACGGTATCCCGTCCTCGCTCACACAGTACCGCTGCCCGATCTGCGGCGGGATATTCACAGGCTACGCCGATTTGAAAAGCCACTACGCGGCGGCGCACGGGGACTCGCCGGCGCCCGTGGTGGCGGCGCTCACGCTCAACGGGCGCCGCTGCGAGGTTCTAATAGAGCCGCATTGGACGCTTAAACGCACGCTCCAGTTCAGGCTCGGGCTCACCGGCACAAAGCATATGTGCGATAAGGGCGTGTGCGGCTCGTGTACCGTCATAATGGACGGCAGGGCCGTGCTGTCGTGCCAGATGCTCGCCGTGGAGTGCGAGGGCAAGGATATACAGACCATAGAGGGCATAGCCGCCGATCCGAAATGGCGCCCGCTCATAGACGCCTACTGCCGCTGGGACGCCATGCAGTGCGGCTACTGCACGACGGGCTTCCTCGTGTCGGCTAAGGCACTCCTCGACAAGAACCCGAACCCCACCGAGCTCGAGTGCCGCGAAGCGCTGGCCGGCAACATCTGCATATGCGGCACGTATCCGCGCCACGCGCAGGCGATAATCGAGGCGGCAATGAAAATGTCGGAGGGATGCCGGATATGAAACCGTTTAATCATATGAATGCCCGGAGCGTCGAGGACGCGTCCGCCGCGCTCTCGCGCGGACAGGCCAATCTCATAGCGGGCGGAACGGATCTGCTCGGCGCGCTGAAGGACAATATTCTGCCGCTCTATCCGAAAAACGTCGTAAATATCAAGTCCGTGCCCGGACTCGATTATATAAAGGAGGAGGACGGCGCGCTGAGGATAGGCGCCCTGACGCGCCTTGCCGACGTCGCGGACGACGAGACAGTGAAGACGCGGTATACCGCACTGGCGCAGGCGGCGCGAGCCGTCGCGGCGCCGCACATCAGGAATATGGGTACGATAGGCGGCAACGTCTCGCAGCTTCCGCGCTGCTGGTATTTCCGCAAGCCGGAAAACCGCTTCGAGTGTATACGCAAGGGCGGAGCGGAGTGCTTTGCCATGACGGGCGACAACCGCTACCACTCCATGTTTGGCGGCCTGCGCCCGTGTCCCACGCCGTGCTCCATAGAGTGTCCCGCCGGAACGGATATACCGGGCTATCTCGCACGCATACGCAAGGGCGACTGGGACGGCGCGGCGGAGATAATCATGGGCGTCAACCCCATGCCGGCGCTCACCGCGCGCGTTTGCGCGCATTTCTGTCAGAACAAGTGCAACCACTGCGCGACGGGCGACAGCGTCTTCATCAGCGCCGTCGAGCGCACGTTGGGCGACTATATTCTGGATAACAGCGATAAATTCTACTCGGCGCCGGACGTATCGACGGGCAAATCCGTCGCCGTGGTCGGCGCCGGCCCCGCCGGACTGTCCGCGGCGTTCTATCTGCGGCGCGCGGGCAACGACGTGACGGTCATCGACGCGAAGGCAGAACCCGGCGGAATGTTGATGTACGCTATCCCGGCGTACCGTCTGCCAAAGGACGTCGTGCGCCGTTTCACGCGCGCGCTCGAGGGTATGGGCGTCATGTTCAGGATGGGTACGCGCGTCGGAAAAGACATCACTCCCGAGGAGCTCGAACACGGCTACGACAGCGTGTGCTACTCCACCGGCACGTGGAAGCGCCCCGTGGTCGGCATTGGCGGGGAGGAGCTGACGGTATTCGGCCTCGACTTCCTCGTGGAGGTCAGGGATTGGATGGACGGCAAAATAGGCTCTGAGGTGCTCGTAACGGGCGGCGGCAACGTGGCTATGGACGTCGCCGTGACGGCGAAGCGGCTCGGCGCGAGGAAGGTCACGCTTGTCTGCCTTGAAACGCGCGAGACGATGCCGGCGAGCTCCGAGGAGATAGCGCGAGCGGAGGAGGAGGGCGTGGTCATAATGCCCTCGTGGGGCCTCGGAAAAGTCGTGGAGCGCGACGGCGCCGTCGCCGGCATGGAGCTCAAGCGCTGCCTCAGCACGACGGACGCGACAGGCGCGTTCCGCCCCGTATACGACGAGAATGAGAAGCTGACGGTGAGCGCGGAAAACGTGCTGATGGCGATAGGGCAGAGCGTAGACCTCTCGTTTCTGGATGAAAAATACAAGCTGCAACTGAGCAAGCGCGGTCTCATCGACATCGACGACAATTCCATGACCTCGCGCAGGGGCGTGTACGCCGCCGGCGACGCGGCGACGGGGCCGGGAACCGTCATACGCGCCATCGCCAACGGGCACAGGGCCGCCGATGGTATAGCGGGGTATCTGGGTGTGCCGGGCGCGCCGAAGGGCGCGGCGGCGAGCAGCGGACTTCTGATGTCCGACGCCGAGTACAATCAGACGACGCGGGCGATAAAGCTCCGCGAGACGGCGCTTTCGGAGCGGCGCATAGACGCGGAGGACTCCTTCACGCCAACGCGCGAGGACGCCGCGCTGGAGGCCCGCCGTTGCCTGACGTGCAGTTGCTACGCCGTCAACGCGTCCGACGTCGCGCCCGCGCTCATAGCGCTGGACGCCGAAATCGTCACGAACAGGCGGACTCTCGGCGCGGAGGAATTTTTCACCGTCCGGATACCCGGCTGCACGGCGCTGACCATCGACGAAATAATCACAGAGATACGTATACCCGCGCCCGCTCCGGGGTCGCGCAGCGCCTTTATCAAATTCGCGTTCCGCAAATCGATAGATTTTCCGATAGTCAACTGCGCGGTACTGGCGGGAACGGAAGCGCCGCGCGTCGTTCTGGGCGCAGTCGCGCCGACGCCATACCGCGCGCGCGGCGCGGAGGCGGTGATCGCGGGGGCGCGGATAGACGTGGAGACCGCGGAGGCGGCGGGCCGCGCGGCGGTGTCCGGGGCAGCGCCGTTTGAGGCGACTGCGTACAAGGCGCAGATAGCAAAGACTATGGTCAAGCGCGCCCTGCTGAAGACGTTACAATAATTCGACACACAATTTGGCGCAAAACCGGGAGAGAGTTGGTTTGGTTACAGCGAAATACCGGATACTCAGGACGGCCGACGTCGTGTTGATCGCGGCGCTGCTCGCGGTCGCCGGAGCGTTTTGGTTCGCGCCCGGCGTCTTGGGCGGCGCGCCCGGCGATACGGTGCTTGTGATGCGGGGCGGAGTGGAGTACGCCTCGCTCCCCCTGCGCGAGGACGCCGCGCTTGACGTCACTCTGCCGGACGGCACGGTGACGAATACCGTTCGCATAACGGGAGGCAAGGTCTTCATGGAATACGCAAGCTGCCCCGACGGTCTGTGTCTCCGGCACGGGGCGCTGCGGGGCGGACGCGACGTGATAGTCTGTCTGCCGAACGCGGTTACCGTCGAGGCGACCGGCGGCGGCGACGGAGTTGACGCCGTTGTCAAATGACGGCGCGGGGCGTAAAAGCTCCGAAAAGGCGGGCCAAGTGGCGTTTTTTGGCGTATTTCTGGCGCTGGCGATGCTTGTTAGCTATGTGGAGCGCGTCGCGCCGTCTCCCGTTCCCGCCGTGCCGGGCATAAAGCTGGGACTGGCAAATATCGCTCCGCTGTTCCTGATGTATACAAAGGGCGACCGCGCGGCTTTCGGCCTGAACGTTCTGCGCTGTCTGCTGTCGGGTCTCCTGTTCACCGGCGTATGGGGTATGCTGTACGCGCTCTCGGGCGCCGTCGTCAGCTACGGAGCGATGGCGGCGTTTCGGCGCGCCCGCGTGTTCGGCGTCGTAGGCGTGAGCGTCATTGGCGGCGTGTGCCACAACGCGGGACAGCTCGCCCTCGCCGCGGCGACCGTGCGCACAGCGCGGCTGTTTTACTATCTGCCGGTACTCATAATATCCGGCGTCGCGGCGGGCGTCCTCGTGGGCTATCTCGCGGGGCTTCTGATTCGCAGAATCGGCCCGTCCTTTAGTAAGCGCTGACGCGCCCGCAAAGAGCAGACATGAGGATATATTGGGGATTGGGGATAAAATGCGCGAACAATTTCAGGATTTCTTGTTAAGCGCGCCGGACGGGTGTATAATACCCTTACGGACGGATATGTTTTTCAAACAGAGAGCGCAACGGCTCGAGTTCATCGCTTCACCGCTGAATTATGGGATACGGAGGTAATTACGTATGTCTCAGAGGACTGTTGACGTCAGGGCGCACAAGCGAGTTTTCAAGGCGGCAAGTCTGCTCGGCCCGCGCAGCGGACTGCCTACTGTAGTGGAGTCGGACAGCGGCGGAAGGCTCACGAGGATCCGCCCTATGCACTACGAGGACTACATTGATTGGGACAGCAAAAAGCCGTGGCGCATAGAGGCGCGCGGCGACGCGTTCACGCCGCCAAAACGCACGCTTCCGGGCTGTTACTATATGTCATACAAAAAGCGCGTGTACTCCGAAAACCGCGTGCGCTACCCGCTGCGCCGCGTGGACTGGGACCCGGACGGCGAGCGAAACCCGCAAAACCGCGGCAAATCGGGGTACGTGCGCATATCGTGGGACGAGGCGGCGCGCATCATCGCCGGCGAGCTCCTGCGCGTCCGAGAGAAATACGGCATGACCGCGGTTCTGTCGGAGGCGGACATGCACGGGGAGGGCAAGCACATAGCGCCGAGCCACGGCTGCGCGAACCGCCTCTTGTCGCTGCTGGGCGGGTACACGATACAGATGCGCAACATGGACTCGTGGGAGGGCTACGCGTGGGGCAGCAAGAACGTCTGGGGCGGCGAGCCCGTGGGCGAGATGCAGCCGTCCGGCAACGTCTGGCCGGATATAGCGCAAAATACGGAAATGCTGCTGTTCTGGGCGGCCGACCCCGAGACGACGTCCGTCGGCTTCGACGGCTACCTCGCCAGCCGCTTTTCATCGTGGCTGCACTCTCTGGGGATGAAATTCGTCTATGTTGACCCCGCGCTCAACTACTCCGCCTGCCGGCTGGCGGACAAGTGGATACCGCTTCTGCCGAACACCGACGCGGCGCTCTACCTCGCCATATCGCACGTGTGGCTGACCGAGGGCCTGTACGACGGCGAATATGTCAAGACCCACGCCGTCGGCGCGGAGCCGTTCTTTGATTACGTTCTGGGGAAAGAGGACGGGGAGCCCAAGACGCCGGCGTGGGCGTCCGGCAAGTGCGGCGTTCCCGAGTGGACGATAAAGGCTCTCGCCCGCGCGTGGGGCAAAAAGATAACGAGCATATCCATAGGAAACGGCGGCCCGGGCATACGCGGCGCGTTCTCGACGGAGCCGGCGCGTCTCCAGTCCATTCTGCTCGGTATGCAGGGGCTCGGCAAGCCGGGCGTCCATCAGGTGAAATGGCTCGAATGGCACCTGCACACAGACCCGTACACGATGCCGTATCAGGGCGAGGCGACGATAAATCTGCCCGTCCGCTCCGACCTCGTGCCCACGCCCGTCGCGGCGGGCACGGTGATAGACGAGGCGTTTCTGGCGCAGCAGGCGCTCATCAAGGGCAACGTCGGCGGCTCGGACAACGTGACGAACAACTTCCGCAGATTCGCGTCCGCGCGCGGCTGGAACGACGACGCGGAGATCGACGAGGCGATACGCCAGTTCAAGGAGCTTACGACGGACGGTGCGGGCGGCCCGCCGCCGCAACAGTCAATACCCAAGTGTATGGTACACGACGCGATTTTGAAGGACCGAATAGAGTGGTGGGGACTGCTGTCGTTCTGCGGGCCGGCCGAGGAGCAGTGGACAAAGCACGAATTTCCCGCGCCCGGCTGCTCGCGCATACATATGATCTGGACCGACTCCCCGTGCATGGTCACGTGCTGGAACGACGGCTTCAATTTTGTCAAGGCGATGCGCTCGCCTGAAATAGAATGTGTCGTGGCGCAGCACCCGTGGCTCGAAAACGACTGTTACCTCTCGGACATCATACTGCCCGTGGCGACGAAGTTCGAGATGGAGGATATAGCCGACGACGCCGGCGGGGGCGTATTCACGTCGGTGTACCACGAGTATCCGGCGTGTCCGCCCGTGGGCCAGTCTCGAAACGATTTCGACTGCGTGGCTGCCGTGGCAAAGCTGATCGGCGACGACGTCTACAGGGCGTACACGGGCGACGAGATGTCGATAAAGCGCGTCATTGAGCTGTTTTGGCAGGGCTCGGGCGTGGCGCACCTCGACGCGGAGGACGAGTTCCACAGTAAGGACATTTTCGTCGTGCCCGCCGACCCGAATATACAGGAAAAGCCCGCGGGGCTGTCACTGTTCGCGAGGGACCCGGCGAACAACCCGCTCACTACGCCGACCGGCAAGCTGGAATTCACGTCCACGGCTATCGCGAAGCACTTCCCGGACGACGGCGAGCGCCCTCCGTACCCGAAATGGGTGGAGAGCAGCGCTCTGCATGACGAACGGCTGACCGGCGAGCGCGCGAAGCGCTACCCGCTGCTGTGTATGTCAAACCACGGGCGCTGGCGTTTCCACGCGCAGCTTGACGATGTGACGTGGAGCCGCGAGATAGACACGATGAAGATACGCGCCAAGGACGGCTACCAGTACGAGCCGGCGTGGCTCCACCCGTCTACCGCGGGGGAGCGGGGACTCGAGTACGGCGATGTCATAAAGGTATATAACGAGCGCGGCGTCGTGCTGTGCGCGGCGTATCCGACCGAGCGGCTCATGCCGGGGGTTATTTATGTCGATCACGGCTCGCGTTTCGACCCCTTGGACGCCGAGACGCTTGACCGCGGCGGCGCCATCAATCTCATATCGCCGCACGCCATAACGTCCGAGCGCGTGACGGGCATGGTCGTGAGCGGATTTCTCGTAGAGGCGGAGAAGGTCTCCGACGAGGAAATGGCGTCATGGCGCGAGAAATACCGCGACGCGTTTGACCGTGTGACGGACGCCGCCGCCGGCGTGTGCCTGAGCGGCTGGCTGAAATAAGAGGCGGCGCAGGGAAGCACAGGGGAGGAACGCAAACGGTATGCAGCTTGTTTTGGTGAGACACGGAGAGAGTGTCTGGAATATGGAAAACCGCTTCACGGGCTGGACAGACATAGAGCTCTCGAACGCGGGCAGAGATGAGGCCGCGCGCGCGGGCGACGCTCTGTGTGACGCCGGATACGACTTTGACGTCTGCTATACCTCGTACTTGAAGCGGGCGATCCACACGCTTGACATCGTGCTTGACAGGCTTGACCGCGCGTGGCTTCCTGTATTCAAGTCATGGAGACTGAACGAGCGGCACTACGGCGCCCTTCAGGGGCTGAACAAATCCGAGACGGCGGGGAAATACGGAGACGCTCAGGTCAAGATATGGCGGCGCTCGTTTGACGTCCGCCCCCCCGCGCTCGCGCCCGACGACGGGCGCAGCCCCGCGCTCGACCCGCGCTACATCGGCGAGCCGCCGGACGCGCGTCCCCTGACCGAGAGCTTAAAGGACACCGCGGCGCGGACAGTCCCGTACTTTGAAGATGTAATAGGCCCGGACGTCCGCTCCGGCAAAAGGGTTCTCGTCGTCGCGCACGGCAACTCGCTGCGCGCGCTCGTCAAATATTTTGACGGCATATCCGACGGTGAAATTTCCGAGGTCAACATACCGACCGGAATCCCGCTCGTGTATGAATTAGACGCCGGACTCAGACCGACGGGCAACTTCTACCTCGGCGACGAGGCCGCGCTCTTGCGGAAAATGGAATCCGTCGCCAATCAGGGCAAGGCAAAATAATAATCCGCTCGAAAAGTCCCGTAAATACCACCGGTTTTCTACTGATCCTTCAAATCCTCTATCGCGCTCTTTAGCGTGTGCCAGGGGAGGACGGCGCACTTTACGCGGGCCGGCATTTTGGAAACGCCCTGAAGCGCGGCCGCATCCTCCAGCGCGTCAAGCGTCTCCGCGTCCGGCTGCTCGCCCTTGATCATGCCCAAAAACGCGGAGCAGAGCCGCGCGGCCTCCGTGCGGCTCTTTCCCCGAATAATATCCGTCATCATGGACGCCGACGCCTTCGATATGGCGCAGCCCTCGCCGGTGAACGACGCGTCGGTTATCACACCGCCGTCCTCGCGCAGCTCAAGCGTCAGCTCGTCGCCGCAGCTCGGATTGACGCCCTGCCGCGAGACCGTCGGGTTTTCCATGCGCCGCCTGTTGCGGCTTGATCGGCTGTGCTCCGTTATTATCTCCGAATACAGCGCGTCAATCTCCATATCCGAGCTTCCTCCTGACCTGCGGTATGCACTCGAGCAGTCTGTCTATATCCTGCTCGGTGCTGTATACGCCGAGACTGGCGCGGCAGCTTGCCTTGACGCCGAGGTAGTCGAGCAGCGGATGGGCGCAGTGCGCTCCCGCGCGTATGGCTATGCCGAAGCTGTCGAGTATGGTGGCCGCGTCGTGCGAGTGTACGTCCTCGATGTTGAACGACACCACTCCGTACCGCCGTGCGCCGGGATCGGCGTCGCCTATCACGCTCACGCGCTTTTGCTCCGCCAGTCCCGCCGTGAGCCGCCGCATGAGCGCGGCCTCGCGCGACTCGATATTGGCCCAACCGATAGCGCCTATGTACTCAACCGCCGCCGCAAGCCCTACGGCGCCGCCCGCGTTCTGCGTGCCCGCCTCGAATCTGTGGGGCGGCGCGGCGAAATCGGTATCCTGCTCGCGCACGTACTCTATCATGTCGCCGCCGAACAGGAACGGCGGCATTTTTTCCAAAAGCTCCCGTCTGCCGTACAGCACGCCTATGCCCATAGGCCCGTACATCTTGTGGGCGGAGAACGCCGCGAAATCCACGTCCAGCCCGTGGAAATCGACGGGGAAGTGCGGGACGCTCTGCGCGGCGTCAAGCACCGTGACCGCGCCGACACACCGCGCGCGCGCGACGAGCTTTTCGGCCGGGAACCGCAGCCCCAGCACATTTGACACGTGCGCAAACGCGACGATTTTTGTGGTCTTGTCGATCTTCCGCTCTATCTCCGAATCGGGTATCAGGCCCGTCTCCGCGTCGGTGTAGAGGTAGCGCAGCTCGGCGCCGGTTTTCGCGGCGGCAATCTGCCACGGCACAAGGTTCGAGTGGTGCTCGGATATCGGTATCACCACGCTGTCCCCCGGCTTTAGGGCGTACTGCGCGTGGCAGTACATGACTATATTGAGCGATTCGCTGGCGTTGCGGGTGAAGACTATTTCATCCGTGTCCGCCCCGACAAACCGCGCGACGGCGGCGCGGGCGCCCTCGTAGGCGGCCGTAGCTCGCTCCGCCAGCGCGTAAACGCCCCTGTGCGGATTCGCCGCCGAGGATTTGTAGAACGCGTCTATCCTGTCGAGCACGAAATTTGGCCGCATACTCGTAGCCGCGCTGTCGAGGTACACAAATCTGTGCCCGTTGATCTTCTGGGCGAGAATCGGAAAGTCGTCCGAAATATTTTTGATATTGACCATTATTATGACCATGCCTTTCGTTTCACTTCAGGCACAAAACGAACATGAAAAGGCATGGTCATAATGCGCCTGTTTTGCGGTTGCCTGTCTGCCGACAGGCAGGCCCGTCCCGGCGAGCCTATCTGCCCTGCCTGCCGGACAGGCGGGCGACAGGCAGGCAAAACGCGATTTTAACGAGAAGGTTGAACTTGTTTCAACCTTATTTTATCCTTTCACTGAGGAATTTATCAGCGTCGGCGCGAAGGCGCTCGTCTTCGGCGGCGCTCATCGCGGCGCCGAGAAGCGAGCGCGCGATGAGCCGCTTCGCCTCCGTTTCGGTCAGCCCGCGCGAGAGCATGTAGAACAGCTCCGCGCCGTCGAGCCGGCCTATAGTCGCGGCGTGACGGCCGTCGACGTCCTCCTCGCCGCACAGTATGAGCGGAGCGGAGCGGCTGCGCGCGTCCGGAGAGAACAGGAGCGTATTCTCCGTCTCCGAGCCGGCGGCCCTCTTTGAGCCGCGGACAAAGTCGAGCGTACCCTTGTATATCTTTTCAGCGTTTCCCAAGAGCGCTCCGTTTGCCTTCATCGCGCTCTTTGTCCGCTCTCCCGCGTGGCGCACGATGTTGTTGAAGTCCAGTACCCGCTCGCCGTCCCCGAAGTAGAATGTATTCACCGACGCGGACGAATCGCCGCCGCGCAGATCCGCGTGGCAGCCCGATACGACCCTCGCGGCGCCGAGCTCAATCTGCGTGTACTCGACGCGGGCGCCCTCCTCGCAGATCGCGGCGAAATCCGATATGTGCGCGTCGTCCGCGCCGAGCATCTGCACCGATACGAACCGCACGCGCGAGCACCGTCTGGCTATCACCCGCGTAAGGCCGCTATGGAACGCCGGTCCCGCGCCGCCGCGGGATTCGTATGAGACGACGACGTCTATCCGGCTGCCTGTTTCGGCGACAATGAGATTGCGGTCGTGCAGCGCATCCCCGCCGCCCAGAGTGTAGCGCGCCACTGCGGGCCGAGTCAGGCGGGCCCCCTGCGGCGCGCTTATACACAGCCCGGCGTTGCGGCGCGCGCGCGTGAGATCTTCCGACTCCGCGCCCACGGCGCTCACGAAATGCGCGCCGGGTTCGAGGTCGCGGTCAAGCTCCGCGATACCCTCCGGCAGCGTCATCTCCGGCTCGCGCGCGGACTGCCGCCCGGCGTTTTCCGGAAACGCGAACGTCAGGGACGTATCGTTGACGCCCAGCCTGCGCCACGTGCGTATAGGCATGGCGTTTAGTCCTTCGAGCTTAATACTCATTATATTCCTCCGGCGCGCAGTGCGTTAACATGGTTACGGGCTTTGGGGATTTTGGAGCGGGTGATGGGAATCGAACACATCATTAACGCTTTATAAGTGCCGTTCTCATCGCATTCATGTGACTTCGTTAGCATACTCATTAGCATTATCAAAAAATTTCACCAACTCCGACGTGTATTTTTCAATGTCTTTGCTCGCAATGTGCGTATATATTTTGCGCATTGTTTTGTCGTCCGCCCAACCGCCTATCTGCATTGCAATTTTCTCCGGCACATTTAAGTGGTACGCCAGACTCGCGAAACTATGGCGCAGAC
>JAISXU010000019.1 GCA_031270395.1 Oscillospiraceae bacterium
AATTAATATCGCGCATATGTTTCGGTTGCCGCCATAGGCGGCGAGAAACATGCGCTTATGAGCGAGAAAAGTCCCGAGCGGCTTTGCCGTAAGGATAAGACTTTTCGAGCGGAGTAATATTTGAAATGTATGGAGGTCAGTTTATGGATCCGACAACAGCTCTCATGTCCATGATACGCGGCGAAAGGCCTGTGCGGTGGATGGGATACGGTTTTGAGGCGTTTCCGAAAATAATGTTTCACTGCGTCATCGATCCGATAACCATCTGGGATATCCTGTTCATTTCGGGCGAGGATGTCACGGACAACTGGGGCGTGAAGCACCGCTACATCCCCGGTGTGGACCCCGGCATAATCCCGATGGTCACGGAGCAAAATCAGGTGATAAAGGATATCACCAGATGGCGCGAGTACGTCACTTTCCCGAAAATTCCCGATAATCTCGACTGGAGCGCCGCCAGGGCGCAGAGCGACGAGGTGCGCGCGGCCGGAAAACTTGTGATGGTCCCTACCTTCCGCGGGCTTTTTGAACGTCTCCACTGTCTGATGACGTTTGAAAACACGCTGATTGCGCTCTATGAGGAGCCCGATTCGTGCTACGAGTTTTTTGAGGCGTACACGGATTGGAAGCTGGATGTGGCGCGGCTGCTCTGCGACAACATCAAGCCGGACGTCATCCACTCCCACGACGACTGGGGCAGCAAGACTCAGCCGTTTTTCTCGCCGCAGAAATTCCGCGAGCTGTTCAAGCCGCACTACACGCGGCTGTACGACTACTACAGATCGCGCGGGGTGATCGTACAGCACCACTGTGACAGCTATATCACGGGCTTTGAGAAGGACCTTGTGGAAACCGGCGCCGCCATGTGGCAGGGCGCAATCCCGTCAAACGATCTTCTCACGATGATGAAGAATACGGACGGCAAGCTGCTGTTCCTCGGCGGTCTCGATCAGGGCGTGATCGATCAGGCGGAGGGCGAGGTGACGGAGGAGGAGATCCGCGCCCACGTGCGCGAGGCGATCGACAAATACGCCCCGAGCGGATGCTTCCTGCCGTGTATAGGCGGCATTGAGTGTATCAACACGTGGGTGACGCCGATCGTGATCGATGAATGCAACCGCTACGGCGCGCAGTGGTTGGCTGCGCACAGCGAGAACTAGCTCCCGTAACTCGTTTGTTACGGCGAAGCCGTGACAAACGAAAAAATGTCTACTGTACGATCCCGATCTTTTTGAGCCGCTCTCCAGAAAATTTGAGCCTGTAGTAGATGAGACACGCGGCGAGTGATACGAGGGAGGCCGCCGGCGTCGCTACGCCGATATGAAACAGCGTCGCGCTGCTGACGTAATTTTTCACCACATACGTCACCGGTATTCGGACAAAAAACGCGACGGAGGTCTCGTGCATCATCGCGAAAAACGTCTTGCCGCAGCCGTTGAAGAAGCCGTTCATGCAGAATATGAACGCCACAAGCAGGCAGTCCCACGCGAACGGATAGAGGTATCTCACGCTCTCCTCCACAACTCCGGGGTCGGTCGTAAGTATCCGCACCACGGACTTAGGCCAAATATTCGCGATTGCACAACATATCGCCGCTATGCCGAGCGAAATGACCACGCCTATCCACATACTCCTCACCGCGCGCTCCGGCTTCCCCGCTCCGATATTCTGCGCCGATATCGCCGACACCGCCGAACCGAACGACATCGGTATCGTCATACACAGATTCGCGAGGTTATTCACGACGCTCGTTGCCGCCGCCACGTTGACGCCCATAGAGTTTGTGATCGATGAGATGATGAGGAAAGAGAAGTTGTTGAGCGTACCCTGCGCGGAGATGGGCAGCCCCAGCTTGAATATGCGCAGCAGCATGGCCCGCTCCGGACGTAGGTCGCCGAACGCGAAGCGAAACGGCAGTCCCTTTCTGCGTATGTACAGCAGAGAGAGCACACAGCTCAGCGCCTGCGCGAGTATAGTCGCAAGCGCCGCTCCGCCCGCTCCGCGCCCCATGACGACGACGAATACATAGTCGAGTGCTACGTTTGTGAGACACGATATCAAAATAAATACAAACGGCGCTTTTGAGTCGCCGAGACTACGGAGCACGGAGCTTATGAGATTATATCCCATAGTGAATACGACTCCCGCCGTACATATGGAGAGATAATTCCACGCCTCACCCATCGCCTCCGGCGGCACGTTTATCAGCGAGAAAATCGCTCTCCCGAATGTCAGCAGTACGGCGCATATCACCGCCGCGGAGACTACCGACACCGATATGATGTTGCCGAGCGCTCGCGCCGCGTCCCTGTCCAGCTTAGCTCCGACGTATTGCCCCAACAGCACGGTTCCGCCGGACGCGAGTCCCATGAAAATACCGGCGACGATGATCATCACCATCGCCCCCTGAAATGTGCCCGTCACGGAGGCCGCTCCCGCGTAATGCGAGACGAAATATACATCGACCGAGGCGTACGCCGTCTGGATGAAGCCGGCCAGCAGAAACGGGAGTGAAAAACGTATAAGCGTCGAGGCGACGCGCCCCTCTGTCAGCGAAGCGTATTTTTTCATGAGCCATATCTCCTATTCATAATAGTCGGCGATCCTGCCGAGCATCTCGCTGAAAAGCCGCACCTCATCCCGCGTATACTCGCCGCGCAGCATTGCCTCCGTGTCGTCCGACAGGCGGTTAAACATATCGTAGGTCGCGGCCATATCCGGGCTCAGAGTGAGGAAAAACACGCGCCCGTCCGTTGCGCTGCGCTTTTTTTGGACGAACCCGCGCCGCGTGAGCTCGTTGACCTTGATGGTGACGGCAGGTTTTGTGATGTTCAATATATCCGCCAGCTTGCTCACCGTGCAGTCCTCCGTGTGCGCTATTATATTGAGAAAAAGCAAGCTGTGATAGGAGACGCCGAACGTGTGATCCCGCCGGTGCATCATCCGCAGCTCACTGACCGACGACCGGTAGTAGAAATAATTCATCGCTTCCCGGAAATCCAAGCCGCCATCCCCTCCCCCACGAGAATATCAAGTCCTCGACCGGCGCCTCCGCGCGGCTCGCCGCGACTCATTCGCGGCAAACGCTTATAGGTAAGTCGATTTATATAAATTTGCTTAAATGTATACGCGCGCCCGCGTTTTGTCAAGCTCATAATATGGTGAATAATTTCGTGAATAGTTTCGTGAGATGCGTTTTCCACGCATCATTTATGTCCAAACACAAAAATTTCAAAAAAATTTTTCCATATGGGTTGCGAAAACGCGGAAAGTGTGGTAAATTGAATCTCATCTGCGTATATTATTAGGCTTAAAGCCGGGAGGGACAAGTACGAATGAACAAAACAGAGCTAATCACAGCAGTTTCAGACAGCAGCGGACTCACAAAAAAGGACAGCGAAAAAGCATACGCCGCGATATTTGGCGCCATCTCCGACGCGCTGAAATCGGGAGACAGAGTGCAGATCATTGGCTTCGGCACGTTCGAGGTCAGAGATCGGGCCGCCCGCGTCGGGAAGAACCCCGCCACGGGAGCAAAGCTGGACATTCCCGCGGCGAAGTATCCGGCGTTCAAGGCCGGCAAGGCGCTCAAAGACGCTGTCGCGCAGATATAGCGGCGCGGCGGAGCTTTGACATATACTGCCGAGCGGCAAAAGGCCGCGGCGCGGTATTCAGCCGGTATCCCCCGCGGGCGCGGGGGACGTATGCGATTCTATCAACTGTTGCGGAGCGGTAACGGCGCGGAGATTTTCGCGCCGTTACCCGCTTGCGGTATTCGGGGTGGCGGATGAATGCGGCTTGACAAATATCTCAAGGTTTCGAGACTGATCAAGCGGCGCACCGTGGCAAACGAGGCGTGCGACGCGGGGCGCGTGAGCGTAAACGGCAGGATCGCCAGAGCGTCATACGACGTCAAGCCCGGCGACGTGCTGCAGATGAGACTTGGAGGCCGCGAGCTGCGCGCGGAGGTCGTATCCGTTCAGGAGACGGCGGCTAAGGCCGACGCGGGCGCGATGTACAGAGAGCTTCAGAGCGATCGGCCCCCGACGTGAAAACGGAACGGAGACGGAGAGCGGCGTGAAAAAGCGGTTCAAGTGGAATTCGCAGTATTTTTACTGGGGCGTGACGGCGGCCGTCGTGATAGTGTCCGCCATCGTGTTCTATATGCTCACGAGCAAATGGCCCGCCATGCGCGAAATCCTGCGGAAATTCTACAAATCCGTGTCGCCTGTCGTATACGGGTTTGTGTTCGCGTATCTGCTCAACAAGGTGATGACATTTTTCGAGCGCGTATTCCTCCGCCGCCTTTGCGCGCGTCTGCGCCCGAACAGTCCTGACAAGGCAAAGCGGCTGACGCGCGTGTTCGGCGTACTGCTGACAATGGCACTGTTTTTGTCTCTGCTCGGCGGAGCGCTCGCGCTGCTGCTGCCGCGTCTGTACGGCGGAGTCGAAAGCCTTGTCGCGCGTATGCCCGGATATTTCCGCGTGGCCGTGGACTGGCTGACGCGGGTGCTGGACGCCAATCCCGATCTCGAAGCGGCGGCGGTCACTCTGCTCGGCAACATGACCGACAACCTGACAAACTGGATTCAGACCGGTCTGCTCGCGCAAGCCAACAACATTATTACGAACATAACGAGCGGCGTATTCGGAGTGGTGAGAGAGATCGCGAACATCGGCATAGGCTTTGTGTTCGCCGTCTATATGCTGTACCACAAGGAAAAGTTCGCCGCCCGGGGGAAGAAGCTGCTGTACTGCGTTTTCAGTCTGGGCTTTGCCAACAGACTCATACGCGGGCTCCATTTCGTGGATAAGACGTGCGGCGGTTTTGTCGTCAGCAAGCTGATAGACTCGCTTATCGTCGGCGCGGCGTGCTATATATTTATGGCGATTTTCGGAATGCCGTACGCCGTACTTATCGCGGTGATAGTGGGCGTAACGAATGTCATACCGTTTTTCGGGCCGTTTGTGGGGGGCATACCGAGCGCCTTGATCTTGCTTCTGGAAAATCCCACGGACTGCCTGATTTTTGTCGTGTTTATCGTCATAATCCAGCAAATCGACGGCAATATCCTGTTTCCGGCGCTTCAGGGCAGCAAATCCGGCATGTCGGGCTTCTGGATACTGTTCGCTATATTGCTGTTCGGAGGAATGTTCGGATTTTCCGGCTTCCTGATTGGCGTGCCGGTGTTCGCCGTAGTCTACGAGGCGCTTAGGAGTCTCACACGCGCGCGGCTCGAGGCGCGCGGGCTGCCCACGGGAACGGACGATTACGAGGATATAGCATACATCGACGACGAAACGCGTCTTTCCGTGCCGCGGGCGCGCGGCGATGCGCGCGGGAAAGACGGCGGCGTAACCGCGGACGGCGGCGCGGATATTGACGGCGGCCCGGATACTGACGGCGACGATGCTCCGCCGACTTGACGCGCTGATGTCCGGACGTCACGGCGAGACTGTCCGGTATCTCATCGTCGGGGGGCTGACGACGCTCGTGGACATGGGCGTTTTCGCTCTTACGACCGAGGTCGCGGGTCTCCCGGTCAACTCCGGCAATATAGCCTCGATAATAACCGCCGTCTTGTTTGCCTATGTTGCAAATAAGCTGGTGGTATTTCGCGCGCGGAGTCCCGACAGACTCAGTCTTCTCCTTGAGTTTGCAAAATTTATCGGCGCGCGTCTCGTCACAATGGCGCTCGAGGTGGCCGTCGTCTGGCTGATCGCGGACGCAATGGGCGGGAACAAGTATCTGGGAAAGGCGGCGGCGCTCATATTGGTAATTATTTCTAATTACATTTTGAGCAAGCTGGTCGTATTCCGCGTGAAAAAAGACTGATCGCGCCTGGCGCCTGTCACCGGGCCGCTTAGCGCTCAGCACTGTTAGTATGGGGGTTCCCGCGCGATGACACCGATGATGCGTCAGTATTTTGAGATAAAGGAGCGCAATCCGGACGCCATTTTGTTTTTCCGGCTCGGCGACTTTTACGAGATGTTCGGAGAGGACGCCCGCACGGCCTCGCGTGAGCTCGACCTCACGCTCACGACGCGCGACCGCTCCGTGGACGACCCCGACGACAGGACTCCGATGTGCGGCGTGCCCTATCACGCCGCCGAGGGGTACGTAGCGCGGCTCATATCGAAGGGCTATAAGGTCGCCATATGCGAGCAGATGGAGGATCCCGCGACGGCAAAGGGCCTTGTGGAGCGCGATATAGTGCGCATCGTCACGCCCGGCACGCTCATCGACGCCTCCATGCTCGACGAGGGCAAGCCCAACTATCTGTGCGCCGTCTATATGGACGAGAGCGGCGGCGCCGTGTGCTTTGCCGACGTCTCCACCGGGGAGATCTCGGTAAGCGGCTTTTCCGGCGCGGAGCGCGGGCGTCTCGAGAGCGAGCTGTCCGCGCACAGTCCCGCCGAGGCGATACTAAACGGGCGAGCGAGCGAGGACGCCGCGCTCCGCGCGCTGCTGGCGGACAGGCTTGGCGCCCTTGTTTCGCGCGACGACGCGCTGTTTGAGGAGGAGAGCGCCCGCGAGCTCGTGCGCGCGCAGTTTGAGGCGGAGGATTGCCCGGCGGGAACGCAGCCGCCGGACACAGGCGCGGACACGCGCGCCGTCGGAGGGCTGCTCGGCTACATAGCGCGGACGCAGAGGGCGGATATATCCCACATGCGGACGCTGCGGCGCGGCGGCGGCGGGGAGTACATGGAGCTGGACATTCAGACGATACGCAACCTCGAGCTTGTGGCGTCGCTCCACAGCGGCGAGAAGCGCGGAAGTCTGCTCTGGGCTCTCGACAAGACGAAGACGCCGATGGGCCGGCGTCTCCTGCGCTCGTGGGTGCTGCGCCCTCTCCTGTCGCCCGCCGAGATAACAAGGCGGCTGGGCGGCGTACAGGAGCTCTGGGCAAACGCCGTGGCGCGCGGGGAGACGGGTTCGACACTGCGCGAAATAGGCGACGTAGAGAGGCTTATCGGCAGGACTGTGTACGGGAGCGCGGGCCCCCGCGAGCTAAAAGCGCTCGCGTCGTCGATACGTTGCATACCGCGGCTCACGGCGCTGCTGGCGCCGATGCGCTCCGCGGCGCTCGCGCGCGCTGGCGGGATGGACGTCCTCGGGGACGTCGCGGACGATATTGACGGCGTTCTCGGCGACGACCCGCCGTTTTCGGCGCGCGAGGGCGGGCTTGTCCGGGACGGAGTGGACGGAGAGGTTGACAGACTGCGCGCGTTGCTGCGTGACAGCAGCGCGGCGATGGCGGAGATTGAGGCGCGGGAGCGGGAGCGCACGGGCAAGAAGCTGAAGCTGGGGTACAACCGCGTGTTCGGCTACTACATAGAGATACCGCGCTCCGGCTCGGAGGACGTGCCGGATTACTACGTGCGCAAACAGACGCTCGCCAACTGCGAACGCTTTATCACGGGCGAGCTGAAGGCGCTGGAAAGCGAGCTCTTGACGGCGCGCGACAGGCTCGCGTCGCTGGAATACGAGGTATTCGCGTCGCTGCGCGCGGGCGTGGCCGAGCGCGTCGCGCGCGTGCAGGAGACAGCCGCCGCCGTAGCGGAGACGGACGCGCTGTACTCTCTCGCGGAGGCGGCGGCGCAGGGCGGCTACTGTATGCCGGAGGTGGACGCCTCCGGTATAATAGACATACGCGACGGGCGGCACCCCGTAGTCGAAAAGACGCAGTCCGACTCGCTTTTTGTGCCGAATGACGCGTATCTCGACGCGGACGAGCGCCGGACGGCGATAATAACGGGGCCGAACATGGCGGGCAAATCCACATATATGCGGCAGACGGCGCTTATAACGCTCATGGCGCAGATGGGCTCCTTTGTGCCCGCGCGTTCCGCGCGCATCGGCATCGCGGACAGGGTATTCACGCGTATCGGCGCCTCCGACGATCTGGCGTCCGGAAAATCCACCTTCATGGTGGAGATGACCGAGATGGCGGAAATACTCGCGCGCGCGACAAGGCGCAGTCTGCTCATCCTCGACGAGATAGGGCGCGGCACGTCTACGTTCGACGGTATGGCCGTCGCGCGCGCGATACTCGAATACTGCTCCGACAGGCGCACGCTGGGCGCAAGGACGCTGTTCGCGACGCATTACCACGAGCTTCAGGAGCTTGAACAGCGGTGCGACGGGATAAAAAACTACAATATATCCGCGAAAAAACGCGGCGGCGCGATCATATTTCTGCGCAAGATCGTCCCGGGCGGCGCGGACGACAGCTACGGCATAGAGGTGGCAAAGCTCGCCGGCGTGCCGGAGCCGGTGATCAGGCGCGCGAGGGCGGCGCTCGCTGAGCTCGAGAGCGGCGCGTCCGGCGCCCCCGCGCGGGAGCGCGCGCCGGACGCGGACGGCGCGGACAGCCAGATGTCACTGGAGGATATGGGCGCGCGCGCAGCCGCCGAACGGCTGCGCAGGGCGGACACCGACACCATGACGCCTCTCGAGGCGCTGAATCTGCTGCACGAATTGAAAAAGCTGATATGAGGCGGAGCAAGATGAAAAAGACGTTTAAGCTGCCCATGACCGTGCCGGAGCGCGTGGCCGGCATAGCGTACATACCGATACACTCCTTCGCGCTTCCGTTCGGACTGCAAATGCTGTTTATTGCCATAGGTCTCGAGCTCGAAGCCGTAAATCTTACGCTCGCGGCGTATTCGATCAGCTTTTTATTCATTCTGATCACGGCGTTCAAATTCCTGAAACGCTCGTTCTCCGATCTCTTTGACAACTTTATAGGCGCCATGCAGTCCGTGGCGCTGGGGCTTGTATTCTACTTCATAGCGAACACGGCGGTGTCCTTCGTTCTGCTCCGGTTCATGGACGACATCGTAAACCCGAATTCTCAGGAGATCATAAATGAGGCGCAGCTCAATCCCGACGCGATTTTGGTGGTGTCGGTACTGTTTGCGCCTATCGTCGAGGAGACAATGTTCCGCGGCGCGCTGTTCGGCTCTATCAGGAAACGCGCGCGCGTGGCGGCGTACGTCGTCTCGGCGCTCGTGTTCGCGCTATATCACCTATGGCCGTATCTGCTCTATGATTTGCACGCGGGCGATCTCCTGTTCGCGCTCCAGTACATTCCGGCGTCCATTGTGCTGGCGTGGTGCTTTGAGCGAGGTGGCAGCATCTGGGCGCCGATAATGCTGCACGCGCTCATCAACCTGATAGCCTCGGTATCCATAAAATGGGCGGTGTGACTGTGTTTTGTCGCAGATTTCCGCAGGAACCGCGGGCGACCGAGGGCGGTCGCCCCTACAGGACGCGGGATGCGTCGCCGCCCGACACAAAACGCCTGCCGCCTTTGTAAAGCGAGGTGTTGACTTTGGCTTTATATGTGCGGTATAATGATTGCAGGATTTCATTTCAAAAAATTTTATGTAGGGGTGTTTTTTGTGGCGCAGACGATGGTAAATTTCCGTATGGACATGGAGTTGAAAAAGCGAATGGAACAGACATGCAAGGAAATGGGGCTCAGTATGACCTCCGCTTTTTTGATCTTCGCGACGAAGGTAGCCCGGGAGCAGAAAATCCCGTTTGAGGTGTCGTCGGACCCGTTCTACTCGGAAGCGAATATGGCGGAGCTGCGGCGGCGCATCGCCTCCGGGCCTGAACATTGGCACACACACGAGCTCATAGAGGTTGAGGATGATTAAGATATGGCATGATAGGGCGTGGAAAGAGTACACCGACTGGCAGACGCAGGATAGAAAAACGCTCAAACGCATAAACAAGCTCTTACGGGACATTGAGCGCAACGGCTATAACGGGATAGGCAAGCCGGAACCGCTTAAGAGCGGTTTGAGCGGGTTTTGGAGCGTTGAGATAGACGATAAAAATCGGATCGTTTTCCGTATTGATGGCGGCAATTTGATTATTACCCAGTGCGGTTCGCATTACCGCGACAGATAGCGGCAGGGGCGGGTTTGAAACCCGCCCCTGCGTTTTGCCGTGTTATGCCGCATTGCGCTGTGTTTTGCCGTGTTACGCCGTGTTGCGCCGTGTTACACCGTGTATTCCTGTGTGTACCGCGACAGCAGCGCCGCTACTTGTGCGCGGGTGGCTGTGCTCTTTGGCGCGAATGTGCCGTCGCCCATGCCGTTGATTATTCCGTTTGCCGACGCCCACGCCACGGCGTCACGCGCCCATTCGGAGATCTTGTCCGCGTCGTCAAACTGCGTCGCGCCGTCAGTCGACAGACTGCCGGTGGCTGTCGCCCCTGCGCGCGATTGTTCATACCGGTACAGGATTGCCGCCATCTGCTCGCGCGTCACGCTCGCGTCAGGGTCGTATCTGTTACCGCCCACGCCGGAGACTATCCCCTTCTCCGACGCCCACTTCACGTACGGCGCGTAATACTGCTCCTCCGGTACGTCGTCAAACGACGCGCCCGAGTACACCGAGACGTCCACGCCCGCTATGCGTCCGAGCACCGTTACGAACATCGCCCGCGTCATCGTGCCGTCCGGGTCGAACTCCGTCTCGCTCATGCCCGTGAACAGTCCGCGCTCCACTACGTACTTTATGTAGTCGTATGCCCAGTGCCCGTCTATGTCGGTGAATTTGTCCGCGGGGGACGCTATCGCCTCAAAGCCCTCCGCCAGTGCGTAGAGGCTCAGGCGCGTGAGCGAGGCGATGTACACGTCGCCCGAGACGTTTCCGCGTATGAGCGTCGCCGTGGAGTCGTCGTTTATCCTGTACAGCGCGGTTTTGCTCTTGTCAAACCCCGCCGGTATCGGTATGCGCAGCGTTATAGTGCCGTCGGGCTGTATCTCCGCGCCGTCAAGCGCCAGCGTTATATCAAACAGCGCGAACTTTGCCGCCGTGTCCTCCAGCGCGGTTTTCGCGCTTGCATAGGCTGTCTTCGACGCCGCGTCCGCGGCGTTTTCCTTTATCTCGCCTACCTTCAACTCCGCGCCCTCGGGGATTACGCCCTCCGCCGCAGTGATCCTTACGCCCGTAGTCCTGTCGGAGGCGTCGTACGACGGCGCGCCCTCGGCGTCGGCGGCGGATCCGCCGGCGCCGCTATCGAGGCTGGAGGTTCCCTTCGCAATGGCCGTAGGCGGGTCCAGCTCCGCGCCTGTCGCCGCCGCCGCCACGCTTGACCAGTAGATACGCAGACGCGCGTCAAGCCAGCCGTCCGTAGCCGCGCCCACGGCGTCCATCGGGGTGTACGGCACCTTGAAGCGTATGGGGATGTACTCCGTCGTCGTGTTGGGTAGCGTCAGCTCAAACACGCGCACAGTCGGGTTGAGTACGTGCGCCACGCCGTCAAACTTCGTGTTCGTCGTGAAGCTGCCTGTGAGGACAATCCGGAAACCGGTCGCCGGCGTAGTTTCCGGCAGGGCGACTTCCGTTATCGCCGTAGTGTAGCCGCTGGCTTCCACGGGCTGTGTTCCGACTTGGAGCCTGTATTCGCCGTTTTGTGTGATTAACAGGGCTTTTATGCCCTGAAACGCGATATTTCCCATTGATGTTTGGTTCATTCCGGCGTGATACAGCGAGACGTCGAGCCAGTATTTGCCGTTTTGCGTCGGGTCGACGGCGGACGTATCTCCGCCGCCTACGCCTATGCCGCCTACGCCTCCGTCGCCGTCCGACGTTTCGATATCTTCTTCATCGACGTAGAACACATCGCCGCCCGCGGGGTTGTCGGCGAGCGCGGCGGGCACGATAAGCGTCGCCGCGAGCGCGGCGACGAGCAGTATGGTGAGCAGTCTGTTTAATCTCATATATTTCACTCTCCTATTGATATTTAATACTGACAAAGAGGGCGTGTCCTTGAACCAATACACCCTTTACAAGCTGAGCGTTTGACGCCGGCGCGGCGGGGGCGGGTTTGAAGCCCGCCCCTATACGGGTCGCCGTGTTTTACCGCGTTTTGCCGCGCGTTTGCGTCAGATTGTCGCCGTGAACGTCAGTGTGTCTGTCGCATCGTCGTATTCGGCGGCGTATTTCGTCTTAGAGCCGTCCGCCTTGACGTGCCACACGACATATTTTTTGCCCGACGCGGGATGGCTCGCCTGCGTTACCGTCACTGTTACGGGGATTGCTTCTCCCGTCAGCGTCATGTCGTCCACCGCTATCACTACGGCAAACGGCGTCTTCCCCACCGGGATCACGCCCGCTTCACTCTGCGCCAGTGTCAGCGTCGCCGCCGCGTCGGCGGTGATGGTTATCGTCACCGTCGGGGCGTCCTCTTCGCTGTCCGCCGCCGCAGCCACTATCTTGGCGAGCGCGGCGTTCGAGAGCGTCACGGAACCGACGGCGTCTCCTGCGTCGATCACGAGCGCCGCTTTTTCGGCGCTGACAGCCGTCACCGCCACCACCGAAATGCTAACCGCAACTTCCGTGACGGTATCTTCTGCTTGCTCTGCCGGAGCTGCGTTGATCGTGATTTGCTCTATCACTGGGTTTTCGATCTCTTCTTCGCCTTCGCCTGTTTTTGCACCAGTTATCGCGGCGGTTATCGTGTCATCTTCAACGCTCGCTGTCGCCTTGCCGGTTTGCGCGTCGACCGTAGGCGCGGTCACCACGGGCGCGACTTCAACCTTCACAGGCAGAGCGATCAGCGCGGCAGTCGCAGCTTGGATAGCGGCGATGCGAGCGTCAGCAAGCTCCGATGTAACCGTCAGCGCGGCGTTGCTGTCTGCGAGATACTGCCCCGCCGCGACGGACGCCGTCAGCGCGGCGTAGGACTCGGCGGTGTATTTGCCGTCCGCGTTTGCCGGGATACCCGCAATCGCGTCTGTCAGATTGGCCAGGTCGGCTGTCTCGGCGCTGCCCGTAACGTCAAAGCCGCTCCAGTCGATGCGCAGTCGCGCGAGCTGGTCGCCGGAGCCTGCGCTTATTGATTCCATAACAGGCACGAACACGTGTACTGTGGTATCTTGTTCGCCTAGTGTTACCGGTATGCTCAAATGCTTGGGATAGGGCGGATCCGAATCCTCCCGATAGTTGTCCTTCGCGGTTCCCCAATCCTCGTGAACCTGCGCCGTTTCGATGTCGTAATGGTCTACGATAGATGGAGATTGTGCGTCATAGTATAGCTGCGTCACCTTGTCGAGCGTCCGCAGATAGCCCGTGTGATTGTACGCCGTCAGCGGGCCAAAGAACAGGTGTACCCGCGCTTCTGTTCCGCTGTTCGCTATTTCTACATATGATTTACTGTGGTCTATTGCGGGGTTGCCCATTGATTCGCTGTTTGTGGCAAACTGATAGAGCGCCGTTTCCCCCTCAAGCGAATACGTCCCATCCGCGAGGCGGTGCTTCAACTCGGCCTTTGGCGCGAGCGCGGCGGTCGCCGCCGTGAGGGATGCGAGCTGCGCGTCTATTTTCACGGCGGTCAGCGGGCCGGATTTGACCTCGTTGGACGCGGCCTGCGCCGCCGCAATCGCCGCTTGCAGCGCGGCGTAGGACTTCGCTTCATAGTCGGCCGACGCTGACGCTATCGCGCTTGCGGCGGCTATCGCGTCCTGAAGGGGCGTGGTCACTATCACAAGGCTGTTTATCGCCGTTTGCAGCGCGGACGTCGCGTTGTTCACCAGAAGCTGCGTGGCGTCCACGTTGTCACGCACGCCCTGCGCCGCAGTTATCGCGGTTTGCAGCGCCGCGTAGCTCGCCCCGGTGTAGTTCCCGCTCGCTATCGCGGAGGCATCCGCGATTTTTGCCTCCAGCGCGGTTTTGTTCACCTGCGCGCTGAGCAGCGCGAGGTTTGCGATAGCCTCAGTCAGCGCATCGGCAGCGTCGTCGATCTCCGTCTGCGTTGCGGCGTCGTCTTCGGAGACGCCTTGCGCCGCTTCGAGGGCTACTGTGAACGCCGCCCAACTGTCGGCGACGTAGAGGCTCTCGACGAGCGTCCCCGCTGCGGTGATGGCGGTGTTGAGCTCCAGCTTGGGCAGAGAGGCGACGGCAGCCCGGAGGGCATCCCGCGCTCCGAGGATAGTAGCTTCGTCCGTCGGGTCGATGTCGTATACCGCCTGAGCAGTAGCGATGGCGGCTTCGAGCGCAGCAAGTTGGGTGGAGTTGATGTTGTATGTGCGGGAGATAAGAGCGCCCGTGATATCGTCAGATACTACTGTAGACACCGCGTTGCGGGCGTAGTAAATTTCAGCGGCGATGACGCTCTTATCATACACGGCGAGCGGGTTAACGTCTTCATCGACGCGCACGGGGTTCTTGAGTTGCAGCCGCACCCAACGTTCGCCGTAGTTCATCGGGGGAATTATAAAGCCCACGGTGTAGTAACCGTTTTCGTCACTCTCCGTGAGCTTAAATTTGACGAACTTGGGCGGCAACTCTTGTCTCCAGTCCAGCGCGTTGTGGTGGGACAGATATTCAGCTTTAAGGGCGTTATAGTCTCCATACGAGCCTTCCCCTCGTCTGTTCATCATGTGGAGAATATAGCCGACGGCTAAGGGCACGTAGTTTTCGATATTCTCATCGGGGTCAAAATCATCCGGCGTGACCATCATTGACGCAAACTCGACGTACAGATACGTACCGTCCTCGCTTACATCAAGATAGCCCGTGTTGCCTTTGATGGTCCCGTTGGCCATTGAGGGCTGGTTCTTCGACCCATGCAGCGCGGAAACATCGACAGCATAAACGCCGTTCTCCGTAATATCGGCCTCTATATCCAACGGCGTCGCCAGCTCGCCGAGTATAAAGTCCGCGCTAAAATTTCTGGGATTGTGGTAGGTGAGCTTGCGGGTCTCCTTGTCTAAAACCGCATCGTACATATTGGTCGAAACGCTGGTCGTCATGCACAAAAATACAATGCGGTCTATGTCCCATTCCTGCGGTATATCGAACACGAGCGACGCGTCGCCGTTCGGCACGATGTTTTTTCCGAGATAGGAGAGCAACATGTGATAAAAACGGGCTCTGCCCGTCGTCATTATCTTTGTATAGGTGGTAAACTCTAACTCGGATGTGAACGCGAGCCCGCTGCCGTCCGGGCTGATGTACGCCTCGAACGTGCTGCTTGGCGAAACCGCTCCGGCGGCATAGTCCAGCGTTACGCCGTTTATGGCGTCAATAAGTTGCCCCGCCACCGGCGCGGCTTCCGGATTGACGCGCAGTCTCGTGAAGAAACGGTTGCTGCCCGTCGTCTTGTTTGTCTTGACCCGCATTAAGACACCATATTTCAAGGCGTCTTCGTCGAGCGTCAGTTGGAAGCTGTTATCGCTGATCGTAACAGCGGTGTTAAAGGTGGCGCCATAGAGACCGCTTACAAATCTATGTGGGGATGCGTCACCGGCTAAATTATAGTTTTTGTCGCGATTGTCCGCTAAGCTTATTTCTGTGATGTTCTCGCTGGTATCGGTATTTGTCGTCAATGTAAAGGTTGCCGTTGCGATGCCTTCGGGAAACGAAACAGCAACATTCTCGTTTAACAACGCATTGAGCCTTTCAGTAGTCGCTGCCAATGATTTTGTGGACTGGCCTGCTGCTGTCGATTGCGTTGTGGCTGTGGATGCGTCCGTCCACGCTCTGTAAAGGGTACTATCACCGTCATTATACGCCGGCAGAGGCATTGCCATAGCAAAATTAGGGCGCAACGCTATGCACATAGTATAAGATAGAGGGCCTTTAAGGCTCTGTTGTACAATTGGTGCATACGCCCTGATCAAAATCTCATCCGGCAATTCCGGGAGTGTAAAGGTCAGATAGCCGATGTCGAGCGCCTGATCCAGCGCGCTCGTCCCAAGCGCGTTTGTGACAGTCGACGGGTGCAAATAATACTGGTTGTAGCTGTCGCCATCGCATATTTCCGCCGCCGCTGTTTCGACCAATTCCTGCGTGTAGCCGTATTCCTCTCCGAAATTACCGGAGAGCATTTCACTGAGCTTGCTGGTCATCGCTTTTATATCGTCCATCTTGGCGGGATCAATGATTTGGATGTACTCATAGAGGCTATAAGAATTATACTGCAACGTGATAGTATAGCTTCCATCACCATTTACGCGTACAAATTCATAATGCGTAATATCCGGTCTCAGGGAGTTGACCAGGTCAAGTGAGCCGTACACGCTACTAAGACGATCATAATCGTTGTGCGGCACGAGGTACAGCCTGGGGGTAGGCGCATCGCCGCCTGTATTGGCATTCGCGGAGAGCGGTAATATCGTCAAAAACAGCGCAAGCGCCAGTAGCCACGAGCAGAAGCGGCGCTTTGTAATTATTTTCATTTCTCAACCTCTATTCATAAATAATAAAAAAGCCCCGGCGCGAAGCCGGGCTTAATGTATCTACCGTTGTCTTCTAAATAACGCATTGCGAGCCGGCGCGCGATGCGCCGGCTCGCCGCATTCGCGCAGGGTACGGGCGTTTTACAGAACTACCCTCTTCCGCTCGTCTGCTCCGCCAGACTTACGCAGAGAAATCCACCTCAAGCCAGATATTGTGCAGGTCAATGTGCGGCATCGGAGCGTCAATTAGCGCAATACCGAGCGTGTCAATCTGCAGCATGTATCCGGGGTTGACACTGTCATACGGCGTGGGCAGATCGGCGTATCCGCCGTCATACGGATCCGGACCGTAAGCTACATAGTAGTCTTCACCGTCAATCATGATGCTGTCGATGTAGCCGTCGTATCCACTGATGAAAGCCACCCTGAAATAAAACCGTGTTGTGTCTACGTCAAGCACATCGTAGCCGATGATTGCCGTGTCGCCCATCGGGGCCTGCTGGAACTCGGGGTAGTGCCCGGGCGTGTAGACCGGGTCGCCGAACCACCACAGATATGTTTCCTGCGTGTAATCGGGATCAAGCGGCCCGCTTGCGCCGGCGGGCATTGCGATGAGAGCCGCCGCCATTACGACGGCGAGTGCGAGGGCGAGTACCCTCTTGTTGCGAATGATCTTTGACATTTGCTGATACCTCCTAAAAAAATATGGATATTATCGCGTCACGCGATAGTCTCCGCTTCCCCGCGCCGTGACGCCTTACGCGAGGGGTTTGTCCGGTTTTCCCGTCTGCCGAGGAACCGGGAAAGCCCGCTAGTGAAGTAGATTCATAGTTGCAGTTCGCTAACGCATTTTACAGCAATCGTGACATCCCGGGTGTCCACCGCTGTTTTCCTTCGACTTTTCCGCGGCCGCGGAAAAGTCGCGCGACCCATATGGGTCGCCAAGAGTGTATTGCGGCCGGTCTCCGCCCCGCCGAGCGAGTTAGCAATCTCAAATCCAGAGTAAGTCTAACGCATTATTGAGCGCTTGTCAATCCCTTTTTTGGAAAAATCTTGACGAATTAGCATAATCTACTATTTGCACAAATTGTCGAGGCATGCCGGGGCGGAGTTGTGCAATACAACGGAACAGAATGAGCTTTGCGCGGTATATTGGGTGAATTATGGTAATACAGCGCTATCGGGGCGGCGCGTCGTCGCGCCGCCCCGAATTAATAATTAATAGTGAATAATTAATAATGATCCGATCGAAAAGTCTTAACCTCCCGGATAGCGTGCAAAGCAAATGCAGATACGGTGTCGGGCGGCGCGGAGCACAGCGCGTGAGAACGACGTCCAAAACCGAAACGAAGCCGGGGCGGAGTGGATTCGTTTCGGAGAGGACGCACGACGGAGCGAGCGAGCGTTCGCGTTTACGCGGACGCGAGTCTTAGCGCAGTCCGTGCGGACGAAGCGTAGCGCGTGAGGACGAACCCCGCCGGAGGCATGACCAGAAAGAATTATTTGCCAGACATACGAGCGGGGGGACGCCGCACAGATGACCCGGACGGGGAAACGCCGGCGACCGAGGGCGGTCGCCCCTACAGGACGGGAGATGCCGTCGTTATTGTTTGCCGCCACGAAGACGCTCAAGTTCCGAAAGAGATAGCCCGGTCGCTTGGGCTATGGTCTCAATCGGTGTGTTGAATGACAGTAGGTTTTTCGCGATTTCCATACGCCCTTCTTTGAGTCCAGCGTCGTGGCCCGCTTTAAGTCCCTCATTGAGTCCCGCGTCGTGGCCCTCTTTGAGTCCCGCAACACGCCCCTCCTTGAGTCCAGCGTCGTGGCCCTCTCTGCGCAGCACGGCTCTTGTGTGGGCGTTGTCCCGCTGGAGTACGAGCCGCGTGTGGTAGTTCGCGCGCTCAGTTTCATCCTTGCTGATTGTCGTCAACAGCTCCGTCGCCATCTTGATCTCACTCCTCGTCTTCGTTATTTTCGCAAGCAGTTGCCTGTGTTTCGGTGCGTCCGCATACCTGAAAAATATTGCCCACATTTCCGCCGGCGTCATATCGCCGACGGGCTTTTTCATTACCGCGCTCAGCTTTGACAGCTCCGCGAACACTATACCCACCGCGTCGGATAACTCATATCCGCGCTTGTCCCGAAAGCTGAACCGGTCGATGAAACCCTCCCTGTCCGGGAACACCGTATACCCACAGATGGTTATCTGGAAGCTCTGCATCAGCGATCCATAGGCGTCGCCCCTGCCTCCCTGCTTCGCATGAATGTCGCACAGATTCATTATCGCGCGCCCTTTTATGTTGCGATGCCCCGAGACGGTGCTGTCGCCGTCCATAGCCACGGTCTGCATCTCAACCTCCGCCTGTCTGTTCCCGTCGAGCTTGCAGTTTATATCAAACCGCTGACGTTTCTCGCCGATGTCAAATATCGGCGTCTCGACGTTGCGTACTTCCGCGTCGATTACAGGCAACTCCAGAAAGCTCCCCAGCACATCCCGCAGTACGGGCTTTGCTTCCGCTCGCGTCAGCAGACTCTTGAACACGCCGTCTTCCGACGGCGGCAGCAGGCCAAGTCCGTCAAGAGCGCCGAGGTCTGTTGTGTCAGTGTCCATATTGTTCACCGCCTTGTCTGTATTACGAGTATATTATACGCCGCAAGCGGGAGAATTTCAATATCAAAATCGTGTGTTTTTGTGTGCAATATTTCCACCCTGATTTGGCATTTTTTTGACACGCGCGGCTTTTTAATATATAATACGCCCCAATGAAAACGCTATTTTATTTGAACTGATCGGCGGTATTGATTTATGTACCATGATGAGGTTTTATCGTTGCTGCACAGCGTCAAGGACGGCGCGACATCGCCGGAGGAGGCCGTCTTACTGCTGAAAAAGCGGCCGTTCGAGGACCTCGGATACGCGAAGATCGACCACCACAGGCAACTGCGGCACGGTATACCTGAAGTGGTGTTCGGCGGCGGCAAGACGGCGGAGCAAATCTCCGGCATACTCACCGCGATGCGCGACGGCGGATATGTGAGCGTGCTTGTCACTCGCCTTGATCCTGACAAGGCGGAGGCGGTGAACGCCGTAATACCGATAGCGTATCACCCCGTCCCGAGGATGGGTATTTTCGGGGAGCTGCCTGATACCTCGACCGACGGCGTCATAGCGGTAGCGGCGGCCGGTACGAGCGATCTGCCCGTAGCGGAGGAGGCCGCGATTACGGCGCAATCTCTCGGCAACCGCGTGGAACGGCTGTACGACGTGGGTGTGGCGGGTCTGCACAGGCTGCTGTCAAAGCTCGACGTATTGATGGAAGCGCGCGTAGTCGTGGCGGTCGCCGGCATGGAGGGGGCGCTCGCAACGGTAGTCGGCGGACTTGTCGCCTGTCCGGTCGTCGCCGTTCCGACCAGCGTGGGCTACGGCGCCAATTTCGGCGGATTGTCCGCGCTTTTGTCGATGCTGAATTCGTGCGCGGGCAACGTAAGCGTCGTAAACATCGACAACGGCTTCGGCGCAGGTTATTTGGCCGGAATAATCAACAGGATAGGAGAGCATCGGCAATGAAGCTGTATCTCGAATGTGGAATGGGCGCCGCGGGCGATATGCTGATGGCCGCGCTGTATGAGTTATTGCCGGACGGCGCGGAGTTTTCGCGCAGAATGGACGCGCTGGGTATCGAGGGCGTGCGGATTGAATTCGAAAAATCCGTAAAAAACGGAATAATGGGTACGCGGGCGCGCGTTACCGTGAACGGAGTTGAGGAGACGACGCGCGACGAGGGGCAGGATAGCGGCGAGCCGCATGCGGGTTCGCACAACCACGGCGGCGACCACATACATGCACACGAACATTTGCACGAACACGTGCACGGTCATGGCGGCGCGAGCGCTCCGGACAGCCCGTCCGGACACGTGACACCCGGCGACATTCGCTCGCTGATAACGGGTCTGGAGCTGCCGGAAAACGTGCGCGACGACGCGTTGGCGGTGTACGCGCTGCTTGCCGGCGCGGAGGCGGCGGTTCATGGCGCGGAGGCGGACAGCGTACATTTGCATGAGGTCGGCTCACTTGACGCCGTTGCCGATATCGTCGGCTGCTGTCTGCTTATACATATGCTGGGCGCGGACGACATATCCGCGTCGCCCGTTCATGTCGGGGCGGGCTTTGTCCGCTGCGCGCATGGTATTCTACCGGTTCCGGCGCCCGCCACGGCGCATATACTGCGGGGCGTCCCCATATATGGAGGCGCGGTGCGGGGCGAGCTGTGCACGCCGACCGGGGCGGCTCTGCTGCGCCATTTTGTCAGGCGCTTCGGCGATATGGAAACCGTCCGCGTCAGCAAAGTGGGGTACGGCATGGGCCACAAGGAGTTTGACCGAGCTAATTGCCTGCGCGCGTTCTCGTGCGACGCCGCATACGACGCCTCGGATGAGCGCGACGAAATTTTGGAAATAATCTGCAACCTCGACGACATGACGCCCGAGGCGATAGGCGCCGCCGTCGAACGCATATCCGAGAGCGGCGCGCTTGATGTCTTTACCGCGCCGATATACATGAAAAAAAACCGGCCGGCCGTAATGCTGACCTGCCTGTGCCATCCGTCCGACCGGGCGCTCATAACCGACCAGATTTTCGCGCACACGACGACGAACGGCGTCCGCGCAAAGCCGTGCGCGCGCGATAAGCTCCGGTATACCTTCAAAACGGCGCACACGCCGTACGGCGATATACGCGTAAAGCTCGCGAGCGGACACGGAGTAAGCCGCGGCAAGCCCGAATACGACGATGCCGCGGACGCCGCCCGCAGATTTGGAGTTCCGTTCTCGCTCGTCCGCGACGCGGCGGCGGCGTACGCCGAGAGCGCCGGTTGGCGTTAAAACCGAGTTTGCTTTACGGCGCGTCGGATGAAATTATTCGACGTCAATACGTATATTTGCCGCCGCCGATGAACTCGCGCAATATCGAGTCGGGCGGTATGAACTCGGGCGATATGTCCTCAAAGAGCGCGAGGGCGGGCAGTATCTGGCGCAGCTCGTCAAACCTCCCGGCGCCGCCCGGCACGTTCCCGAACGCCTCCGCGGCGTATCTCTTGAGCACCGATATTTCGTAGGCCATTGACGTATCCAGCAGACAGTGCGCGCTGTTCTTAAACGGGGAGATGTGCAGCTTTTCGCCGCGCCGCACGTTTGCCCACATGCGGAGCGTGCCCTGCGCGTCCGTGCCGCGGAAAAACGCGTCGCGAACTACGCGGCGAATCAGGCGTATCCACGTACCCTTGAAGCACGTCTTCCCGCCGTCGGCGACGTCGGAGCGCGCGCTTATATACAGTCTGAAGGCGTCGGGGTGCGCGGCGGTGATACTGTCGTTGAGAGCGTGTATGCCCTCAAAAATCGCTATCTCACTGCCTTGCAGACGCATGGCGGTAAATTTACTCTTGCTGCGCGACTGCGTGGAGAACCTGAAATACGGTATCTGTATCTCCTCCCCGCGCGAGAGCGCCGCGAAGTGCGCGTTTATAAGCTCCATGTCGAGACAGCGCGGCGATTCAAAGTCATACTCGCCCGTCTGCGTGCGCGGAGTCGTCTCGGGATTCACCGCCAGAAAATAGTTGTCGAGCGAGACTGTGTGCGCCATTATCCCGGCGCGCCCGAGCTCGTCGCTTATACGCTTTGCCGTCGTCGTCTTGCCGGAACCGGACGGGCCGGACAGCAGCACTATCGGGCTTCGGGAGATGTTTTCGCGTATCAGCCCGACCGCCGTCTCAAGTCTGCCGCGGTATTCGCTCTCACACTCGCGCGCGAACGCCTCCGGATTCTCTCTGGCCTTCCTGTTTATAACCGATAAATCATATGCCATGGAAAAACACCTCTATCTTCGTCTTCTTTTCAATGATCCGCTCAATGCGGTCTACGTATTCGTATGGGTATTTCGGGTTGAAAATCCGTTCGATGCGCCCCGTCGCGGCGTCCACCAGCTTGGTCACTCCCCCGCCCCCGCACGCGAGCACCGTGCGCAGCTCCTCCATCATGCACACGTTATATATGCCGGCGCTGCCGGGCAGGCTCCAGCCGGTGTTTTCAAAGCCGCCCGACGTGAACTTCTGCCGGTAGAGGTAGTACGGGGAGTAACCGGCCGTTCGGAGCGCCGCCGCCGCGCCGCCGAGCATATCCGACACCGCTCCGCCGTCCGGCACGGACGTGCCGTCAAGCGTGATGCGCGAGCCCTTTTTGAGCGAAAGCGTGTGTACCGTCACGTTCTCGGGGCGTAAGGCGAGTATGCGTTCCACCGTGGCGGCAAAGCCGGACGGGGTGTCGGACGGGAGTCCGGCGATGACGTCCATATTGATATTCTCAAAGCCGGCCGCCCGCGCGTCCTCATACGCGCGAACCGTATCGTCCGCCGTGTGGCGCCGTCCTATGGCGTCCAAGACGGCGTCGGACATCGACTGCGGATTCACGCTTACGCGCGTCACGCCGCGCTTTTGCATGACGGCGAGCTTCTCCGGCGTGATGGTATCCGGCCTGCCCGCCTCGACGGTGAACTCGCGCGCCTCCGAGAGGGAAAACAGCGAGACCGCGTCCCCGAGCAGATCGTCGAGCTGCCGCGCCGTTAGCGTCGTCGGCGTACCGCCGCCAACGTAAACCGCCACCGCCGTGAGGCCGAGCGCCCGCGCGAGCTCCGCCGTGGCGGCCAGCTCCGTCCGCAGAGCGCCGAGAAACGGGCCGATAAGCCCGGCCGACTTCTCCACGCTGTGGCTGACAAAGCTGCAATACGCGCACCGCGACGGGCAGAACGGTATGCCTATGTACAGCATGACGGCGCGCTCCGGCAGTCCCGACCCAACCGCCGCCGCCTGCCGCGCCGCGTCCATGCACAGCGCCGCGCGTTCCGGCGAGACGCCGTACACCTCGCGGAGAGAGCGCTCGGCGCCGCGCTCCGACGCGCCGCGCTTCAACATACCGGCGACTACCCTCGCGGGACGTATGCCCGTCAGAGAACCCCAGACGGGCTTTGCGCCGACGGCCGCGACCGCCGCCTTGTAAAACGAGCGCTTTATGGCGGATTGCAGCAGCCTGTCGCGCTCCGGCGCGTCCGTCAGCGCCGCGCGCCCGACGCGCGCGCGACCCCGGTAGACGCCACCGCCCGTCCTGAGCACAGTTGACGCCGTTGCGTACGCCTCGCCGTATCCGATCCGCACACAGGCGGACGGCTCCTCACAACTCTCGAAGCCGCTCTCCGTGTAGTCGGGCAACTCTCCGGGAAACATCGCGAGCATGATCTGCTCGACCGCGTATCTGTAGCCGTGGCCGCTCAGCCTCAGCCTCATTTGGCGGGATATTCCCCGTTCGCGTACCTGACATAGTAGTTAAAGCTCCGCTCCCTGTCGAGCGTAGACGTCTCGGCGTGTCCGGGATAGACCTCGTAGTCGCCGTCGAGCGACGACAGGCGGCGCAGGGATTCCAGCAGCGTCTCCATGTCGCCGCCGAGGTCCGTCCGTCCGCAGCTGTCGCGAAACAGCGTGTCTCCGGTGAACAGGGCGTTGGAGCAGCGGAGCGTGACGGAGCCCGCGGAGTGGCCCGGCGTCTCCATTACGCGGAACACGAGTCCGCCGACGGACAGCTCGTCGCCCTCGGCGTAGCCGCGGAGCTCCTCCGTGTCGCGGAGCTTGTGGTCTTCACGCTCGCCGCCCCGATACGTGTCGCTCTTGTGAATGTAGACGGGAGCGCCCGTGGCCTCGGCGACAGCGGAGAGGGCCATATGGTGGTCAAAGTGGCCGTGCGTCAGGAAAATCGCCCCGACCTTCAGCCGGTTAGACTCGACGTAATCGAGGATCACGCCGGATTCCGCGCCCGGGTCGATAATGGCGCACATCAGCGTATTCTCGTCGGATACCACGTAACAATTCGTCTCAAGCTGCCCTACTGTCAGCGTTTTTATCAGCATACGCGTCCCGTCTCCTGACCTTCCGCCTTTTCCGACGTTATCGTATCGGCCAGTATGAGTCCCCATGTGAGACAGCGCCCGTTGCTGTTGCCGTTGAATAGCAGCGGGTAATCGACGCCGTACAGCCCTCCGGCTATCATGCCGGTGGCGTACAGGCCGGGAACGGGCTTATACTCTCTGTCCAGGACGTGCAGCTTCGTATCGGTGAGAAAGCCGCCGAACACGTTCAGCAGCGAAGGGCCCCACTTCAGCGCGTAGTAGGGAGGCTTGTCGATGCTGGTAAGGAGCGCCGGGCGCTTGCCGTAGTCGTCGTCACGGCCCTGACGGTACATCGTGTTGTAGCGCTCAACCGAGGCCGCGAGGTTCTCCTCCGGGACGTCCATCTTGCGGGCGAGCTCCTCAATGGTGTCCGCCTGCACGCACAGGCCCTTTTCCAGATAGTTCTCTATGCCCTTTCTTACCGACTCGCCGTCCTCCTCCCACGAACGCCCGTATACGGCCATGAGCGAATCGGTGAACTGACCGCCGGAGATGGGCGCGCGGAGGGCCACCTCGTCGTACCACTTGGAGTCGAACACGGAAAACGCCCATGAGCCGTCCGGCTGCATAAGCGTGCGTATGGATTTTGCCTGTACCCACGTATCCTCGTTCATGTAGCGGTTCCCCTGCTTGTTGACGTGCAGGAAAAAGAAGCAGTACATGGCGTACGCTATGAGGTGCAGCGAGACCGCCCACGGCCCGGGCTCAAAGGCTCCGCCCGCCCAATGACCCATCTTATGACCGTCGCCGGTATTGAGTCCGGGCGGATAGTAGCCATTGTGCTTGGGGATGAGGCCGATTGGCGCGAAGTGCTCGAGCATATCGCGATCCGCGCCTATGTCGCCCGTGGCGAGCACGACGCCGCGTGTCCCGGTGTAGCGGCGGTATTTGCCGTCCGCGCACTTGGCTATGACGGACGCGACGCGTCCGCCGCGCTTCTCAAGCTGTTCCGCCCGCGTCTCCCGCAGTATGATGCCGCCGCCCGACACAGTGACGTCGTCGAGTATCTCGCATATGAGCAGCGCGCCGAACATGCGGTATTTGCTTTTTTCGGTATTCTGTATGATATGCGTCCCCGCATACTCCGTGAAATCCGGGCCGCGGTAATTGCCGCCGAACAGTATGGGGAAGACGTTGTCGCCGCCCATATCGAGCAGCCAGCGGAACGCCTCCTCGCTGCGGTTTACATAGAGCCACAGCATATCCTCGTTCACGCGGCTGCCGCTTATACGCAGCCAGTCGCGCGCAAACTGCGCCTTGTCGATATACACGCCGTTTTCACGCTGTATATCCGAGCCGACGGACGCGACGTGCGCTCCGTGCGCGACTAAGCCGCGGCTCTTTTCGAGAACTGTCGTCTTTACGCCGAGCTGCGTCAGGCGCGCGCTCGCGGCAAGCCCCGATATGCCGCCTCCCACTATCACAACCTCGGTCTCGACGCTCTCGAAAATCTGATCCTCCGGTATAGGCGGCGGCGGCGTCTCCCATGAGTAATTGCGGCTTTGAGCGACGGCGGCGTCCTCGGCCGACGCGTCAATGAATCTCATACTCTGTCCCTCCAATGTTTTTTAGTATTTCTGCTTTGAAACCATTATATCATATTTTTTCATTATTACTCCATTTTCCACCGTATATTATTGTCTGTATAGTTTAGCCTGACGCTTGAACAGAAGTCGGTTCAAGCCTGCGGGCCGTTCCTTCGGGCGCCGCCCTTATATATGAACAGCACGAGCAGCGCGAAATAGACGACGCACAGGCCGAGCGTGATGAACGTCATTGTGGCCGTCTTGTACGCCATGCCGATGAGCACAAGCATCGGAGCGCCGAATATGATGGCGAACGCGGAACCCGATACGAGGTTGCCCGCCGCGGGCGTCTCAAGCTCCGGATCGATCTCACGCAGCAACAGTACGCCGGAGCTTATTGTACCCGTCATCATGCCGTACATCGACAGAAGTCCCTCGTAGTAATACTCCTTGTAGACTCTCCGGCTGACTATCGCGAGGAAGAACCACGTCACAACCGCCCCCGTTATAGAAAACAGTACGAACGGGACCCACAGACCCCGCAGCTCGCGCACGTCGATGGCCGCTATACCCGCGACGACCATGAGGTCAAAAAAGAGGCCGGATATGCGGTTGAGCAGATAGTTGTTCTGATACTGCCGCGTGATTATGCGAATGCCCCGCAGCTTCGACAGGATGAATCTGGTCAAAAAACCCAGCACCGAGCCGATTATGAAGTTAAAGCCCCAAAGCAGCGCGTTCACCGTGCCGGCGCCGGCGCCGGCGAGCGTGCTTATCAGGCGCGTCAGTCCCAGCGTCGCAAAGAATGTCGCGAGGTATACGATGAGCACGAGCGCGAACTGTATGGAAAATCTGTCCACTGACTCCGAGACGGGTATCTCGCCCTTGTCCTGAAAGCTGTCCACCGCCATCGAACCCGACGCCTCGCCGGCGCGCACCCGCTTTATTTTGCCGCGCCCGGCGAGCACATTGAGCATCAATACGCCGACCACGCACGCGCATATGAAGCCCGACGCGGCGATGGAGAGCGCGAAGCTGTGTCCTCCGGCGAATCCCGCCGCTTCATACGTGGCGCCCACGTTGTTGGCTTGGCCGGGCCCCTGTCCGAAGCCCATCGGAAGCAGTATGCCCGCCGCCTTGAACATATCCGGCATGAACGTGTAGGCGAGTCCCAGCGAGATTGCCAGCCCGAATATCGCCTGGATGAGATACGAGCTGACGATTATAGCGCCCGACTTGGCGCCCGCGCCGCGTCCGTCCGCGCCGCCGAGCGATTTGCTTCTCAGAGACATCGCGATAAAGCCGAGCGCGATGCCGTGATACACGAGCATTTCCATAAACGCGACGTCGATCTCCAGTATGCGCAGCGAGCGCAGTATAAGCAGAATAAAGCCGCCGATTACGGCCGTCGGCATGAGACTGTCGCGCATGAAGCGCACCCTCCGGCGCAGTAAATTTGACAGCAGTATGACGATTGCCACTATTCCGAGCTGTATGATCACGTTCCACAGCGGTGTGTTGGCGCTCGAGTAGTCCATATCCGTTCACCCCTTTTCCGCAGACGCTTCGCGGCGTTCGCGCAATATTTCAAATATCGTGAGGTATTTGCGCATATTCGCGCCGCGCTCCGGCTTTATCTCGAAGCTGCCGGCGGCGGTCGAGAAAACGACGGTCTCCCGTCCGTGCATCGCCATATTTGTGATACTGCCGAGAGGCGCGTCATACCCGCCCACCCGCAGACGCTCGCGGCTGATGCCCATCACGCCCCGGGCTATTTCGGTCTGCCTGTGATCCGCGTCCACGCGCAGCAGTCTCACGCCGCCGTCGGAGTAGATTTCGCCCTCCGTGGGCACGGCGCGGCCGCGTATTGTCGTCTCCTGCCACGCGTCCCACTCGGCGACGGTGTCAAACGGGACGCGCTCCCCCTCGAAGAAGCCGAGAGCGCCGAACCTCACGGAAAACCCGCACGCGCATCCGAACGCGTCGCCCGCGCTGACCAGCGTCCCGACGCCGCCGCACTCCGGGCACATATAAATAGCCGTCTCCAGCCGCTCGGCGAGCGCCGCGCCCGTGTACGTGACCGGTTTCGCGCGCTGGTCGGCGAACGCGTCCACGCATAAATCCCGTTCAATGGCGGCGGAAAACCCGGCGTCCGTCATTGCGCGGACGCTCTCCGGGAGGTATACCGACACCGTCTCCCCGCGTATACGTCCCCGCCGCAGCGAATCAGACCATCTTGGACTCGTGAGATACCCTCCGGACAGCCTGCATGTGACGACCGGGACGCCCGCCGCCCGCGCGAGACGCGCCGTAGACGGATGGAGCTTGCCCGTCAGCCCGTTCCACGACCGCTCTCCCTCCGCGAAAAGGCAGACGCTCGCGCCGCTCCTGAGTGTCTTGAGGATTTTCATCGCCGCGGAGGCGTCGGTCGCGCCCTTGACTCTGGCGATCGGCGCCATCGCCCATTTCAAAAGACGTGAGACGAGCCCCGCCCTGTAGACGTGCTCGCTGGCGACAAAGTACATATGGCCCTTAAGGGCGCAGCCGACCATGACGGGGTCGTAGTTCGTCGTGTGGTTCGCCAGTACCAGATACGGCGGCTTCAGCCCGGGCGCCGGCGCGTGGGTATACCCAAACCGCAGACGCAGAAACAGCTCCGCCGGACGCCGCAACAGACCGTAAATGATTTTGTGCCGTAACCGCATCACGTTCATACCTTTGATACCGTCGCCATTCCGGCGTCACAAACGCAGCGCGTAAAACCCCGCGAAGTTGTTATACAGGATGCCCTCGAGCAGACTGTCGGGCAGACGCAGTGAGCGGAGCATATCCAGCTCCTCGCCGTGATCCCACATCGGGAAATCGCACCCGAAAAAGATGTGCCCGTCGTCAAACGCTTTCAGTCCCGCGAGCACCGGCTCAATGCCGCCGAAACCGAACGTGCTGCTGGTATCGACGTAGACGTTCGGCAGAACGAGCTCGCGGCGCGCTATCTCCCACTGCGACCAGCCGCCGAAATGGGCGGCTATCACGCGAAGGCGCGGGAACAGCTTCGCCACACGCGCGACGCGCTCCGGATGCGAGTATGTATATCTGTAATCACCGCTGTGCGTTATGACGAACATACCGCGCCGCTGGAGCTCGGCGAACATCGGCATCAGCAGCTCGTCGTCTATGTTGAATTTCTGGAAATCGGGGTGGAATTTTACCCCCTGTACGCCGCTCCGCTGCAGCTTATCGATCTCGGCCTCAAAATCGCCGAAATCCCTGTGAAGCGTACCCGCGCCCAGAAACCGCCCGTTTCCGGCACAAGTCGAGATTATGAAGTCGTTGATTTTGGGTACCTGGACGGGCGTCGTCGCCGTGGAAAAAACGAGGTAGTCCGTAACTCCCGCCCGCTCGCCCGACGCCAGCAGGTCTTCAATGGAACCCGCATGCCTCATCTCATCGATGTCATAAAACGTGCGGATCGCCTCCGTTGCGACTCTCTCTACCTTCGGCGGAAAAATATGCGCGTGCGTATCAATGATTCTCATATATCGCGGGATAACTCCGATTCAATATAATGCGCCGCCTGCCGAGGCCGCAGCGTACGGGAATTGCGCGTCGTCTTACATATTCGCGGCAACCCTCACGCGTTCCAGCGCCTCGCAGACGGCGCGCTCGGCGATATCCGGCAAAACCGCGAACACAATAGCCGCCAGATGTATGGCGACCGTCAGCTCCGGTGATTTTTTGGCGGTCGTTCCGTCGCTACCGGTGACGGAGAACATCTCCACCGATGTCACCGCCGCGGACGCCTTGATATGACCTATTATGCCGCCCGCCGCCGTGACATCGTCCGCGATGGCGGCAAGCTGTCTGTCAAGCTCCGCGCGCGTCGGCTCGTATTCGGCCGCCGTGACGGTGAGGGCTCCCGAGACGACTATCGCGTCGTCGTGCAGCAGGCACTCGACTCTGATCGTCCCGACAGCGCTCCCGTCTTCGTCGTGGTCGTGGTGATGGTCGTGATGATGGTCGTGATGATGGTGGTCATGGTCGTGGTGGTCGTGTCCGTGCTCGTGGTCATGGTGGTGATGCTCATGCTCATGCTCATGGTGGTCATGTCCGTGCTCGTGGTCGTGGTCGTGGTGGTCGTGATGATGGTGGTCATGCTCATGCTCGTGGTCGTGCATATGAAGTTACTCCTATCTGACGTGACTCGTCTGTTATGGCGCGGCCGTGGCAAACGCGACCTTTTCCCACACGTCGTCCGGGACGGGGGAGAGCGCGGATATTCTGAGCATGACCGATTTAGGCTCAAATTCCAGAATATCGCGTTCGATGCCGCTAAGCGCGTCCTCATCGACCTTGTCGGTCTTGTTGACAAGTACCGCGTCCGCTCCGACGAGCTGCCCGCGCAGGAGCTCGCGCATCGGTGTCAGCAGTCTGCGCCAGCGCGACGCGTCTACCAGAATACATATGCGGGACTGCAGTCCCAACGCGGTATGGAGATTTTCGCGCATGTTCACCGGGTACGCGACGCCGGTGGTTTCGACGATTATCCACTCCGGATCAAGCTGCGACCTTATGCGCGACACCGCCGTGACGAGCTCGCCCGACACCGTGCAGCACGCGCAGCCGGAGAACAGATTATTCACCGTAAATCCGCCGCCCCTGAGATATACGTCGTCAATGCCGACCTCGCCTATCTCGTTTTCGAGTATGACGACCTTATTTTCACGCCCGGGGTCGGATATTTTGACCATGTACCGCGCGAGCTGCATGAGCGCCGTCGTCTTACCTGAACCGAGAAAGCCGCCTAAAATAAGAACCTTCACCGTAAATTCCAACTCTCACCCTATTTTTCGCCGGTTGCCGTCCCGAACCATGCCGCGCCGGCACACGGCGTCAATAACCGTCGTCTTTGTATGGGTACGATTGTAACACTTATCAAATCCGCTGTCAACTTTTGTGTCATGTCTTTGTGTCATGTCTTCGGCGGCACGTGCGCCGCAAGGACGACCCGGACAGAGAACTGTGGGCGACCGAGGGCGGTCGCACCTGTTATCCCATTCGGACCTTTCTCTTGCAACACAACTCTGGAACCTCCTGCAAAGCACACTTCTGTTTCACCCCCCTTCACTCTGGCCTTTTCTCTTGCAATTCACGTTTGGGCAAATTCTGTCACCACCCGATTCAATTTTTTGACAGAACGCGATAAACGTGGTAGAATATCCGCAACGCGGATATTCTACATTGCTGTCCCCATCGGCTCGCCGCTGCGCGGCAACCGCCGAGGGACGACACATTCTACCACTTGCCGCTTCGCGTCCGTGGTAGAATATCCGCAACGCGGATATTCTACATTGCTGTCCCCATCGGCTCGCCGCTGCGCGGCAACCGCCGAGGGACGACACATTCTACCACTTACCGCTTCGCGTCCGTGGTAGAATATCGGACAATACTATAAACAGAATTCGGAGGTTAAATGATGACGAACACCACAGTTATTGACACGACGCTGCGCGAGCTGCGCGGCGTCACAGATCTGCCCATGAGCGCGGGCGACGTCGCGCGATACGCGGCGATTGCGCACGCGCTCGGAGACGCCATTATCGGAACGGCGCCGATATCCGACACGTCGGACGAGGAGCTTATAGCTGCTCTCGACGGGCTCGACATTTCCGTCGCGGCGCGCGCGGAGCTTCCGGGGACGGCCGAGCGGGCGCTTGGAGTCCTCAGAGGGCGCCCGGGCGCCGGCGTTGATATATTAGTTCCGGCCTCCGTTTTCCTTATGGAGTATAAGGCGGGCGTCAAGGCGGACGCTCTGGAAAAGGCCGTGTCAGAAAGCGTTAAGCTGTTTGCGGACGCCGGCGTACCGATCCGCGTGACGTTTGAGGATCGCGAGCGCGGCGAGGAGGATTTCATCGCGGCGGTGACAAAAACGGCGCTCGCCGCGGGCGCAGAAGTGACGGACGCGGATAACACGGTCTTCCGGTCGTCGGCCGGCGCGGTACGCGCCGCGCTGTCGCCCCTGCCGGCGGAGGGTCCGGCGCGCGCGGACAGTGCCGACAATCCGGAGTACCGCCTGTTTGAGTACGTTATTACGAGCGGGAACACGATACAGCCGACGGCGTCGGTCACGCTCGGGCGGCGCACGGGTAAGACCGTGCGCACGCGCTACGGCGACGGGCCTATAGACGCGGCGTTCGGCGCAATAAACAAGGCTCTCGCAAAGGATTGCGGTATGCGTGTGCGCGAGCTCACCGACCGCCTCGAGCTCACGGACTTCCGTATAGTGTCCGACGGCAGCGGAGCGGACGCCATCGGCTCCGCCTCGGTGACGCTGCGCTACGACAGCCGCGCCGCGGACGGCGGCGCGGCGGAGAGCGGCAAAATTGCGTCATACAGCGGCTTCGGGCGCGACGAGGACATAATAGCCGCAGCGCTGCGCGCGTACATAGACGCCGTAAACAAGATAGCCGCCGCGGGCGAGCTGGTATTCGGAGGGCGCGTATGAAGCTGACGTATACGCCCACCGAGCTGGAGGCGGCGCGCGTGACGGCCGACGTCCGCTCGCGCGGCGCAATAGCGCGGGCGAGCGAGGCCGTCACGCGCGCGGAGCGGGACGGCGCCCCGTGCGTCGTGCTGGACTGCGACGTTATCACGCTGTCCGACGAGACGTATCTGCGCAATATCATCGACAAGCTGCTCGTGGAGGCGAACGCGCGCCGCGTCACGCTGCTGATAGAGACGCGCGGCCGCTACGCCGACGTCTCCGCGCTCGGCGATCTGCTCGACATGTACGCGAGCGACAATCTCGCGGCGCTTTGGGACATGAACGCGACGTATGAAGCGGAGCAGTCCGCGGACGCCGCCATACGCGAGCTGGGGGGGTACGTCCGGCACGCGCGCATACGGAGCGCGGGGAGTCTTCCGATAGATGAATTTCTGTCGGCGCTGCGCTCCATAGACTATAAGGCGGTCGTCGAGTGCTCCCGGGAGGACTATCAGGCCCTGCTGCCGCTCATATCCTCCGGGCGCGGGGGCGGCGCGTTCAAGTCTCTCGACGAGGCGGCCGCGGGCGGCCCGTTCGCGAGCAAAACGGGTGCCGGGACGCATCTTTGGGAAAAGGAAACGCTCATCGACGCGACGTTTTCGCGTATGCTCGACCGCGTCGTCGAGGCGCACCCCGAGCAGTACGCGTTCCGCTATCCCACGCTCGACTATACGCGCACCTACAGCCAGTTCCGCGACGACGTCGATACGTTCGCGCGCGCGCTGATAGCCCTCGGCGTGCGTCCCGGCGCGAAGGTCGCGATATGGGCCACAAACGTGCCGCAGTGGTATATCACGTTTTGGGCGTCGGTGAAAATCGGCGCCGTGCTCGTCACCGTAAACACGGCGTACAAGATACGCGAGGCCGAATATCTGCTGCGTCAGGCGGACGTACATACGCTCGTCATGATAGACGGCTACAGGGATTCCGACTACGCCGGCATAATCGCCTCGCTCTGCCCCGAGCTAGACTACTCCGACCCGCGCAAGCCGCTCCATTGCAGCCGGCTGCCCTTTTTGCGCCATGTGATAAACGCGTCCTCCCGGCGCCCCGGATGCCTGACGTGGGCCGACGCTCTGTCGCTGGCATCGCGCGTACCCGCGGACGTGGTACTCAGGCGCGAAGCGGCGATAGACCCGGACGACGTGTGCAACATGCAGTACACCTCCGGCACGACGGGCTACCCAAAGGGCGTCATGCTGACGCACCGCAACATAGTAAACAACGGGAAGTGCATAGGCGACAGGATGGATCTTTCTACCGCCGACCGCATGATGATACACGTGCCGATGTTCCACTGCTTCGGCATGGTGCTGGCGATGACGGCGTCGATGACGCACGGCGTCACCATGTCGCCGCTGCCGTACTTCTCGCCGAAATCCGCGCTGCGCTGTATACGGTACGAGCGCATAACGGCTTTCCACGGCGTACCCACGATGTTCATAGCGATGCTGGAGCACCCGGACTTCGATCCGGCGGATTTCAAATACATGCGCACGGGCATCATGGCCGGCAGCCCGTGCCCGATCCCCGTCATGCGCGAGGTCGTCGAGAAGATGAATATGTCGGAGATAACGATAGTGTACGGACAGACGGAATCCAGCCCCGGCTGTACTCAGACCTCGACGCACGACGCGGAGGAGCTGCGCGTATCTACTGTAGGCTACGCGTTCCCCGGCGTCGAATGTAAAATCGTGGAACCCGAATCATACGACGATCTGCCCGACGAGTCCGACGGCGAGTTTGTCGCCCGCGGCTACAACATCATGAAGGGCTACTATAAAATGCCGAGCGCCACGGCGTCCGCTATCGACGGCGGCGGCTGGCTGCACACGGGCGACGTCGCGCGGAGGACTTCGGAGGGTTATTATAAAATAACCGGGCGTCTGAAGGACATGATAATACGCGGCGGCGAGAATATCTATCCAAAGGAGATAGAGGAATTCATCTACACCCACCCCAAGGTGCGCGACGTGCAGGTGATAGGCGTGCCGTCCGAGCAGTACGGCGAGGAGATCATGGCCGTCGTCGTAGTCAAGGAGGGCGAGAGCATGACGCCGGACGAGGTGAAGGACTACGTCCGCGAGAATATGGCGAAGCACAAGGTGCCGAGCTACGTGGATTTTGCCGACGACTTCCCGATGAACGCCGCCGGCAAGATCCTCAAATATAAGATGCGCGAGGACGCCGTCGAAAAGCTGGGGCTGCAAAAGGCGGCGAGCGTGGAGACGGCATAGCACAGCCGGCCCAAGACCCGGCGGCCCTTGCCGCGCCCTCTGTCTGTGCGGGGGCGTAGGCGATTATTGACGTCTCGGAGATTGTGTGGTAACATATCCGAAAGCGATATGCTGCGCGCCGCGTCTGTGATGGGCTGCGGTTACTGTCGTGAGATCGTAAGGGGGAGGGTATGGAATACGGCGGCGCCTCCGTTTTGCGCGGGTAGAACGGCGGGCGGAACGGGCGTATTCCCTGAGTAAGGGCGTGAGAAAGCTTTTCGAGACGGTATACCGCTATATTCGCGAGTCGGATATATTTTTGCTGGCGCTGTGCGTGATAAGCGCGGTCTACGGTATAGTGCTGATCTCAAGCGTGGAACGCAGCGCCGTCACCGTTCAGATAATAGCCCTTGTCATGGGCGTCGCGGTATATATTCTGCTGTCGCTGATCGATATAGACATAATCGCCGATAAGTCAAAGCTGCTGGTGATACTGAGCGCGGTACTCATCTGTACGCTCTTTATCTGGGGCGAGGCGGGGGACACGGGCAACAAGGCGTGGCTGCGTTTCGGAGGGATCGGCATACAACCGGCGGAGGTGGCGAAAATCCCCTTTGCCGTCGTCGTCGCGCACATGGTAACCGAGTATAAGGCAAGGCGAACTCTAAATTCGCCGCTCGCCGTGCTGCAAATATTGGCGGTATTCGGTCTGTATTTTGGGCTGATACTCGCGTCGTCCGCCGATCTCGGGTCGTCGCTCGTATATGTGTTCATTCTGCTGTGCGTCATGTTTGCGGGCGGCGTCAGACTGCGCTGGTTCCTGCTGGGCGCGGTCGCCCTCGCGGCGTCCGGGCCATTCATCTGGAACAACCTATTGAGCGAGCGGCAGCGCGCGAGGATACTCGCCCCGTACGACCCGAGCATAGACCCGACAGGTCTCAACGTCGCGTGGCAGGCAAGTCAGAGCAGGCTCGCCATAGCCTCCGGCGGGTTTTCCGGGCAGGGACTCTACAACGGCAGGCTGACCCAAGCGGGCACGATACCCCACCAGCAGACGGATTTCATATTCTCCGCGGCGGGCGAGGAATTGGGCTTTGCCGGGTGTTTTATTATAATTGCGCTGTTGACCGCCATCATAGTCAGGTGCGCTTACGTCGGCGTCAAATCAAACAATACGCTCGGGCTGCTCGTGTGCGTGGGGCTTGCGTCCATGCTCATCTTCCAGACACTGGAGAATATCGGCATGTGTCTCGGACTCGCGCCCGTCGTGGGACTGACGTTGCCGTTTTTCAGCTCCGGCGGATCGTCGATAATAACGGCGTTTGCGGCTATGGGGATCGTATCGGGTATAAAAATGCGTCCTAAGCCGGCCAGATTCAGGACGGCGCAGTAATTCGTTCACAACGGCCCGCGCCGTTACAAGCGGGTGCCGTGGAAAAAAGAGGGGAGCTTACGCCGTGATCAGAGAGCTTCGCGAGGACGTTGAGCGATCAGTTCTGTCGCCGTCGGCGACTCTGGCGGCGCGGTCGCGCGGCAGAGTGCGCCCCGAGGCGGAATGTGAGGTGCGGACATGCTTTCAGCGCGATATCGACAGAATAATACATAGCAAGGCGTTTCGCCGTCTCATGCACAAGACTCAGGTGTTTCTGCAGCCGGAGGGAGACCACTACCGCACGCGCCTTACGCACACGCTGGAGGTTGCGCGCGTGGCCCGCGCCATAACGCGCGCGCTCGGCTTGAATGAAGACCTCGCGGAAGCGATAGCGCTCGGGCACGACCTCGGACACACCCCGTTCGGACACGCGGGAGAGCGCGCTCTCAACACTCTCATGGCGTCCGACGGGGGCTTCCGGCACAATGAGCAGAGTCTGCGCGTCGTGGATATTATCGAGAAGGACGGACGCGGGCTGAATCTTACCGCCGAGACCCGCGACGGGATAGAGCGGCATACCGGCGGCGCGCCGGCTTCGACTCCCGAGGGACGCGCCGTGCATCTGGCCGACAGGATAGCGTATGTGAACCACGATACCGACGACGCCATACGCGCCGGTATTCTGTCTGAGACCGATATACCCGGCGAGATAAGGTGCGCGTTGGGAGATAATTACAGTAAACGCATAGATACCGTAATAAAAGACATAATAGAGGAGAGCGCGGAACGCGGGGATATAGTCATGAGTCCGAGGATCAGCTTCGTTTTCGACAGCTTCCGCAGCTTCATGTTCAGCCGCGTATACAGCGATCCGAGGGCGAAGGGGGAGGAGCGCAAGGTATTCGGACTCCTCGAGGGTCTGTTCCGCCACTTCGCGTCGCGGCCGGACGAGCTGCCGGACGAATACTGTGAGACGGCGCGCGCCGACTCCCCCCGCAGAGCGGCGTGCGACTACGTTTCAGGGATGACGGACAAATACGCCATATATCTTTACGGGGAACTGTTTATTCCGGAGGCGTGGCAGATGAGATAGGCTCGTGTCCGTAATGGACGGCCATTACAGATAGGAGCTGCAGACGGGTTACTTGGAAAAGGGTGCGGTATGACGATTCCCGAGGGCTTTTTGGATGAGCTCACTCAAAAAACCGATCTGGCGGAGCTGATAGGCGGGTATGTGAAGCTGTCAAAACGCGGCGGCGGCGATATGTTCGGTCTGTGCCCGTTTCACAGCGAAAAGACGCCGTCGTTCTCGGTGAACATTGACAAGCAGATGTATTACTGCTTCGGCTGCGGCAAGGGCGGGGGCGCGATCAATTTCGTGATGGAGATCGAAAACCTCACGTTTCCCGACGCCGTGGAGTTTTTGGCGCGGCGCGCCGGACTGGCGGTGCCCTCCGGCGGCGGCGGGAATACGGCGCGCACAAGCAGACGCCGCCTGCTTGACCTCAACCGCGACGCCGCGCGCTTTTACCACGGAGTTCTGTTCTCTCCGGACGGCGAGAACGCCGCGCGGTATATCGGGGAGCGCCGGATATCAAAGCGGATGGTCACGCGCTTTGGGCTGGGCGCGGCGCCCGATTCGTGGAACGCTCTCGGCGACGCGATGCAGTCGCTCGGCTATAAGACGGAGGAGCTGCTGGACGCCGGCCTTGTCAGAGAAAACAGGAAGACCGGCGGCTGCTACGACACGTTCAGGAACAGATTGGTATTTCCCGTCATAGACGTGCGCGGCGCCGTGATAGGCTTTTCCGGGAGGATACTCGGCGGCGGAGAGCCCAAGTATCTCAACTCGCCCGACACTCAGGTATTCAGCAAGAGCAGAAACCTCTTTGCGTTGAATATCGCAAAAAAATCCAAGGCAGGTATGCTTATCCTGACGGAGGGGAATATAGATGTAATAGCGCTTCATCAGGCGGGCTTTGATTGCGCGGTGGCGTCGCTGGGGACTGCGCTGTCGGATACGCAGGTTCGGCTCATGGCGCGGTACGCCGACAAGCTGGTGATAGCGTTCGACTCGGACGGCGCGGGGGAAAAGGCCGCCGCCCGCGCAATACGCCTGACTGAAAAAACGGGCATGGGCGTGCGGCTGCTGCGGCTGCGGGACGCGAAGGATCCGGACGAATACATAAATAAATTCGGCGCCGATGCCTTCCGTCTGCTCGTTGAGCGCAGCGAAAACCATATAACGTACAGGCTCGGGGACATAAAGAGAAAGTACAATATAAAGACTGAGGACGGCCGGATCGGGTATCTGTCGGAGGCGACGCGGCTTCTCGCGGATATACGGAGCCGACCGGAGCGCGAGGTATATGGCGCGCGGCTGGCCGAGGAGACAGGCGTTTCGAGCGCAGCCGTCGCAAGTGAGATCGCCGGTCTGTTGAAGCGCAACGAGTGGAAGCAGAAGCGGCGCATGGAACGGAGCGTGACACAACCGGCCGCGTCGGCGCAGCCGGCCGACCGCGCGATCCGATATGAAAACGAGTATTCCGCGATAGCCGAGGAGGGAGTAATCCGATGTATACTGCTCGACCCGCCGCTGCTCGACGAGGCGCGGGAAGCGGGCTTCAACGAGAGTGAGTTTTCATCGCCCTTTCTGGCTAAGGCGTACGGTATTCTGAGGGAGAGAAACGAGACGGAAAAGGAGATATCGCCGGCCGCTCTGTTCGCGGCGCTGGAACCGGCCGAGGCGGGGCGCGTATCGGCGATTCTGCAAAAACCGGAGTCGATACCTAACGGACGGCAGGCTCTGCGGGACTACATAGAAAAAATCCGGACGGAGCGGCTTAAAATGAAGGCGAAAGCGGAAACGGATATTTTGGCGGTATACAGCAAATATAAAGAAACAAAAGGGTTGGGAGGATGAGCATGGACTTTTCAAAGGAAGCGGAGATCATATCCGGAGACGACGAGATCGATAAAATTGACGACGCCTTTAACGACGAGCGCCTCCGCGCGCTCGTTGAGGAGGGCAAGAAGCGCGGAAGTCTCAGCGCTAAGGAACTGCTTGACGTCCTGGAGGATATGAACCTCGAGCAGGAGCAGGTGGATAGGTTTTACGATCTGCTGGAAAACCTGAGCATCGACACGCTGGATTCGGATGAACTGGAGCTCGTCCACGCGGAGGACACGCCTGCCGAGGCCGAGGAGCTTCAGGCAATAGCGGCCGTCCCGGAGGATGAGCTCGTGGAGCCGGAGGTGCTTGCCGAGACTCTGAACGTGGACGACCCCGTGCGTATGTACCTCAAGGAGATAGGCAAGGTGAATCTGCTCACCGCCGAGGATGAGGTCGAGCTTGCGGCTCTCATGGCGGCGGGAGATAAGGACGCTCGCAGACGTATGGCGGAGGCCAATCTGCGGCTTGTAGTCAGCATTGCAAAACGGTATGTCGGGCGCGGAATGCAGTTTTTGGATTTGATCCAGGAGGGCAATCTCGGCCTTATAAAGGCCGTCGAGAAGTTCGACTACACGAAGGGCTACAAGTTTTCGACTTACGCCACGTGGTGGATACGTCAGGCGATAACGCGCGCGATAGCGGATCAGGCGCGCACGATACGCATCCCGGTACACATGGTCGAAACTATAAATAAAGTCATGCGCGTGTCGCGCCAGCTGCTTCAGGAGCTGGGACACGATCCGACGCCGGAGGAGATATCGGAGGAGATGGCGCTGCCGGTAGATAAGGTACGCGAGATATTGAAAATAGCTCAGGAGCCCGTATCGCTTGAGACGCCCATCGGCGAGGAGGAGGACAGCCATCTGGGTGATTTCATACCGGACGAGGACGCGTCCGAACCGGCGGAGGCCGCGTCCTTTACCCTGCTGCGCGAACAGCTTGCCGAGGTATTAAAGACGCTGACGCCCCGCGAGGAAAAGGTGCTCAGACTGCGGTTTGGTATCGAGGACGGGCGCTCGCGCACGCTCGAGGAGGTCGGGCGCGAGTTCAAGGTAACGCGCGAACGCATACGTCAGATAGAGGCGAAAGCGCTGCGAAAGCTGCGGCACCCGAGCCGCAGTAAAAAACTAAAGGATTTTTTGACATAGTTGACACAGAGCCGTTTGTCACGGCTCCGCCGCAGGCGAAGGGCCGGAAGAAAGAGGGCGGGTGATGTACAATGACGCCGGAGCTTTTGGAAGTATGTGAAAAATATCAGGATCACTTTTCGTCACTTTTGGATGTCGGCTGCAAGATCGTCGATGTGCCGGAGTACGGCGCGCCGCGTCTGATCCCGCTGGTCGAAGCGCAGGATTTCTGCGCGAACTGTTCGTACAAGCGCGGCGACGAGCTCCCGACGCATCTGTACGGCTGCCATGAGGCGCGCAGATGGGACGGACTGTATATCTACTACTGTCCGCTCGGGCTGACGTTTGTCGCCGCCGCGCTGTTGTCGTCTTCAGGTGATTTGATGGGCGGACTTATTCTCGGGCCGATCGTCATGGGCGACATGCAGGACGTGCTGTACGATCTTCCCGTTCTTGATATGGCTTGGGCCGTGTCAAAGCTGAGTGTTTTCTCCACAAAGAAGGTGCGCCATATCTCCGAGATATTGTGCGCGACCGTCTCGCAGATTCCGGCAAGGGTCACGGGCGTTTCCGCGGCGTTCGATAAGGAGCGCGCCTTCAAGGAGATATACGACGCCAAAAAGCAATACTCCGCATTGGACGCGCGGAGCGCCAAGATGTTGCTGCGTTTTGAAAAAGAGATGCGTCTGACCGTACTGAGCGGCGATAAGACGGTGGCAATGGAGATGATAAACGAGGTGCTGGCGCACATATACGTATACAGCAATTACGATACCAACGCAATCCGCGCGCGATTGCTGGAGCTTTTGGTAATACTCTCCCGCGCGGCTATCGAGGCGGGCGCCGATCCGGGCGAGACGTTCCGCATGTCCGAGGATTATATACACATGGTCGAAAAGTATCAAAACTCGGACAATCTCGCGCTGCGTATATCCGATATGATCCGCCAGTTCATGGTACAGGCGTTCGATCTGGCGCGCGCGAAACATTCGGACGTGGTGTTTAGGGTAACTAACTACATAAAACGCAACTGCGCCGAGAAATTGGCGCTCGACATGCTGGCAAAGGAGGTGTTTCTCAGCAAGTCGTATCTGAGCAGTATTTTCAAGCACGAGCTGGGTATCAGCGTCACCTCGTACATCATGAACGTGCGCGTCGAAAAGAGCAAGCGGATGCTGCTGGAGAACAAGTCCAGTCTGGCGTTTATCGCCACGCAGTGCGGGTTTAAGGATCAGAGTTATTTCACGAAGGTATTCAAAAAAGCTACCGGGCTTTCGCCGAGAAAATTCAAAACCACCTATCTGGCGGACTAGGGCGCCGTCCGTAAGGGCTTGAAATCAGCCCGGGCAGTGGAGTTGCGCTCAAAACGCCCGGCGCGTGTTTTCTGCAGACTCCGGCGCTTGCAAACAGGTGGGAAAATCATATATAATTAATTCGCACGATATGTCGTGCCGAATTAATAGTGCGCATATGTTTCGGTTGCCGCCATAGGCGGCGAGAAACATGCGCATATGAGCGAGAAAAGTCCCGAGCGGCTTTGCCGTAAG
>JAISXU010000032.1 GCA_031270395.1 Oscillospiraceae bacterium
AATTAATAGCGCGCAAATGTTTCGGTTGCCGCCAAAGGCGGCGAGAAACATGCGCATATGAGCGAGAAAAGTCCCGAGCGGCTTTGCCGTAAGGATTAGACTTTTCGAGCGGATTAATATACAGCCCGGTAACGCGGCAAAAAGGGGGGTGGTCATATGAGACGATGTCGATGTCGATGTAGAGGCTTAAGGTTATCGAAGGATGGATTTGCGTTCCAAAAATCACACATTTATAAGGAGAAATTTGTAATGAAAAAAACAGTAAGCATCAACATAAAGACCACCGTCAGTCTGCTTCTGGCGGCAATTCTGCTCGCGCTCGCGGGATGCTCGGGCGGCGGCTCCGCCCCGTCTGACAGCGCGTCTCCGTCTCCGACGCAGTCGGACGCGCCGGAGACGGCCACGGCGTCCGCGTCGGCCCAGCCATCCCAGTCAGCGGAGCCCGACGCGGACGCCGAAAAGGAGCCATTCACTCTGCGCGTTGTAGACCCGCCGTATGACTATCTCGAATTCGTGACGGCATGGGAGCTGGGCTTCTTTGAGGATGCGGGGATCAATATCGAATTCGTGGGCTCTCTCTCGACCGGTCTCACCGACTATCAGGCCATAGAGCAGGGCATCATCGACGCGTCGTACTCCGGACACCCGTCAGGCGTGGCGCAGGCGCGCGCCGCCGGACTAAAGGTTACCATTGCGGCGCCCGGTATGATAGACACGCCCGAGAGTCCGCACGTCACATATTTGGTACACAAGGACAGCCCGCTCCAGACGCTTGCCGATCTGCACGGGGGCGTAAAGGTCGGGATCGCCGGAATCGGCTCGTGCACCAGCGGCTACGTCGAGTATCAGGTACTTAAAAACGGTTATCCAAAGGACGACGTCGAGTTCATCACGTTCTCCAGCGGCGCCGGCACGATGGAGCAGGCGGTGATTCAGGGCGATATCGACGTCACGACCTCGCACACGCCATACGCCGAGATCACGCTCAAAACAGGGGAGGTACGCGCTATCGGCAACACCTACGACATCTTTAACAACCCGGCGGGCGGACTCGGCGCGCGCGTTCTCGCGGATCGCATAATCGAGGAACACCCGGACGTCGCGCAGGGCTTTGTGGACGCGATGTACCGCGCGAGGCTGTGGACAAACGACCACTTTGAGGAGGCGGGCGACATAGTAGCGGCGGTGCTGGGACTTGAAAAGGGCGACGTTCTGGCAATATATCAGGACCCGAACAAGAACGTGGACCCGGCATACCTCGATATTTGGTTTGACCTCGCCGTGCAGACTGGGATACTGGATGAGGGCGTTATAAGCAAGGATGAGATCTACACGAACAAATTCGTCCCTGCGGACGCGCCGGCCTCCGACAAGACCCTGGCGTGGGACGGCGTCCCCAATCGCGTATTCCACGTGGACTGATTCGGGTGTTATGGCTTTAACTGCGAGTCGCCGATCGGTATATCAGAAGGGGCGGTTTTTGCGATGAGAGATATCCTGAAAGCGGTTTTTAAGAGGGTTTTCAAGACTTTTTACGGCTGGCTGGCGATCATCTGCTTTTTCGCGCTCTGGGAGATTGCGTCACGGCTCGGTCTGCTGATAAACCCGCTCTTTCTGCCGCCGTTTACAAAAATCGTAAGTACGTTGTGGAAGATAATCGCCGGCGGGGGCATCTGGAAGCACTTGCTCATCAGTCTCCAGCGCGCGCTGCTCGGATTTGCGGCGGGCTTCCTTTTCGCGGTACCCTTCGGGCTGGCAATCGGGTGGTTTCGGCGTCTGGAGGGCTTTCTCAATCCGCTGCTGCAGATTTTCCGCAACACGCCCACGCTGGCGCTGCTGCCGGTCTTTATCATGTTTTTCGGCATAACCGAGACGTCAAAGGTGGTCGTCATCTTCTGGGGTTCGTTCTGGGGACTGCTGCTCAACTCGATATCCGGCGTGCAGAACGTCGATCCGCAGCTCATCCGCGCGTCGCGGTCGATGGGGACGAGCTCGCCGAGACTTTTCCTGACGGTCATACTGCCGGCATCGCTTCCGTCCATCTTCACGGGACTGCGCCTGTCGGCGACGGCATCCGTCCTCATAGTCATCGCGGCTGAGATGATCGGGGCGAACAAGGGGCTGGGGTATCAGTTGTATTTTTACCAGGCTAACTACAAATTCACGGAGATGTACGCCTACATCTTTGTCATGGCGTTCATCGGCGTCTCTCTCAATAACATACTGGCGCGGGTGGAAAAAAACTCTTTCCGCTGGCGCGACGACGCGAGAGCGCAAGTAAAATAAAAGCGGAAGTTCAGAGAAAAGGGAAGTGTAGGAGTGGATATGAAAAACAGGATTATTGCCGGGGGGAGCGCCGTTGTGACCGGCGCGCTGCTCGCCGTTGGGCCGCGCACGCTGTTCAAGATATGCGATCAGGGACACCACGAGGGGCATAGCGTGTGCTTCTGGACGGCGCAGGCCACGCTCGGCATCGGCATAGTACTCGCGCTTATCGGAGTCGCGTACATATTTTTCGCCGACGCGAGGATACGCGCGGGGCTGAGCCTCGCGGCGGCGGGCGACGTCCTTTTCGTACTGCTCACCGCCAATGTGTTCATCGGCGTGGATCCCGACCCTATGATGTCCTGCCGTCTGCAAACGCTGCCCGCGCTCAACCTGATAAGCGCGGCGGCGCTCGCTCTGGCGGTCGCAAATACGGTTTGGCTGCTGCGCTCCCCGGCGTCCGGAAAGGGAAAAGGCAATGAAAGAACGCAGACTGACGCCGCTTCGCCTCTCGCTTAACAGTCTCGCGCGCCGCCCCGTCAGGACGGCGTGTCTGTCGGGAATAGTCGCGCTGCTCGCTTTTGTGCTCATCGGCGGACTGCTGCTGTCGGCGAGTCTGCGCGGAGGCGTGGAGAGCGCGCGCCGTCGACTCGGCGCGGACGCGCTCATCGTACCCACGGGGTATGAGCAGAGCGTCGGAGGCGCGCTGCTGCGCGGCGAGCCGAGCGCGTTTTATCTTGACGGGGCGGTGGCCGGCGAGCTGATGGAGCTCGAAGGCGTCGCGGAGGCGTCCGCACAGCTTTTTATCGCGTCGTTCGACTCGCCGCACTGCTCCCAGAAGGTGCAGATGATAGGGTATGACGCCGACAGCGACTTCGTGGTCGCCCCGTGGCTCGAGAGCGCGGCGCCCGGCGGGCCGGGCGAGGGCGAGATCATCGTAGGCAGTCTCATAAACGGGAAGGTCGGCGGCGAGCTCCAATTTTTCAAAAAATATTACAAGGTGGTCGGAAAGCTCGAACCGACGGGCATGGGCTTTGACACGTCCGTGTTTTTGAACATGGCCGCCGCGCGCGACGCGCTGCGGGAGTACGTGCAGTTGGGCGGAGAGGGCGTTCCGCAGGACGGCGAGGCGATCTCGTCTATCGTCGTCAACGTCAAGGACGGCGTGGATGTGGAGGAATTTGCGAAGAATATCCGTCTTGGCTACCGCGACAGCCACGTGTCCGTCGTGCTGCCGCAGTCGCTCGTGACCGACGCGTCGCGCGGGCTTGGCGCTCTGCTGGCGGTCGTCGCCGCGCTCTCGTCGCTCCTGTGGGTACTCGCGGCCGGCGTGCTCGCGCTGCTTTTCTCCCTGTCGGCAAACGAGCGGATGCGCGAGTTCGGGGTATACCGCGCCCTCGGGGCTACGCGCGCGCGACTGACGGCCATCGTGCTGACAGAGTCGGCGGTCGTCGGACTCGTCGGCGCCGTCGCCGGGGCGGGACTTCTGGCGGTCGTATTCCTCTCGTTTGAGCGGCTGCTGAGCGTATCACTCGATATGCCGTACCTGCGCCCGACGTTCGCGTCCCTCGCGCCGACGCTTACCGCCGTATTTACCGTGTCGTGGCTCGCGCCGCCGGTCGCGTCGCTGTTTTCCGCATTGCGCATAGGCAGACTGGCGGCGCACTCGATAATACGCGAGGGGGTATAGGCGGTGCTGCTTGAAGCGGAGAGGGTCAGCAAGACGTATAAGCGCGACGGCGCGGTGTTTTCCGCGGTATCGGACGCGTCGCTGCGCGTCGGCGACGGCGAGCTGGTATGCGTGACGGGCAGATCGGGGAGCGGCAAGAGCACGCTCCTCGGCATCGTGGCGGGCCTGTTGCCGCCGACGGAGGGGCATGTCATTTTTGACGGCGCCGACATAACAAAGCTGCGGGATAGCCGGCTGTCGCGCCTGCGCGGGCCGCAGATAGGATATATACCGCAGGGACACAGCCTTCTGGCAAGCCTGAGCGTCATTGACAACGTGCGTCTGCCGCTGTACCTCGGTTCACGCGCCGCGCGCGCGGGAACCGGGGCGGCGGCGCTTCTGGACAAAGTGGGCGCGGGACATCTCGCCGCGCAGTATCCGGCGCAGCTCTCGGGCGGCGAGCTGCGCCGCGTCTCAATAGCGCGCGCGCTGCTGCGCGAGCCGCGGCTGCTGATTGCCGACGAGCCCACGGGAGACCTCGATCCGGATAACGCGGCGGCGATCTTCGGTCTGTTTGAGGACATAGCGCGCGAGGGCGCCGCGATACTGCTCGTCACGCACGACCCCGCGCTCGTCGAACGGTGTGACAGGCGCTATGACATGAGCGGCGGCGAGCTGCGGGCATCCGACGTCCGGTCGCGGCAGTCTGGCGGGGTGATATGTTAATGGGACGGACGCGTCCGCCCGAAATGCCGTTATGTGAGCCGCGCCCGCGTGAGGGGATTATTCGAGCAGGAAGCAGCCCGTGTAGGCTATTGTGTTCGGGCCGTAGTTGTACTTGACGCCGTTATCCGTACAGACCTTGCTCACATACAGGCCGCACGCCTCCATTGACGCCGACAGCTCGTCGGGGTACCGGCACGGCTTGCCCTCCGGATAAGTACACTCCTTGCAGCGAGAGCACCCGCCGCTGCCCATCGCGAGCAGGCCGGGGAAATCGGCTTTGAGCTCCTTCCAGAGCTTTTCAAAGCTCTCGCCCTGACGCATGGCGGCGCCCTGAATGCCCTCCCAGTCGTAGCTGTCCTCGAGCTGTCCCACAGTCTGCACTATGATGCCGCGCGAGTATCCACTGACTTTTTCGCGCATCTCATCAAGCGTACCGCACGCGGGCGGACACGCCCACGACTTATTGTAGCGGTTACACTTGTCCGCGGAACACATCTCGCGCACCTCCGGCAGAAATTCGAGCGTCGATGTGTCGAGCTGCCCGACGTTCGTAAAGCCCGCGTCCAGAGCCTGCCTGCTGATCTTCTCATAATCCATTACTTTCACCAAATCCTTCATTATTATGACCATGCCTTTCGTTTCACTTCAGGCACAAAACGATCATGAAAAGGCATGGTCATAATGCGCCTGTTTTGCGGTTGCCCGTAGGGCGAGCAAAACGCGATTTTAACGAAAAGGTTGAACTTGTTTCAACCTTTTTTTGCGGTCGCGTCATTAAAAAACGGACTTAAAACATCATCTGTTCCACAAACTGTTCGTTAAAGACGGGACTCGTCGAGAGCTCGATATACCCGCACCGCTCGCGCATGGCGCTCAGCGCGGCCCGCGCCCCGGCGGAGCAGAGCGCCAGCGCCGCGCCCTCGCCGGCCGTGTTGCCGACTGTGCGCGTCACCGGCAGAAACACCTTGGGGAACAGCCCTATCGCCGCGGCGCTGTCCTTGTCCATGAAGCTCCCGAAGCCGCCCGCCAGCACGAACGAGCGCACGCCGTCCTCTCCTATACCCGCGTGCGCGAGCAGCGTCTGTATTCCGGCGGCTATCGCCGACTTGGCAAGCTGGAGCTTCCTGACGTCAGCGTAGTCCATATATACCTTGCAGTCCCGCGCGAGCCTGAATATGTTTTTACCGTCCTTGCTCTCGAGATACTCCGATATTGCGCCGGAGGCCTCCTCGCGCGAGAGCAGTCTGCCCGTCTCGTCAACGGCGCCCTGCCTGATGAGCAGCGCCAGAGCGTCGAGCAGGCCGGAACCGCAGAAGCCCTCGGCCGGCGCGCCGCCGATGGTGGTGAATTTTACCGCTCCGTCCTCCCAGACGACGTGATTTACGGCGCCCTGCACGGCGGCCATTCCCATAGCTATCTCGGCGCCCTCGAACGCCGGGCCGGCGGCCGTGGCGCAGCAGAGGTATCTGTCGCCCAGCTTCATCGCTATCTCGCCGTTTGTGCCTATATCGATGTATACGCACGGGCCCTCCGTGTCCTCCAGCCCGGCGGCGAGCATTCCGGCGGTGATGTCGCCGCCCACATAGGACGATATTGCCGGCGCGAAGTACACAGCCGCGCCCGGCGCGGCGCCGAGCTCCTCCCATACGGGCGTATCGTCTCCGAACAGACTCAGGGGGCGAAACGGCGCGACGCCCATACCGGCGGGCGACAGATCGGCGGCCAGATGCTCCATGATAGTATTGCCGGCGATAGCTATATACTCTATCGCGCGGGGATCTGCCCCCGCGTCGGCGCAAGCCTCCGCTATGAGGCCGCGAAGCTGTCCGCGGATGAGCGCCGTCAACTGGCCGTGGCCGTTTGACGCGCAATACTGTATTCGGCTGATGACGTCCGCGCCGTATGGACGCTGCGCGTTCACACCGCCCGCCGTCGCCGCCCGTCCGCCTGTCCGCAGCGACGTGAGGTGCGCGACTACAGTCGTGGTGCCTATGTCAACAGCGACGCCGAGCGGTTCGCCGCCGGCCGCCGCCGGCGGCGGCGTATCGGTGCCGGACTTGGTGTCCCCGGCGATCTCCATCTCCATCTCGCCGGGGAGGTATATGTCCGTATCCCCCGTTATCACGGTCTGACATGCCCGCACCTCTACGCCGTCCGGCGAGAGGCGCACGAGACACTTGCCGCAGCGTCCGCGGCCGCCGCACGGGGCGTCCAGAAAGATGCCGGAGTCTGAGAGATGCTTGAGGACCGTGTCGCCGGGCGCCGGATCGCTCCGCGCTATCAGCATGCCCGAGCGGTATACCTTTACTTGTGGCATTTATTGCAGCTCCTTTTTTTCGCCGGTCAGCGACCACGCGGTGCTTCCCGTAATTTTTACGTCGATGAAGCGCCCGATATCGCCGCCGCCGATCCCGCCGCCCGTGACGCGCACGAGACGGCCGCCGTTTGTGCGGGCGGTAAATACGGGGCGTCCGTCTCCGCCGCCGCCGTTATCGCGTCCGTCCACGAGTACCCGCATAGTCCCGCCGACGTGCGCCGCGTGCTTTTCCGCGGAAATGGCGTTCTGAACCGCGAGCAGCTCGCCAAACCACGCCTGTTTTTCCGGGCCGGGCACGGGGTCGTCCATCGAGGCGGCGGGCGTACCCTCGCGCGGCGAGTATATAAATGTAAACAGCGCGTCGAACCGCGCCGTTTTGACGAGCTCGAGCGTGCGGTCGAAATCCTCGCGCCGCTCGCCGGGAAAGCCCACGATGACGTCGCTCGTTATGACGATATCCGGCATTCTGCGGCGCGCCGCATCGACGAGCGCGAGATATCCGCTCCCTGTATATCCGCGGTTCATGGCGCGCAGAACGCGATCCCCGCCCGCCTGAAACGGAAGATGTATGTGCCGGGCCGCCTTCTCACATTCCGCCATCGCGCAAAACAGCCCGTCGCCGGCGTCCTTAGGGTGACTCGTCATAAAGCGGATTATAAATTCTCCCTCTATGCCGTTGACGCGCCGCAGGAGTTCCGGAAACCCGATACCGCCTCCGGAACCGTACGAATTGACGTTCTGCCCCAGCAGCGTTATGTCCCTGTATCCGGAAGCCGCAAGCTCCCGCGCCTCGGAAAGTACGGCGCCCGGCTCGCGGCTGCGCTCGCGCCCGCGCACGTACGGCACAACACAGTATGCGCAGAAGTTGTCGCAGCCATACATTATGGGCAGCCACGCCTTTACGCCGCCGGCGCGCGAGGACGGTATGCCCTCCGCTATCGCCGCCCCGTCCCCGTCCACGTCCACGGCGAATACGCGGCCCGAGCGCCGGAGCGCGCTCTCAAGCAGCTCCGGGAAGCGCCACAGGGCGTGGACGCCGAAGACGAGATCGACGTAGCCGTACGACCGTCTCAGTGTTTCCGACACGGCGCCGCGCTGCGGCATACAGCCGCACACGGCCAGAATACACTCCGGGCGCGCCGTCTTGACGCGCTTGAGCGCCCCTATTTTGCCGAGCGCGCGCTTTTCCGCGTGGTCGCGTATGGCGCAGGTGTTTACGACTATGACGTCCGCGTCCCCGCCGTCTGTGGTCAGCCGGTAACCCATATCCAGAAGCATACCGCGCAGCTTCTCGCTGTCGGCCTCGTTTTGCTGGCAGCCGTACGTCTCCACGTAAGCCAGAGCCGGCGCCGCGCGGCCCCCGTTTATCTCCCGCACGCGCGCCGCGCACTCGCGCTGGCGCCGCAGCTCGGACTCACTTATTTTTCGTACGGCGCGCGCGGACATCAGCACTCAAAGGTCTTGGCGGCCTCAAATTCTTCCTGTATCTCGCTGCTTGGGGCTTTGGTGGCGAGCGAGACTATCACTATCGCGGCGCACGACAGCACGAACGCCGGCAGCAGCTCGTATATGCCGAATACGCCTCCCAGCGGTTTGAGCGCCAGCTTCCACAGGAACACCATGCCGCCTCCAACGGCCATGCCCGCCACGGCGCCGGCGTGCGTCGTGCGTTTCCAGAAAAGCGAGAACAGCACGAGCGGGCCGAACGCCGCGCCGAAGCCCGCCCACGCGAAGCTGACGAGTGTGAATATCTTGCTGTTCTGGTCAAGGGCTATGATGACTCCGACGATCGCGATGCCGATAAGCGCCAGACGGCTTATGAACATGACCTTGTCGTCGTCCGCGTCCTTTTTCAGAATACCCTGATAGATGTTCTTGGAGAGGGCGCTGGACGCTATGAGCAGATACGAGTCGGACGAGCTCATTACCGCGGCCAGTATGCCCGCCATCATGATACCCGCGATGAGCGGCGGAAACAGCTTGGCTATCGTGATGAACACGCCCTCCGCTCCGCCGGCGGTCAGCAGCTCGGGAGACGCGGGGTACAGCGCGCGTCCGGCAAGACCTATGAGCACGGCGGCCGCGAGTGATATGGCGCACCAGACCGTCGCTATTCTGCGCGAGCGCGTTATATCTCCGGAGCGGCGTATCGCAAAAAATCTCAAGAGTACCTGCGGCATACCGAAGTACCCAAGACCCCACGACAGTGTGGAGATGATAGTCAAAAATCCGTACGGCTTTGCCGCGCCGAACGCGGGAGCGCCGTTTGTCACTATCTGCACGCCATTTGCGTCAAGCGTGGGATCGGCCATGCCGAAGAAGGTGAGGAAGCCGGGAAAGCCGCGTATCTTGTCAAAAAGCTCTCCGAAACCGCCCGCTCTGACGACGGTCAGCGCGAGTACGGCGATAAGCGCGCATATCATGACGATGCCCTGCACGAAGTCCGACATGCTCTCGGCGAGGAAGCCGCCGAGCAGCGTGTACAGTATGACGACGAACGCGCCGAGCAGCATCATGGGCAGATACGGGGCGCCGAAGAGCTGGGCGAACAGCTTTCCCCCTGTCACAAAGCAGCTTGCGGTGTACACCGCAAAGAATATGAGTATCATCATCGACGCGATGATGAGTACGGGCTTGCTTTTCTGTTCCTTGAAGCGGTTTGAGAAGAATTCGGGTATGGTGATCGAGTTGCCCGCGAGCGCCGAGTAGCGGCGCAGCGGCTTTGCCACGACGAGCCAGTTGATGTAGGTGCCCGCCAGCAGCCCGATAGCGGTCCAGGCGGCGTCCGCCGCCCCTATCCAGTATGCCACGCCCGGCAGACCCATGAGCAGCCATCCGCTCATGTCGCTCGCCTCCGCGCTCATCGCCGCGACCCACGGGCCGAGTCCACGGCCTCCGAGGAAGTAGTTCTCCGTGCTCTCGTTGGCGCGTCTCGCGAAGAACACGCCGATTACGACGACCGCGATGAGGTAAAGAGACATTGATACGATGATTTGAGTCAAGCTTACCACTCCCACAAAATTATTGTTCCGCAACCTGCGGAGCTCTGTTTCCGCTCTGCGGATATTCTATCATAAATACTTTCTTGTTGTCAAAAATTCTGCCGATCGCCGACCGGTAATCGCCGGACGGGCTTTCGACACTCGAATCATTTATTTATTTTTGAAATATCAGTAAAATACACTTGACTTTGGTACTATTCCATAGTTTAGAATAAAAATATCGCAAGAGGACACTATGAATATAACAGTATGAGGAGGACAAAATCATGGCGTACATGCCGCTCGACAAGTCAAAATTCTATCTCGACAGGACTAAGATGCCGCGTATCTATGATCTCTCGCAGCCGTGGGGGGTGGATACCCCGCTGTGGCCGTTCCCCGGCGCGCGCCAGGACCTGCTGTTCCCGCGCGGGCAGTATCTTGGGCGCTTCCACAAGCGCACGATGACGTACACCGGCACGCTGCATGCGGGCACGCACATGGACGCGCCCAACCATGTCCTGCACGAGGAGGAGGTTGACAGGGAGCGCTACGGCTACAGCCTCGACGAGATACCGCTCGAGCACTGCATAGGAACCGGCGTCGTGCTCGACATGACGCATCTGTACGACGAGTTCAACGCGAAGTGGGACGCCGCGGACGGCGATCCCAAGAAATTCGGGAATATTTGGGTAGAGCTCAAGCCCGGCCACTTTGAGGCGGCCGCGAAGAAGGACGGTCTGGAGATACTGCCGGGTGATTGGGTCGTCGTCAACACGGGCTTCCACCGTTTCTGGCGCCGCAACAACGACAAATACTACAACTACTACCCCGGCATGGGCCCCGAGGTCGCCAAGTGGCTCATACACGAAAAGCACATCAAGGGCATAACGGGCACGTGGGGCGCCACCGACGCGCCGCTGTGGCATTACCCGCTCAAGGAGCAGATGCCGTGGCTCGACACGGCGTACAGGGAAGCCACGGGTACGGACGCCGCCGACAAATTCCACGATTACGAGCCGTGTCACCGCCTGTTCATGCAGCACGGCGTCTGTACCGTCGAAAACGCGGGTGGCAGCATCGACGAGGCGACCGGCAAGCGCCTGACTGTAGCCGCCTTCCCGTTCCGCTGCGAGATGGCCGACGGCGGATTTGTACGTCTGGTGGCGTGGGAGACGGGTGCGATTTGACGAGTGCATACGAAATTATTCTATCAAAGACAGGAAAAGTGAGGTCATTGTATGAAAACACTGGGCGATATTAAAAAGATCGCGGTGCTGGGGGCGGGGACTATGGGCCCCGGCATCGCGCAGATGTTCGCCATAGGCGGATACGACGTGACTATGTGGACGCGCTCGGAGGAGACGCGCGAGCGCGCCAAGGTCACGCTCTTAAAGAGTCTCGTCACGTTCGCGGAGGAAGCGCTCATCCCGACGGATCAGATCGACGAGATATACGGGCGCGTCTCGTTCGCGCTCACCGTGGAGGACGCCGTAAAGGGCGCCGACTTCATTCAGGAGACTATAGTCGAAAACAAGGATGCGAAGATAGAGCTGTTCGACAAGGTGGATAAGGCGGTGTCGGACGACGCGATAATAGCGTCAAATACGTCGGGACTCAACGTATTCGACCTGCTGCCAGGGAACAGACTGCGCCAGGCCGTCATCGCGCACTGGTACTCGCCGGCGCAGCTCATACCGCTCGTGGAGGTGGTAAAGAGCGAGCAGGCGCCGCAGGAATACGCCGACGTGACCGTGGAGCTTTTGGAGAAATGCGGCAAGACCGCGGTGCTAATGAAGAAGTTCGTGCGAGGCTATATCGCCAACCGTATGCAAATGTGCCTCAATCAGGAGGTCTTCTATCTGCTCGACAACGGCTACTGCACTCCGGAGGACATAGATAAGGCCGTCAAGGCGAGCTTTATACCGCGCGCCGTAGTTCTCGGGCTGTGCAAACGCGCCGACTTCGGCGGGCTGGACATGACGGCAAACAACTATAAAAACAAGAGCTACACGCCGCCGGAACCGGTCGATATGCCAAGGGTTCTCGCGGAGCACGTGGAGCGCGGCGAGCTCGGCTTCAAGTCGGGCAAGGGCTTCTATGACTACACGGGCGTTGACAAGCAGGCGCTTCTGGCAAAACGCGACAAGCAGCTATTCGAGGTATTCAAGCTGGCGAACAAGTTCATGGCGGATCCCGTGTAGAAACGCCATGACATTTTCACAGGCGGACAAGATGATCCGTGAAGACGGTTGGCAATTGAAAACCGTAAACGGTTCCCATCACCACTACATTCATCCGGTCAAGCCCGGTAAGGTCACTATTCCCATGCATGTAGGAAAAGAACTTTCTGCGTATGTGGTCGCAAGTATAAAACGGCAGGCAGGTTTAAAGTAGGAGGCGTATCATGACACTGCTAAAATATCCCGCGAGGATGTATAATGAAAATGATAGTTTGTTTTCCGTTGTATTCATCGATCTGGAGTTGGCGACACAAGGCGATAGCGTAAACGAAGCGATGTCAATGGCGCGGGAAGCCCTTGAAGGGCGCTTGTATTGCCATGTTACAGACGGCGAACCTATTCCGATGCCTTCCGCCGGCGGCGCGCACATTCCGGAGGATAACAGCGATCTCATAACCGTTACTGTAGATCTTGACAAAATCATCGACGATCTGCGCGCTGATTATGAAGCTAAATAGATGATTCAAGTGTCAAAAGTCTCGCCCACCGCTGACCGGCGATTTATTCCGCCATATTTCACAAAAAGCCTCGTGAATACACAAAGTATTCACTGCGTTTTTTGTATCATCTGACGAAAAAATCGACACGGTCATCGCCAGACTCACTTTCGACACTTAAATCATGTCTGACATCATATCACAATCCGGGCGGTTTACCAAGTGCTTTGCCGCTCGGTCGAACCGCAGGCGTCGACGACTGCCGCTTCCGCGCTCTGCCCCGGGAAGAATTTTCCCGCCGGATCAGAGACGGGATCAGAGAGAAAAATGGCGCGAAATTTTCTCTGTTGACATTCAGGGCGGACGCGGTTATAATTGCGGTATATCCGGCACGCGCCGGATATATGCCATGTGAATGGCCCTTAAAGCGCCACGGCGTTTTTGGAGGGAGGGATATAAGAAGTGTCGGAAGTTCACATCAAGGACAACGAGTCCTTGGACAGCGCCCTGAAAAGGTTCAAGCGCAACTGTGCCAAGTCGGGAGTCCTCTCGGATCTCAGAAAAAAAGAGTATTATCAGAGTCCGAGCGTCAGACGCCGCAAGAAATCTGAGGCGGCGAGGAAGAACAAGAGCAAGGGCAGAAGGTACGGTTAAGCGCCGCGGGAGAGAAGGCCGTCTTTTGCGCCCGGTATTTCGCGGGTAAAGACGGTAAAATACACAGCCCCCGATAGCCAAAGCCATCGGGGGCTGCGCGCGTTTTTTTAACCACCGGGGATACTTGACGCGGCACGCAGAATTATGATATGATGTCTTCTACGAAGACATTATATCACGCGCATGCGCCCGCTGTGCGGGCGCGCGCTTAAACTTTGAGCCACGGCGCGGGACGCGCCGCATGGCGATATATCATAAATTGCAAAGCAATTTAGGAACTGTTGAAAAATAACTTGACGATCTAACATATATAGTGCATACTAAAAGAAACGTCAAGGGAGGTTTCTGATGTATGCAGATTTGACAAGAAAGATTGAGCTGATGATGCCGTT